>JAHZBJ010000122.1:0-3510 GCA_019423445.1 Oscillospiraceae bacterium
CATCCAAATCAAAAAGAACCGCCTGTTTCACGGGGGTCACCTGTACCTTCCTTACAAAACATGAGGGAGAAACTTACCTCTCCCAATACTGCCCAATCATTATAGCCCCCTTTCCCTTGACAGTCAAACCAAAGGGTGGTATTATGGTTCCGCAACCAGGGGGGTCCGTATGTGCGGGCTGAGATATGGGACAGTATCCCATGACCCTTTCACCTGATATGGGGCATGCCGGCGTGGGTAGGGCACTAGGTTTTTTTCCTGTGCGCCTTGCGGCTGATCCCGCAAGGCGCCTTTCCTTTTTCCCGCTCGACGCGTTTCCAGGAGACAAATTTAGGAGGGAACAGATTATGAGAAACACCAAAACCAAAACCCTTGTGGAATGTGCCCTGATGATCGCACTGGCCACCATTCTGGGCTATATTCCCATCTTTGAGTGGCCTCAGGGAGGCTCCATTACCGCCTGCAGCATGATGCCTCTGGTGGTGGCGTCCTTCCGCCACGGCCCCAAGTGGGGAATCCTTACCGGCTTCATCTTCAGCCTTATCCAGATGATGCTGGGGTTCGAAAACGTTATGTACTGCACCACCTTCGGCGCCATGCTCCTGTGCATTCTGCTGGACTACGTACTGGCCTACACCGTTATGGGTCTGGCCTGCGTTTTCGGCGCTCCTTTTAAGAACACCTCGGTCAAGGTTGCTGTGGGCACGGTGGTCACAGGGCTGCTGCGGTATCTGTGCAGCTTCCTTTCCGGCATCCTTATTTGGGGCAGCTACGCTCCTGAGGACATGCCTGTGTGGTTCTACTCTCTCTCCTATAACGGCAGCTATATGATCCCCGAGATCATCATCACCGCCGTGGCCGCAGTAATCGTGATGCGGATTTTGAACCGGCAGCGCCCTGTCCGGAGCGCCGCCTGAACCATTCTCTCTGAAAAAACCCTCTGCCGGGAAGGACAAGCCTTCCTGGCAGAGGGTTTTTCTTTGGGGGAACCGCTGTCTCGTCAACCTGGCAAAGTAAGGTCAGGGAAGATCAGCTCTGCAATGCCGTTGCAGATGGCGGCAAAGACTTCCGCAGGCTTGTCGCCGCCTTCTCCCCCACCTTCCGCCAACACCACCACGGCGTATTTAGGTTCTTGGGCTGGATAAAAACCGGCAAACCAGCCGTGGATTATCTCTTCTTCCCCTTCATAGAGTCCTGTTTGGGCGGTAGCGGTTTTTCCTCCCGCCCCGCCCCGGTCAGGCTTCGCCTTGGAACCACTGCCCTCCTCCACTACGCCGATGAGCATCTCCCGGAGGGTGGCAGCCGTCGATTCCGACATTACCCTGCGGCTGGGGACCCCTTCCCCATCCCGGAGGATATTACCTCCGTCCCTGGTGGTACCCAGGTAAACGGTAGGGCTCACCGACATGCCGCCGTTGGCTACTGAGGCTACCATTTGGGCTACCTGAACCGGTGTTGCAGTAAGCTTCCCTTGACCGAAGGAGAAATTGGCCAGTTCGCCGCCTATCAGCTCATTTAATCCAGGCAGCACCCCTGCCGCCGAGGATACCCCTTCCGCCAGCCGGGAAGCGGAACCAAACCCCATAGCGTAGGCCATATTGTAGATGGCCTGCCCTCCCACATGGAGCCCCAGATTGATAAAATAGGGGTTGCAGGAGTGTTCCATAGCCCCCGCCATATCCAGCCAGTCGTGGCCGTAGCGGTTGTGGCAGTGATACCGCTGTTCTTCCAGGTCATACCAGCCCAAGCACTGGTAGGAATAATCTGTGGTGTAGCCGCTCTCCAAGGCGGCTGCAGCCACGCAGATCTTGAATGTGGAACCGACACTGTAAGCTGCAGTGGACCGGTTGAAGAAAGGGCTGTCCTCATCCTCCAGGGATGCCGCCATGTCCAAAAGATCATAGACGGGACGGCTGACCATGGCCAGAATTTCTCCGCTTTCCACATCCATTACCACCGCGGCCCCTTTGGGAATATCTTCCATGGCCTGTTCCGCCGCCGCCTGGATCTCCCGATCCAGGGTAAGAACCACGCCGCCGTAGGGTGCTGCCCTCTGGTCCACTACCTGGGCTGCTTCCCCTTCCACGGCACCACGGTTGGCATCTACAAAATACCGGCAGTAGACACTTCCCCCATCCTCTTTGAGAAGCTGGTCATATCCTTTCTCCACCCCGGTGACTCCGGTCCCGCTTTCGTCTACATATCCCAACAGATGAACCGCCAGCTGCTCCTGTCCATACCGCACCGGCAGTTGGAAGGAAACGATCCCGTCCCCTGTACCGGAAGGCAGCCACCCCTGGCTGCGCACCACAATGGGTCTTCCCTGCCGCAGCAGTTCCAGGGAATTTTCAAACTCCTCTTGGGGCAGCATCCCTTTCAGAGCTTCCGCCGCCTCAGGGGTGGGAGAAACCCCCAGGGCGGTAATGTAATCCCGGTTTACCAAGGGCTTTCCATTTCGATCGTAGATGGTCCCACGGCTGCTCCCCAGTTCCAACAGGGAACTGCTCTGCCGGGCCGCGGCCTGGGCCAGGCTGTCTCCCTGACCCAGCACTGACAGCCGCACCAACAGAATGGTCATACAAAAGAGTACGATGCTGTGGACCCATACCACCCGTCTTTCCACCGCCGTCCCTCCTCAGTTTTTCTTTTTCTCTTCTTTCTCCCGGAGCAGCTTCTGAAAAAGATCCAGATAACGCCTGGCAACCAGGGGGTAGCTGTGGTGCTCCTCCAGATAAACTGTCCCCTGTTTCCCCATTTTTTCTCGCTCCTCCGGGGAAAATGCCATCATCCGGCGGATGCCTTCTGCCAAAGCCTCCGGTGTGGGATCCTTGACATTGAAGCCGCAGCCTGAAAGGGTAACCGGGCTGCTTTGCGCAGCAAAGGAAGTAAGCACTGGCCGCCCCCAGCCCATGTACTCCAGGAGTTTGCTGCTTCGGATACCGTATTCCGCTGCGGAGTTCCGCCTGTCACCATAAAAAAGGCAGTCTGCCATAGCGCAAAAAGATCCCTTCTCCGGATCCTCCACCCGGTCCATCAGGTAAACGTTTTTCGTCCCTGCTTCCCGCATAGTCCGCTTCAGGTTGATCTTGTAGCCGCCGTTTCCCGCCATTACCACCGCCACATTCTCCTCTTCCAGAAGCTTTGCTGCCTCCACCAGAGGGTGCAGGCATTTCTCGTCCCCAATATGCCCCTGGTAGATCAGCAGGAAGTCATAGCTGCGCCGCAGCCGTTCCAGATACTCCCGCCGCCTCTGGGAAAGGGGGAGGCTCCCACTCACGGACACCGCCTCGGGGATCTCCAGATACTTCCCCGTTGAAATCCCCCGGGCGGTGAGATACCGCTCTCCGTGGGGCAAAAGAGAAACCACCGCGTCCGACCGCTTCAAAGCCAAATCCAAAGCATATTCCCCCAATAAAAGGGCGGCGTCCCGGTGATCGTACCGGTAGATCTCCTGCTGATACACCGGCCAGATCTCATGGAGCTCACAGACCAGGACAGCCCCGGTCCGGT
>JAHZBJ010000122.1:3535-4580 GCA_019423445.1 Oscillospiraceae bacterium
CGCAGCGCCCCGAAAATATCATAGGGATGCGTAGACGCTGCCACCACCACCTGAGGACGGAAAGCTTCTGCCAAACGCCGGGAATCCCGCCAGATTCCCCTGGCGAAAGCGCTGATGTTCTTTCCCCTTCCCCCTACGTCATTTTCGTAGGACGGGGTGGCATAGAAACAGTAGGAGACCCCGTCCAGCGTTTTTTCCTGACGGGGCGGCTGGATCACCGGATTGCGAATGCGCTTGTGGCTGAAATCCGCAGCGGCAATGACAACCGAATGCCCGGCTTTCTGGAATTCCCTGGCCAGGTGCCAGGGGCGGGTTTCACTTCCCAGGCTGCGGCTGCCTGCATAGTGGTTGATGATGAGGATGTTCACCCGAGTCCCTCCCATTCTTTGACATTCTCCCTCCTGGGTAGTATGCCGGCATTTGCCCCGCATATACTTCCCGGCGGAACCGGAACGGCCTTTGACTTGCCGCCTGAAACAGGATACAATGAAAAGCGAAATCTCCCAAAGGAGGACCCTGCCGTGCGATTCCTGCACCTTTCCGACCTTCATTTCGGCAAAAGCCTTTGCGAATACAGCCTTCTGGAGGACCAGCGTTACTGGTGTGTCCGGCTTTTGGAGCTTGTGGACAAGCATCCCTTGGACGCTGTGATCATCGCCGGAGACCTATACGACCGTTCCGTCCCCGGTGGGGACGCGGTGGAGCTCTGCGACTGGTTCCTGGGAGAACTGGCCGGGAAACGGAAGCTGCCGGTGCTGTGCATTGCCGGCAACCACGACAGCCCTCAGCGCCTCAGCTTCGGCAGCAGCCTCTACCGGGCCAGCGGCCTGTACATGGCCGCTATCCCTCAAAAGCGCCTGGACCGGGTCACCCTTCGGGATCAGTGGGGCGATGTGGACTTTTTTCTTCTCCCCTATCTGTCGCCGGGGGACGCCCGTACCCTTTTCCCCCAGAGGGAGATCCACACCTTCGACGACGCTTTCCGGGTTATACTGGAGGAAAACCGGGAGGAACTGGAAAGCTGTTCCCGGAAGGTGCTGGTGGC
>JAHZBJ010000122.1:4702-5139 GCA_019423445.1 Oscillospiraceae bacterium
CCGAGGCCGCTGTCGGCGGGTTAGACCTAGTGGACTCTTCCCGGCTGGAGGGCTTTTCCTACGCTGCTCTGGGGCATCTCCATTCCTGCCAGGAGGCCGGAAGTCCCCGAGCGCGGTACTGCGGCAGCCCCCTGAAATACTCGGTATCTGAGGAGCACCAGGAAAAGTGCGTCCTGTGGGTGGAGCTGGATGGAAATGGAGAGGCAGCGGTAACAAAAATCCCCATCCAACCTCTGCGGGAGGTCCGCTCGGTGCAAGGCACCATGGAAGAACTTCTTGCCCCCACCGGCGGGACCTTTGCCTCGGAGGACTATGTCCAGATCACCCTCCTTACCCGTGGTGTCGAGGTGGGAGCCGCCCAGCGCCTGCGCAACGTCTATCCCAACTACCTTCAAATCCGTTATCAGGATCCTTCCCAACGCAAGCTGGAGCTTCAG
>JAHZBJ010000122.1:5149-5812 GCA_019423445.1 Oscillospiraceae bacterium
TAAAACTGTCTCTGGCTGACGCTTACCGCAAATTTTATCTTCAGGTGACAGGCCATCCCCTGGCCCCGGAACCGGACCGCATCCTGGAAAAACTGGCACAGGAAGCGGAGGAAGGGAGGAACGACCCATGAAACCTGTGAAAATGACCCTCAGCGCCTTCGGTCCTTTTCAAGGGGTCGAGACTCTGAACTTTGAAGATTCCGTCCGGGATGGCATCTTTCTGGTCAGCGGGCGCACCGGCGCCGGTAAAACTACCCTCTTTGACGCCCTGACCTTCGCTCTTTTCGGCAAGGCCAGCGGCACCAGCCGCCGGAGCGAGGATTTCCGCTGCCGCACCGCCTCCCCTGACCGGGAGTGCTATGTGGAGCTGGACTTCCGTCTTGAGGGAAAACTCTACCGTATCCGCCGCCGCCCGGCCCAGCAGATGGCCAAAAAAAGCGGCGGCATGAAAAATCTGGCCCATAAGGCCGAACTGACCCTTCCCGGTGGGCAGGTCATCGACGCGGTCTCCCAGGTGGACGATAAAATCCGCTCCATCCTGGGCATTGACTGCGATCAGTTCCGAAAAATCGTCATGCTGGCTCAGGGGGAATTCCGGCAGCTTCTGGACGCCCCCAGCAAGGACAAAATGGTCCTGTTCCGGCGGATCTTCGGCACCGCCCA
>JAHZBJ010000123.1:0-4226 GCA_019423445.1 Oscillospiraceae bacterium
TCTGGAGATCTACCGCAACCCTGCCAATCAGTTTGTGGCGGACTTTGTGGGAAAGGTGGATTTCCTCCAAGGACAGGTCCGGGGCGGGCGTATCGAGCTCACCGGCTTGGGGCAATCCCTGGATTACAGTGGCGGCTGCACCGGCGGCGTAGTGGTAGCTGTGCGTCCGGAAAACCTCTTCCTGAAGCCCTCGGGGGAACATGGGCAGCTGACAGGAACCATCGTCAACAAATATTTTCTGGGAGATGTGTCGGATTTCCGGGTAGATGTAGGGGGAGCAGTGATCCGGCTGATAGAGGCTCCGGAACGGTATGAGACCATGGATCCCGGACAGCGGGTTTCCCTGGAGATCCGGGAGTATTTGGTGTTCCCGGATGACGGTACCGGGGAGAGCCTGCGGATCCTCACATGACTCCCGGCCTGGAGACGACAGGGAGTTACCACAGGGGGAGCGACCCGGTACCAGAAAAGCGGCCGCTATTCCCCGGGCTCTTAGCCCAGGGCCATCCGCTCCTGGTAGCGCTTGCCAACCTTCTGCCAGTTGATCAGATTCCACCAGCTGTCCAGATACCGGGTGCGATGATTCTTGTATTGTAAGTAGTAAGCATGTTCCCAGAGGTCCACAGCCAGCAGGGGAGTGAGGTTCATGGCCAGCGGTGTCTCCTGATCCCGGGTGGTGATGATGCGCATCCTTCCAAAGGGATCCGCCACCAACCATACCCAGCCGGAGCCGAACACCCGGTCAGCGGCGTCCATAAATTGCCGGCGGAAGGCGTCCATGGAACCGAAATCCCGCCGGATGGCTGCTTCCAGGGCTGCGCTGGGCTGCTGCCCTGAGGCGGGGGTCATGGAGTCGAAATAGAATTGGTGGTTGAATACCCCGCCTCCGCTTTGGCGCACCTGGATTTGGAGTTTCAGCGGAAGCAGGCTGGGGTTGCGCAAAAGCTGTGTCAGGCTCCATTCCTGGTACAAAGGCCAGAATGACAGGGCGTCGTTCAACTGGTTCACATAGTTCTGCTGATGGTTGCCGTAGTGGAGGAGAACGGTCTGAAGATCCAGATAAGGCTCCAGGTCGTTGAAGCGGTAGTCCAGTGGTTCCAGGCGAAAAGGGTAGTATTGCTCCATAGGAAGGTCGCTCCTTTCTTGGTTTCTCCCTATACTATTCCGGACCCGCCATGTCAGTGCCACATTTTTGCCAGAAAAATTGAAAATAGGGCTTGCAAGAAAATGATTTTTATAGTATAATAATCGAGCAGTTCAAAATGGAAGCGTAGCTCAGCTGGTCAGAGTGCCTGCTTCACACGCAGGAGGTCCACGGTTCGAGCCCGTGCGTTTCCACCAACAAAGAACCCCGCAGGTTGGCTTACAAAGCCAGTCTGCGGGGTTCTTTCTGCTTTTTGGCAGGGAGAGTGTCCCCAGATGTAGACGTTGTTTCCCCGCATCTTTTGGGGCGGGGAAGGGAACGCCCCAGGGCCGGGGCAGGAGGCTCACGAACCCTGGGGGGAATCTCAGTAGGTGGAGAGATAACGGTAGAAGAAGGTTGGGGTGGCGTGGATGGTGGAAATATCGATCCGTTCATCAATGCCGTGACCGGGGCCGTTCTGGGGGACCCGGTTTTCCCCGCAGAAGCGGAAAACATGGTCTGCCACCGGGTAGTAGAAATAGGCGTCGGTGCCCCCGGTGGAGATGGAGGGAAGGACGTGGATGCCGGGATAGATGTCCTGGATGACCTTTTGGAGGTGCTGATACTGGGGGTTGTGAATATCCGAGACAGGGGAGGGGTCTCTTCCCGCCAGGCACTCTGCCTGGATGCCGCTTTCCTCTCCCACCACCTGGCGGATGCGCTCCAGCACCCCTTGGACCGTTTCCCCGGTGAGGATGCGGCAGTTTATGGAGACGCTGACCCGGGCGGGGATGACATTGGGCCGGCTGCTTCCCTCCGCCATGGTCATGGCCATGGTGGTGTGGAATTTTGCGGCGGTGGGGGGATCCTCCTCCAGAAGGGGAAGAAACTCGTCCCGGTGCTTTTCGATATCCTCGTAGATAGCCTGACGGTCCCCAGAGAAGGGGGCCAGCTCCTGGTATTGAAGGACCATCTCCGGAAGGATACGATAGGGGAAGGGATTTTCATCCAGCTTTACCACTGCCCGGGCGATATCAGCCATCAGGTTGGGTTTGCCGGGCCGGGCGGAATGGCCCGCCGGGCCGGTTTTGGAGATTTGGATATCGGCGTAGCCTTTTTCTGAGAGACCGATGTCGGCGGCCAGGCCCTCCACACCTATGGAGGGCCCGGGGATGACCCGGCCCCCTTCGTCCAGCACCACTCCGATGCGGATGCCCCGGGCCGCCAGGGTCTGGACGATAAGACGTGCGGCAGGGTTCTTGGCGGTGATGCTTACCTCTTCGTTGCAGCCGTAGGCCAGGTAGATGTCAAAGTCCGGCTGGAATCCTTCCCCGATAAGGGCTTCCAGAGCTTCCAGCTGTCCCATCATAACGTTTTTGCAATCCAGGCAGCCCCGGCCCCAGAGGAAGCCGTCGGCAATGACCCCCTGGAAGGGAGGATGGGTCCAGGCGTCCTCCGGACCTGGGGGGACCACATCCTGGTGGGCGGCCAGAAGGAGGGGAGGTTTTTTAGGGGCCGGGCAGGCCCACTTGTAGAGGAGAGCGGCAGGGCCGATAACCTCCCGGGTGAACTTCTGATGCACCAGGGGATAGGTCTCCTCAAGGTACTGGTGAAGACCGGCGAAGGGAGCAAGGTCCATCTTTTCGTCGTCGGCGTTGGAGATGGTGGGGAATTTCACCATGCCGGACAGATGCTTTGCAAGGATGTCGTTGCTGGGGATCATGGTGCATACCGCCTTTCTTTTAAAAATCAGACGGGGGGCGCCAGGGGAAAGAACCCCGGGCTTTCCCCCCGCGGATGGGCTTTATGGGATGACTTGCAATTCCTTGGGAAAGCTGTTGAGGACCGAGACGCCCTCCCGGGTGGCAAGGCACAGGTCTTCGATCCGCACGCCGAACCGGCCGGGAAGGTAGATCCCGGGTTCGCAGGAGAAGACGTTCCCCTCTTGGATAGGAGCGGCGTTGGCGGGGCTGGCATCCCCGGCCTCGTGGACCTCCAGGCCGATGGAATGGCCCAGCCTGTGAATGAAATTGGGACCATATCCTGCTTCCGCAATGACGCTCCGGGCGGCCTTATCCACATCACAGAACCGGGCGCCTGGGCGGATTGAAGCTTCTCCGGCCAAGTTGGCCTGGAGCACCAACTGGTAGACCTCCTCCTGGTGGGAGGAAACGCTGCGGTAAAAGAAGGTTCGGGTCATGTCGGAGCAGTAGTGATCCTTCCGGCATCCCACGTCAAAAAGGACGCAGTCTCCCTCCCTAAGGGGGATCTCCCCCGGCTCGTGATGGGGGTCAGCGGCGCTGGCGCCAAAGGAAACGATGGGGGCGAAGGAGAACCCCTGGGCCCCAAGAGAGCGGTAGACGGAATCCAGCTGCCGGGCCACCTCCGCCTCGGTAATCCCTGGGCGGATCAGCTTTTTGAATTCTCCCATGGCAAGGTCGTTGATACGGGAGGCCTCCCGCATCAGGGCCTGCTCCAGGGCGTCCTTCTGGCTCCGGACTGTTTCCACGCAGTCCGAGGTGTTGACATAGCTTGTGCCGGCCCCCAGGGATTGAAGGGCCAGGAGACAGCCGGCGGACATTTTGCGGTCAATGCCCAGAGGGGCTCTATGGTCGGTAAAACCGGCAATGATGGCAGGGGCGTCGTCGGT
Source organism: Oscillospiraceae bacterium (assembly GCA_019423445.1). Classification (GTDB taxonomy): domain Bacteria; phylum Bacillota; class Clostridia; order Oscillospirales; family Ruminococcaceae; genus Angelakisella. The sequence goes on from JAHZBJ010000123.1 coordinate 3,774, forward strand.
ATCGGAGAAGATTTGCACCTGAATATCCAATCCCTCCGGGGCGGTAAAGAGCCGGTTGAGGAAGAGACGGTGTTCTCCGTCGGCCCGAATCAGCAGGGCCATAAGCCGGGAGCCGGAGTCAATCATGGCCCCGGTGAGGTAGTAGATGGAATACATGTCGGTGATCAGCATCTGGGGGATTCCCCGCTCCCGGAGAAGGTCCAGCACACCGCCGATACGGTTTTGATTCATAACACGGTTCCTCCTTGATTTGGATTGGGGCTGGACAGGGGGTTACACCATCTCCTCAGGGTGGAATACCTCGTCGAACCGCTCCGGAGTCAGGAAGCCCAGGGCTACGCAGGCTTCCCGGAGAGTGATGTTTTCCGCGTAGGCCTTTTTAACGGTTTTGGCGGCGTTGTCGTAACCGATGTAGGGGTTGAGGGCGGTCACCAGCATCAGGGAGTTGTGGAG
>JAHZBJ010000123.1:4236-5796 GCA_019423445.1 Oscillospiraceae bacterium
TTTTCCCGGTTGGCCCGGATCCCGGCGACGCAGTTGGTGCGGAAGGAGTGAAGGACGTCGGTGAGCAGCCGCACCGATTGGAGGAAATTGTAAATGCACACCGGCATAAAGACGTTGAGCTGGAAGTTTCCCTGGCTGGCGGCCATTCCCACCGCCACGTCGTTGCCCATGACCTGCACCGCCACCATGGTGACAGCTTCGCACTGGGTGGGGTTTACCTTCCCCGGCATGATGGAACTCCCCGGCTCATTTTCGGGGATGGAGATCTCCCCCAGACCGCATCGGGGGCCGCTGGCCAGCCACCGGATGTCGTTGGCCATCTTCATCAGGTCCGCCGCCAGGGCTTTCAGAGCCCCGTGGGCAAAGACCAGCTCATCTTTGGAGGTAAGGGCATGGAACTTGTTGGGGGCGGTGCGGAACTCTTTGCCGGTGAGTTGACTCACGGCCTGAGCCACAGCGGTGTCAAAGCCGGCGGGAGCGTTGAGGCCAGTGCCCACGGCAGTGCCCCCCAGGGCCAGTTCCCGCAGGTCCGGCAGAGCCAGTTCCAGCATCCGGCGGTCTTTTTCCAGGGTGGAGCGCCAGCCGCTGATCTCCTGGGAAAAGGCGATGGGCACCGCATCCTGGAGATGGGTGCGGCCGCTTTTGACAACGCCCCGGTTTTCCTCCTCCAGCTGGCGCAGCTGAGAGACCATGGCGTCAATGGCAGGAAAAAGCCGGTCCTCGATCCCCAGGACGGCGGCGATATGCATGGCGGTGGGGAAGGTATCGTTGGAGCTCTGGGACATATTGACGTGGTCGTTGGGGTGCAGCAGCTTTTTGCCGCAAAGGGCGTTGCCCCGTCCCGCGATGACCTCGTTGGCGTTCATGTTGGACTGGGTGCCGCTGCCTGTCTGCCACACCACCAGGGGGAAATGTTCCTGAAGATCCCCGGCGATGACTTCGTCGCAAGCAAGAGAGATATACTTCAGCCGTTCATCATCCAGCTTTCCCAGGCTATGGTTGGCCATGGCAGCTGCCTTTTTCAGGATGCCAAAGGCGTGGATGATCTCCCGGGGCATGGTTTCCTCTCCGATTTTGAAGTTTTGGAAGCTTCGCTGGGTCTGGGCGCCCCAGTACTTGTCGTCAGGCACCTGCATCTCTCCCATGGAGTCTCGTTCCATCCGGTATCCCATATCAAATCCTCTCCTTTTCCTCGTCCAGGCAGGTTGCAGCCGCTGGGGCTGTGTTCCCCAAAAAAGCAAAAAGCCTTTGTGGCCCCGCGGAAAGGCGGTCCCGCAAAGGCTTTGCGGCGTTGAGCGGCTGGGAAAAAGACCAGCTTTTTCTCCATGATCTGCCCTGTAAAAACGAACAATTACAGCTATTTTTACCAATTTAGAGTATAATATTTCCATTTGCCGATGTCAAGAACGGAAAGACTCCCGGTTCCCCCGGGGACGGTGGGCCGGCGGGAACCGGAAGTCTTTTTTCAAATCAGCGGAGTTTTTCCACCAGGAGGCTGACGAGGGTGTCCCCTGACGCCGCTCCTGCAATGTTGAAAGAGCGGAAGGAGTTGAGAGTCAG
>JAHZBJ010000124.1:0-458 GCA_019423445.1 Oscillospiraceae bacterium
GGAGGGCTTCTCCGCCGCCCCCGGAAGGACAGGCTTAGTTTTCACTGCGAAATCCTTTGCCGATAATTTCGCTGGTGTTGGTGATCATGATAAAAGCGTGGGGTTCCACGCTGCGGACGAACCGCCGCAGCTGTACCGCCTGGCCCCGGTTCATCACCGTGAGAACCAGGTAGAGGTGGTGGTGGGTGTAGGCCCCTGTGACCTGGCAGATGGTGGCTCCCCGATGGAGTTTCTGGGAGACATATTCACAGATCACCTCGGGCTGACTGCAGACAATGTGCATATATTTGCACTGGTTGATGCTTTCGATGACGCTGTCCACCAGCAGGGATTTCATCAATAGTCCCAGGATGGAGAAGAGTCCGGTTTTGATGCCGAAGACAAAGCAGGCAGAAAGGGCCACCAGGAAATCAGCCAGCATCAGGGACTTGCCAATGTCGATACTGGTGTATTTTTTC
>JAHZBJ010000124.1:468-2167 GCA_019423445.1 Oscillospiraceae bacterium
AACATGGCCACAATGTCGGTGCCTCCGGTAGAAGCGCCGATATTGAAGAGGATGGCGGAACCCAGAGCCGGGAGCCCCACCGCGAAGATCAGCTCCAGAAGGGGTTCGTCGGTAAAGGGGGCGTCCATGGGGTAGACACGCTCCAGGATCCAGATGATAGCGGACATGAGGGTGCTGGAATAGACGGTGGCAAGGCCGAACTTTTTGCTCAGCAGAAGGAAACCGATGAGCAGCAGCACCATGTTGAAGATGAACACCAGGGTACCAGTGGAGATGCCGGGGAGGAATTTGCTTACCACGATGGCGATACCGGTGACGCCGCCGGTGGAGAAGTTGTTGGGCATCTTGAAGAGAGAGGGCCCGAGGGCCACAATGACGGTGCCGATATTCAGCAGCAGGATCTCCCGGATCCTGGGATCCAGTTTTTGCAGCTTTTCTTTCATGGGCTAAAACCTCGATGGGGCGGTATTTTTGGGGAACAACCCTACCCAATTATAGCGCGTTTCCAGGTGGAGTCAATGCAGTATTTTTACTTTCTGCAAGACTTTTTGCAAAATACATCCCGGGAAAATTCGGAAGTCAGCGCCGGGGGTCGGGGCGTTTTTTCCGCTTTTTCCGTACCGAGAAGCCGAATGTTCCCACCCGCTTCCCCAGGGCGAAGTATTCTCCGTGGGCGTAAGCGGCCAGTCCGCAGCGATCCAGCCGGAGTTTTCCGCTGGGGTCCAGAAACTCTTCCTCTACATCCACCGCCACAACATCGGCCAGGAACAGGTCGTGGCTCCCCAGGGGGATCACCTGGGAAACCTTGCATTCCAGACTTACGGGGCTTTCTCCCAAGATGGGGCAGGAGAGCTCCCGGGCGGGGAGGGGAGTCAGCCCCAGGTGGGCGAACTTATCCACGTCCCGGCCGGAACGGACACCGCAGAAATCTGCCGCCCGGGCCAGGGCGGAGGTGGTGAGGTTGATGGCGAATTCGCCGCTTTCCCGGATCAGGCCATAGGAGTACCGCTCCGGCCGTACCGAGATATAGGCCTTGGCGGGATCGGAGCAGATGTTCCCGGTCCAGGCCACAGTGATGATATTGGGATGCTCCATGGTGCCGCAGGTCACCATGACGGGAGGGACCGGAGCCACTAAGGTTCCGGGGCGCCAGACGATTTTGCTCATTGGGGGCACTTCCTTTGTCAAGATTTTTTAGGGGGATGCTGTTTCCCCGCTGCACGGGCGGCCGCCAGGCCATGAAAGAAGATCCGGCCCAGGGAGGAAACCAGCAGCAGGCCCACTGCCACCGCTCCGGCGATGCCGAAGGTGTGGATGCCGGTGGAGAGGAACATCTGGGTGTCTCCCGAGAGACAGTATTCCATGGTATAGTAGATACCCCCTCCGGGGACGAAGGGGAGAATTCCTACAATAAGAAAGCCGGTGGCCGGAGCTTTAAAGACCCGTGCCATTACCTCCGCATAGGCAGCTACCGCAATGGAGCCTACAAAATACTGGAATACGTCGCTGCCGGTGGGAGCCGCCAGGATACAGGCGGCCCAGCCGACGCTTCCGCCCAGGGAGGAGACCAGCAGAAGCCATCCCCGCTGATTCAGGATCAGGCAGAAGGACAAGCAGGCCATAAAGGCATAAAAGCAGGGGAGGAGAAAGTCTTGGAGAAACCAGCTCACAGCGCGCCACCTCCCAGATATTGGGTGCA
>JAHZBJ010000124.1:2177-5793 GCA_019423445.1 Oscillospiraceae bacterium
CCAAGGCGATACCTGCTCCCAGAGCAATGGCGGTGGCGGTGAGAAGGGACTCGGTAAGCTTGGTGATGCCGGCGAATAGGTCACCGGCAAGGACATCCCGCATGAAGTTGGTTATGGCTACTCCAGGTACCAGTCCCATAAAGGCGCCGATGATGATTTTATCCAGGTGCTGGCCAATCCCCATCCGGACTCCGGCAATAGCTGTCAGCGCCGCCAGGAAGCTGCATGCGGTGTTGACGAAAAAGCTGTTGGCGTGAAGGGAATCCATAGGGCGTTTGGCCAGGTAGATAATGCCTCCCGCCACCAGCGCGCAGAGGGCGTCCCGGAGATTTCCCCCGAAAAGAGGGGTGAAAAAGGCAGCCACAAAGGCAAAACCCAGAAATTGGAGGAGAGGGGGATAACCGGTCTCCTGGGTTAGGGCCTCCAGTTCCCGGTCCACCTGTGGAAAGTCCGGTACCTCCCGGCAGACCCTGCGGCAGAGGGCGTTTAACTCATCCACACGGTGAAGATTGGTGCCGCTGTGGTAGAGGCGGCGGATCCTGGTGTGGGAATGGCCCTCTGGGTCGCAGATGGAGACAATGAGCAGGCTTGGAATGGCAAAGATCTCCGCCTGGCCTACCCCGTAGGCCCTGCAGGGGCGCAGCAGGGAATCCTCCACCCGGTAGGCCTCTGCGCCGCTTTGGAGCAGCAGGCTGCCAAGGGTGGAGGAGGTGTTGAGAAGGGCATCGTAATCCATGACTATGGGAGCCTCCTTGTGTGAAGGGTCATAGAATTTTATACCACTTGGAAGAGATAGAATTTCAGGTAGCTGGTCTCCGGAACATTCCAAAGGATGGGATGATCGGGGGATTGCTGCCGGGCTTCGATCTGCCGCAGCTCCACAGCGGCGTCCCGGGCGGCGGAGCGGAGCATTTTGCAGAACAACTCCTCGGTTGCGAAGTGGGAGCAGGAGCAGGTGGCCAGATACCCTCCCCGGGGCAGCAGGCGCATGGCCCGGTAGTTGATCTCCTTGTAGCCCCGCATGGCGCTTTCCACCGTTTTCCGGGACTTGGTGAAGGCAGGAGGATCCAGGATGATGAAGTCGTAGGGGGATTTTCCCGGGGCTTCCTCCAGGGCGGGGAGCAGTTGGAAAATATCTGTTTCCAGGGGGGTGATGATGTCAGAAAAGCCGTTGAGGGCGGCGTTTTCCCGGACCATTTCAATGGCGGATGCCGAGACGTCCGCCGCCGTCACCGAAAGGGCTCCCCCCTTGGCGGCGTTGAGGGCGAAGGAGCCGGTATGGGTAAAGCAGTCCAACACCCGGCGGCCCCGGCTCAGCCGGGCCACCGCCTGACGGTTCAGCTTCTGGTCCAGGAAGAAACCGGTTTTTTGCCCGTTTTCAAAATCCACATGGTACCGGACGCCGTTTTCGGTGATAATGGTGCGGGTGGAATCCGGCTCCGGCAGCCCCGGGATGGGGAAGAAACCTTTCCCTTCCTCCATCCCCTCCAGACGGCGGATGGCCACGTCATCCCGCTGATAGACGCCCCGGATCTCCTGGCCGTCCTCCTGGAGAAGGCGGCAGAGGAGAGGAAAGAGAAGGCCCTTGCGCTTTTCCATTCCCAAGGAAAGGGTCTGGGCCACCAGAATATCCCCAAAGCGGTCCACGGTGAGGCCGGGGAAGGAATCCGCTTCCCCGAAGATCAGACGGCAGCAGCTGTACTGGTCCCCCATCACCGTCTTGCGGTAATCCAGGGCGTACCGGAGCCGGCGTTCCCAAAAAGCTTCGTCGAAGCGGTCGTTGGCGTTGCGGGAGATGACCCGGACCCGGATTTTGCTGGTGAGATTTACAAAGCCTGTACCCAGGTATTTCCCTCCCTGGGTCACCACATCGGCCAGTTCCCCGTCTTGGGGAGTCCCCTCCCAGGAGAGGACCTCGGCCCCATACACCCAGGGATGCCCTCCCTGCAGGGCGCGTTCCCCTTTGGGGGTCACCACCGCCCGGGGAAAATTCCGTTGTTGTTTCATTCTGTTTCCATTCCTTTCTTGGATTCCCCAAACCAGGCGCCCTGGATCACCTCGGCCGCCTGCAGCAGCCCCAAAAGATCCTCCCGGGTAAACCGTCCAAGGCGGGGACTGTCCAGGTCCAGCACTCCGGCAACCTGCCCCTGGGGGCCGAAAAGAGGGATCACCAGTTCGGAGCGGGAGGCGCTGTCACAGGGGATATGTCCGGGGAAGGCGTGAACATCCGGCACCAGCTGGGGTTGACCTTCGGCGGCCGCAGCGCCGCAGACGCCTTTCCCCCGGGGGATCCGGACGCAGGCCGGCTTTCCCTGGAAGGGCCCCAATACCAGTTCGCCCCCATTATCCATGCGGTAAAAGCCCGCCCAGTTGAGGTCTGGTACCGCCTCCCAGATCAGAGCGGCGGCATTGGCAAGGTTGGCGATCCAGTCACTTTCCCCGGCCAGGAGGGCTTCCAGCCGCTCCCGAAGAAGGGGATAGAGGGTCTCTTTTTCCCTGGGCCAGGAGGTTTCAGAAAAGCTCATATGTGTTCTCCTTTGGACAGTTCTTTCAGGAAAGTGTCCACAGCCCGGTTAAAGGCCTCGCTGTTTTTCTTGGCGATAAAGTGATCCCCGGGGATCAGGGCGAGGCGGCTGCCGGGAATGTGCTGGTGGATGAGCCGGGTGTGGTCCTCCCGGATCATGTCGTTGGTCCCGGCGATGACCAGGGTGGGAACCCGGATGGCGTCCAGGGCCTCCGGGGGAATATGGGGTTCCTTTACCATCAGGCGCAGCAGTTCCATTTTGGGGATTGCCCCGGTGTTTAACCGGGCGGCGAGACAGGCGGCGTAATACCCCAGAATAATGGGAATCTGAGTGGAGAGCTTTACGCCCACGGGGTCCAGGTCCGCGCCGTTGAGGATGAGGCTTTTGAGGCGTTCCTGGTGGGCCAGGGCGAAGGTAAGGGCGATATTCCCCCCGTCGCTGAAGCCCAGAAGATGGACTTTGGAGAGTCCTTCCTGGTCCAGAAAGTCCAGCAGGTCTGCCGCAAAGGTGTCGAAGCAGAAGGGGGCGGTTCCCCGGGGGGATCTGCCATGGCCCCGGGTGTCCAAAGCAATGACCTGGTACTCCCGGGAGAAGAAATCCAGCTGGGCTTCAAAATAAGAGGAGTCCTCCCCATTGCCGTGGAGGAGAAGCAGGGGTTCTCCGCTCCCCCGCCGGGTGGAGTATAGGGTGATGTGGTCCATAGCTGATGTCTCCTTGATATGATGTGTCAAGCGGGGGTTTCTCCCAGCCCTTCAAAAGCCTGTTCCAGGGCCTGGATTTCTTCCGGGGTGGTGTGCCAGCCCCAGCGGGTCAGGTCCACCCGCTGATCCCCATCCACCTCCACGCCCTCCGATTCCAAGAGGAGGCGCTGGGTATCGGGGGTGGGGAAGGCCCCGGCTCCGGAAAGAAAGCCCTGACGGTTCACCACCCGATGGGCTGGGACATCCCCCGCCAGCCCCCTCCCCAGGGCGAATCCCACCTGCCGGGGACACTGGGGTCTGCCGCAAAGGAGGGCGATCTGGCCGTAGGTGGCCACCTTTCCCGAGGGGATACTCCGGCAGACCACCCCGATCCGCGCATAGAAATCCATG
>JAHZBJ010000125.1 GCA_019423445.1 Oscillospiraceae bacterium
CTGTTCTGGTTGCGATTTTCATGTACCGCACCCGCTGGGGCTACGCCATCCGGATGATTGGTATCAATAAGGACTTTTCCAAGTACTCCGGCATCAAGGTAGGCGCCATCATCGTCCTGTCCCAGGTGGTGGGCGGCTTTATCTCCGGCATGAGCGGCTCCATCGAGGTCCTGGGACGCTTTGACACCTTCCTGTGGCGGGAGCTCCCCGGCTACGGCTGGACCGGTGTCACCATCGCCATCCTGGCCAAAAACAACCCCGTCTATGTCCCCATCGCGGCCTTCTTTATGGCCTATCTGGAGCGCGGCTGCGAGCTAATGCGTACCTTCGCCGGCGTTCCCGCGGAGATGCTGGACATCATCCAGGCCGTCATCTTCCTCTTCTTCGCCGCCGAGCAGTTCCTGGCGGGCTACCGTCAGAAGATCGTGGTCCGGGGCGCCAAGGAGGAGCTGGCCCGGCAGACCGCCGCCAGCCCCACGGAGAAAGGAGCGAATGCCTGATGTTTGAACAGCTTATGACCAGCGTGATGAAGGCTGACTTCTGGTTTTCCGTCATCCGCATCACCGCTCCCATCCTCTTCGCGGCCCTGGCCGCCGTCATCGCCGAAAAGGCCGGCGTCACCAACATCGGTCTGGAAGGCATTATGATGATCGCCGCCCTCTTCGGTACCCTGTTCAGCTACTGGACCCAGAACTGGCTTATCGGCGTGCTGGGAGCCATGGCGGTGGGTACCCTCATCGGCCTGATGATCGGCTTCTTCGCCCTGAAACTGAAAACCGACATTATCCTGGCCGGTATCGCCGTCAACATGATCGGCAGCGGAGGGACCATCTTCCTCCTCTACCTCTTTACCGGCCTGCGGGGAAATACCGGCGAGCTTACCACCCCTGCCATGCTGATCCCCAGAGTGGATATCCCCCTGCTGAAGGATATCCCCATCCTGGGAGAAGTCCTCTCCGGGCATTCCGTCCTCACCTATGTTGCATTCCTGCTGGTGTTCCTCACCTGGGTTCTCCTCTACAAAACCCCTATGGGGCTGCAGATCCGGGCCGTGGGCGAGAACTCCAACGCTGCTGACAGCGTAGGCGTCAGCGTTCTCAAGATCAGCTATATCGCCTTGGGCCTTTCCGGGGCCCTGTCCGGCCTGGGCGGCGCATATATGTCCATGTACTACGCCCAGAGCTGGAACTCCGGCATGGTGGCCGGGCGCGGATTCATCGCTCTGGCGGCCCAGGCCATGGGCCGCGGGGAGCCGGTGGGGACCATGCTGTCCTCCCTCCTCTTCGGACTGGCCAACGCCCTGAAGAACAAGATGGAGGGTATGCAGGGCCTCAGCTCTTACCTGGTGGCCTCCATTCCCTACGTCATCACCATCCTGGGCCTTACGATATACGCCATCATTACCCTGAAGAAACACAAGAAGGTCCAAAAGGCAGCTCAATAACCAACCACAGCCCGCAGGGGGCGGCCCCCCTTGCGGGCAATCCATGTCCTTGGGGGTAGATCAATTTGAAGGAAACAAAGCGTATCCCCGTCATCCTGGACGGCGACCCCGGCCATGACGACGCTATCGCGTGGGTGCTGGCAAACGCCTCTCCCACCCTGGATATCCGGGCCGTCACCTCGGTGTGCGGCAACCAGATCATTGAAAAGACCACTTATAACGCCATGCGGATTATGACCCTCATCGGTCTCCATGTTCCCATGGCCAAGGGGGTGGACAACCCCCTGATTGCCAACCCCATTATCGCCCCGGTGGTCCACGGAAAATCGGGTTTGGACGGCCCCGCCCTGCCGGAACCGGACTTTGAGATCAGCCCTCCTTCCGCCGTGGAGGTGATGGCCAAGTTCATCGCCGACAGCGATGAACCGGTACCCCTCCTCCCCCCCGGTCCCCTTACCAACGTTGCGGGACTGCTCCTGGCCCACCCGGAACTCCGGGAAAAGATCGCCCGGATCTCCATTATGGGCGGCGGCATCCAAATGGGCAACTGGACCCCCGCTGCTGAATTCAACATCCTGGTGGATCCTCAATCCGCCAAACTGGTGTTCCACTCCGGCATTCCCATCATCATGGCCGGGTTGGACGTCACCGAAAAGGCTCTGGTCTGCCCCGCCGATTTTGACCGTATCCGGGCGGTGGGCAACAAGGTCGCGGTGACGGTGGCCGACTGGCTGGAGTTCTTCTACCAATTCCACAAAACCATGGACTACCCAGGCGCTCCCATCCACGACGCCGTGGCGGTAGCCGCGCTGGTAAAACCGGAAATCCTCACCATGCGGGAGATGTACGTGGACGTGGAAACCTGCGGCGACTACTGTATGGGCTGCACCGTAGGAGACTGGTTCGGCACCAGCGGCCACGCTCCCAACGCCACCGTACTCCTGGACATCGACCGGGAAGCTTTTGTGGACCTGCTGGTGGACGCGGTCCGGACTTATGGGGAGGGGAATTGAATGAGCAAGCGTATTCCTGTCATCATCGACTGCGACCCCGGCTGCGATGACGCCGCGGCCCTGCTGCTGGCTTTCCGCAGCCCTGAGCTGGATGTCCGGGGCATCACCACCGTCTCAGGAAATGTCCCCCTGGAAAAAACCACCCGGAACGCCCTGCGTCTCTGCGAGGTCATCGGCACCGATGTCCCTGTTTCTGCCGGCGCCTCCAAACCCATGTTCTGCGAAGCGGTCTACGCCACCCATGTCCATGGAGAGGACGGGCTCCAGGGGGCGCCTCTGCCGGAACCCCAAAAGCAGGTCACCGGCCTTCACGCCTGGGACGCCATTTACCGGGAGGCAGTGGCCACGGATGGAGAGCTCCAGATTATCGCTGTGGGCCCCCTCACCAACCTGGGGATCGCCTTGGCAAAGTACAGCGACCTTGCGAAACGCATCCGGCGCATCGTCATCATGGGGGGCGCCGCCGTGGGGGGAAATGTCACCCCATGCGCCGAGTTCAACATTTACGTGGACCCGGAAGCAGCTGATATCGTCTTGAAATCCGGCATCCCCATGGTGGTCTGCGGCCTGGACGTCACCCTGAAAGCCTACCTTACCGCGGAGGAGATTCATGAAATCGGCGCCCTGGGAACACCCCAGGCGAAACTCTTCGAGGCCCTCACTGCCACCAACTGCGAGAAGCGCTTCTGCCCTGCTGGGGCTCCTCTCCACGACCCGGCAGCCGTCCTCTGCGCCGCCGACGACAGCATCTTCACCACCCAGCAGTGCTGGATGCGGGTGGAAACCGCCGGTACCATCACCCGGGGCAAGACCGTCACCGACTGCTACAGCGACGCCCAGAAGGATCCCAACATCACTTTGGTCCTGGATGTGGACCGGGAGAAATTCGCCGCCCGGGTGAAGGAAATCCTGGCACGGTACTGAGGAACGGTCCTCCGCTTTTTATCTATTTCCCGGAACAACATCCCCGAAAAAAACAGAGCCGGAAACCTGTGGGTTTCCGGCTCTGTTTTTTCTTATGATTCCCGCCAGCCGTCCAACCGTTCCCGGGCGGTACGGAGAGCCTGGATCACCGGGATATGCTGAGGACACTTCTTCTCGCAGGCGCCGCAGGCCACGCAGTGGGCGGCGTCCTTCCCCGCCCGCCGGGTGAGCATATAGGCGCGGCTGGGATTGTCGAAGTTCTCAAAACGCATCCCGTCGTTGTACTTCTGGAAGATGCCGGGGATATCCACCCCCTTGGGACAGGGCAGGCAGTACTCGCACCCGGTACAGGGAACGGTAACTCTGCTCTCATAGGCCGCTTTGACCCGGCGCAGCAGTTCATGGTCCTCCTGGGAAAGACAGCCTGGAACCATGTCTTCTGCCGAGAAGATCCGGATATTATCCTTCAGCTGCTCCATGGTGGTCATACCGCTTAGGATACAGCTGACCTGGGGGTAGTCCGCCAGGAAACGGAAGGCCCATTCTGCAGGAGAACGCTTGACAGGATGCTGGTCATAGATGGCCTGGACATAGCTGGGGCTGCTGGCCAGCCCTCCGCCCCGGAGAGGTTCCATAATCACCAGAGCGGTTCCCTGCTGTCCTGCCAGGCGCATTCCCTCCAGAGTAACCTCTTTATCGGTATCCAACAGATTATGCTGCACCTGGCACATAGCCCAAGGATAGTATTCCAGGATCTCCCGGAAGGTTTCAAATCCACCATGGTAGGAAAACGCGATATTGCGGATCAGGCCCTCCTGGCGGAACTTCTCATACTCCCCGATGATGTCCCTGCTCTTGATTTCCTCCCATTGAGGGGCCTGGATATTGTGGATCAGGTAAACGTCCAGGTAGTCGGTGCGGAGCTTTTTCAGGGTATTCTCCAGATTGCGGCGAATCTCCCCCTGGGTGGTCATAGCGGAAAAAGGCTGTTTGGTAACCACCTTCACCTGGTCACGGATTCCCTCCAGGGCTTCCCCCAGCACCTCCTCACTGGTGTAGTTGTGGTAGGTAAGGGCGGTATCGAAATAATTGATGCCGTGATCCGCCGCATAGCGAATGATCTCATAAGCCTTCTCTCGGTCCACTTCCACCGAACCGTCGGGGTTGGTCTTTCTGGGCAGGCGCATACATCCCATACCCAGCAATGAAACGTCAAAACCCGCTTTTCCATAGGGGCGGTACTGCATGAATCCATCATCCTTTCTTTGTTTCCCCGTTTTTCCAGAATAAAGCTCCGCCTCCGAATCATTTTCCAGCACTTTCTTCCAAAAGTGTTGGGAATTCTTCGTAGGTATTCTTATTTTTATCTTATCACACAAAAGGTCCGTTGTACACGGAAACATTGATAACCCGGATTCAAAAATCAAACGCCGCTGGATTCTTATGGCTTTCTCTGACAGAACGCCCGGCCCCCGCCTTATGGCCAAGATGCTGCCGTCTTTTTCCAGCAGAAATCTATTATTTTTCCCTTCTCCCTACTGGCAGTCATTTCCTCTTGACACTCTAAGCAGGGAGAAGTAAAATGATATAGAACAAACGTTCTTTTGAAGGGAGGGGCCCCTCTTGGACCTGATGGAAAAACTCACCATTCTCTCCGATGCCGCCAAATACGATGCCTCCTGCACCTCCAGCGGCACCAGCCGCCAAGCTCCCCCGGGAGGGCTTGGAAGCTGCGTCCAGGCGGGGCTTTGTCACAGTTTTGCCGCTGACGGCCGCTGCATCTCCCTGCTGAAGGTGCTGATGACCAACTTCTGCGTCTACGACTGCCGCTACTGCGTCAACCGCCGGTCCAACGACGTCCCCCGGGCCGCCTTCACCCCCCGGGAGCTGGCGGACCTCACCATCCAGTTCTACCGGCGCAACTATATTGAGGGGCTCTTCCTCTCCTCCGGGGTTTTGAAAAACCCGGACTACACCTGCGAACAGATGCTCAAGGTCCTTGAGCTTCTTCGGGGGGAGTACCGTTTCGGGGGGTACATTCATGTCAAAGCCATCCCTGGAGCGGATCAGGCCCTTACCCGGCGCCTGGGACTGCTGGCCGACCGCATCAGCGTCAATATTGAGATGCCCAGCCATCAGAGCCTTTCCCTTCTCTGCCCCGACAAAACCCGGGAGTCCATTCTGGGCCCCATGGGATTCATCCGGGACGGCATTGCACAGAACGGCGAGGAACTGGTCCGGTACCATCACGCCCCACAGTTCGCCCCGGCGGGACAGAGCACCCAGATGATTATCGGCGCTACCCCGGAAAGCGACCTGGCTATCCTTCGGCTCACCCAGGGACTTTACCGGAAATACCGGCTGAAACGGGTCTTTTTCTCCGCCT
>JAHZBJ010000126.1 GCA_019423445.1 Oscillospiraceae bacterium
GGAGGTCATGGGTGTCAGAGGGGGTTCATATTCCACCGGGTCCAGCAGCTGCCACACCCCCGCTCCGGCCAAAGCAATGACGGCGGAGCTTAGGAAGACCACCAGAAAGGAGCGCAGGCCGCTTCCTTTCCTTCTGCGCCGGTACACCGGACTTTTGTCTTTACTCATTGCAGAAAATCCACTCTTTTCTTTTTTGTAAGCTGTCCGGGGCCAACCCGGGGACCGTGATTCTACATGTATTATAACAAAAGGTACTCTCAAAAGCTATACAAAGGATTTGAAATTTCCGTGAAGAAGCTTTCGGTATACAGGTAGTATTCAACATTTTCAACAGAGTTTTCCACAGCCCTCCGGGGAAAGCCGTGGAAACCTTTGCCGTTCCCGCTTATCTCCGTGGTTTTTCCCCTGTCCGGATTTTCAACACCCTCCTTTTCTCCCATTCAACTGTAAGTAAAGGGTAAATTCCCGGTAAGGTCCATTCCGGCGTTTTCAGGAAAAAACATCATTCTTCTCCGTTTTATTTGCCATTCTCCCTTGACAAAAACAGTTTGGGTGATATAATAAATACTGCATTTGCGGCGGTGCTGGAATCGGCAGACAGGCACGTTTGAGGTGCGTGTGCATATGCGTGTGGGTTCAAGTCCCATCCGCCGCACCAAAAAGGATCCCATCCAAATGGATGGGATCCTTTTTTTGCCTCAAATGGAACTTTTCTTCCACTGACCATCTTTCAGGTTCGATGTCATTCAAGAGATACCCTGCTCCAACTCCATCCGTTCCTTTTCTGTAAATGTTAGCTTCAGAGGGTTCAGGACTTCGTCCACAGCATCTGCCGTCATGATCCCCTGCTGTACCACCAGTTTCCGGATAGGGACACCGGATCTCAGGGATTCTTTGGCAAGTTCCGCAGCGTGCTTGTAGCCAATAAAGGGGCAAAGCGCCGTAACCATCCCCACGCTGTGCTCCACCAGCTCCAGACAATGGGCCTTATTGGCTGTAATGCCCAGGATACAGTTGTCCACCAGGGTCCGGATGCCCCCCGCCAGGGTCTCCAGGGACTCAAACAGCTTATAGAACAGCACCGGTTCAAAGGCGTTAAGCTCCAGCTGGCCGGCTTCGGCGGCCATGGTGATACAGGTATCGTTGCCGATGATGTTAAACGCCACCTGGCTCACCACTTCCGGGATTACGGGATTCACCTTCCCAGGCATGATGGAAGAACCGTTTTGCTTTGCAGGCAGGTTGATCTCGGCCAAGCCGGTGCGAGGACCGCTGGACAGCAGCCGCAGGTCGTTGGACATTTTGGAAAGGGTCACGGCGCAGGTCTTGATGATGCCGGACACATGGACCAGGCAGTCCAGGTTCTGGGTGCCGTCAATGAGGTCTGCGGCCTGGAGCAAAGGGTATTTCGTCACCTCCCGAAGTTCCGGCACAATGCGGCTGAGATAGTCGGGAGAGACGTTGATGGCGGTGCCGATGGCAGTGGCTCCCATGTTGATGATACACAGGTCCGCCGCCGCCTGATGGAGGCGTTTGGCGTCCCGGGACACCGCGCTGGCGTAGGCGTGGAAGGACTGCCCCAACCGGATAGGCACCGCGTCCTGAAGCTGGGTGCGGCCCATTTTGACGATACCGTCGAATTCCACCGCCTTGCTCTCCAGGGCCTCATACAGCCTTCCCAGCTGATGGGAAACCTGTGGCAGCAGCGCCAGGGCGGCAAGCTTTCCGGCTGTGGGATAAACATCATTGGTGGACTGGGCCATGTTCACATGGTCGTTGGGGTTCACCAGGGTATAATCCCCCTTGACTCCTCCCAACAGCTCAATGGCCCGGTTAGCGATCACCTCATTGGCGTTCATGTTGGCGGAGGTCCCGGCGCCCCCCTGGATGGCATCCACAATAAAAGCATCATGGAGCTTGCCGCTGATGATCTCGTCGCAGGCAGCCATAATGGCGCCGGCAATGGAGGCATCCAGAGTGCCTGCATGGCGGTTGGCTGCGGCAGCCGCCTTCTTGATCTGGGCCAGGCTGACAATCAGCAAACGGTGCATGGGGTGCCCTGTAATGGGGAAATTCTGCTTTGCCCGGAGAGAATGTATCCCATAATAGGCATCCGCCGGGACTTCCAGTGTACCGATGGAATCGGTTTCCGTTCTTGTATTCACAACTACCCTTCTCTCATTGATTAACTGACTCTGCGTCCGTCCCACATCAGCATACACAGAGATTTCCACCCGGTAAAGGGGATGGAAGGGGTTCCGAGGAAAACGCAGAAAAGAGCTGTCCCACCAAAAATTTTAAAAGTTTTTGGCCCCCAAACTTTATTTTCTTAAGAGAACCGGCATAACCCATAAATTATTTCTTAACTGCTCCCCAGCTGATTGATTCCCGTCGGTATCTACGTTAAAATAAGTTCCAGAGAATGGTGTGGAGGTCGGAATGTAGTATGGAACATATGGAGCATATGGACCAGATCGACGAGAAAATATTAGGCCTGCTGCGGAAAAACGCAAGACTGCCCCTAAAAAAAATTGCCCAGGAGGTCTTTCTGTCCCCGCCCGCCGTCACCGCCCGCATTGAGCGGATGGAACAGAGGGGGATCATCCTGGGCTACCGGGCGGTGGTATCCCATAAGGCTCTGGGCCGGCAGATCATGGCCTTTATCCATTTGGTACTCCCTCCAGAGCAGCAGAAGGAGTTCGCTGCCTTTGCCGGACAGATCCCCCAAATTACCTCCTGCTACCACGTTACCGGCCCCTACTCTATGCTGATTCACGCCTGCTGCACCGATATGGACCAGCTGGACCTTCTGGTGGCGAAGCTTCAGCGCTTCGGCACCACACAGACTCAGGTGGTGTTGTCCGCCGTACTCCCCGAGTACAACTGATCCCTTCTCTCCACCTTGGGTATATCCACATATCTAGAGAAAAACGGCAGGGCGCTTCCGGCGCCCTGCCGTTTTTGTATCGTTACTTGTTCAGTTTGTCCGCCACGTTGCGAAGGATCTCCTCTCCACGCTTAGCCGCAGCCGCCGCGGCGTCCGCTACCGTCTCCGCAGCCACAGCAGCCGTTTTGGCCGCCGCTTCCGCCATGGTTTCAGCGGTGCGGTAAAGCTTCCCGGTGATACCGAACTCCCCCCTGGGGGTGCGGTTCAGGAAGCAGCAGGCCACCAGCCGGGGGCCTCCGTTGATGGTGATACAGGGCCCCGCGCTTTCCACCGCGGCAGGAGGATGACCGGTAAAACGGGTGAGACGTTCCTCCAGGTCCACCGCCAATTCCCGGGGCGTTCCCACCAAAATCCCGTAGTCCGCGGCAGGGAGCATCCGGGCGGCGGCGATCTTCTCCATAGCCTCGGGGACCTTCCGGTCTCCCCGGACCTTGGCATCGGCGGCGGTTTTCCCTTCAATGATATGGATCACAGGGCGGATGCCCAGGGTATCTCCCACAAAGGCGATGGTGCGGCTGACCCGGCCGCTCCGGCGGACATATTCAAATGTAAGGGGACAAAAATAGATCTCCACCCTGTCGAACCAGTCGTCGAAAAAGGCCAGGATCTCCTCCAGGCTCTTGCCTTCCCGGGCCATCCGGGCGGCCTTCATCACCGGGATGCCATAAGCGATGGAATAGGTCCGGCTGTCCACCACCTCAATCCGCAGCTTTCCCTGAGCTTCAGGATTCTCCTGGAAGAAATCGTCCCTGGCCCGGCAGGCGGCGGTATAGGAAACCGAGCCCCGGGCGTTGATGCAGACGATGCAGACGGCGGTGCAGCCGTCCTTCCAGGCAGCTTCGATCCGGGACTGATACTCCAGGGAATTGACCCCGGCGGAAACCGGCATCTCCTTGCTCTTGGCGCAGAGGGCATAGAACTCCTGGGGGGTGATATCGTACCCCTCCCGGTAGGTCTTTCCCAGAACCGCCACCGTCAGCGGCGCCTCCTCCACCCCATGGGCCAGGGCGGTGGACAGGGGGATATCACAGGCAGTATCGGTGATGAAGCGGATCTTTTCCATGGTTATTCCCCCTTCTCCGCCGGGATGGGGCGGATGATCCCCATGGGGGTCTGTTCGCTCTGCTGGCCCAGTGGGTTATCCTTGAGAATTCGGACATACAGGTCGTCGGAGAGGTCCTTGGGGCAGCGGCCCAGGATGTTGCCCCCCAGGTCGTTGATGTCGGTGATGAGGGTGGGGAAACCGGTGCGGGCGGTGACCTCCGCCGCCACCTTGTCCGGGTCGGCGGGGCCCAGCACCACGTATTCGTTGTAAGGGGGCAGAGTGAAATCGCAGGGGCCGTCGATGGCCCGGGCCTTGTCCCCGGCAATCTTGTAGAACCAGCCACGGATGCCGAAGAGCTTCCCCACAGCAGAGACGGCGGCGGCGAACAGGATCCGCAGTGTGCCGCACTCCCGCAGCGCCATCTCCATGGTCTCAGGCATGGCAAGGCCGATGCCGTAAGGAGTTTTGAGGACAAATTTGGAGAGGAACCTGGCCAGAGGCCGGGGATGGATATCCTTCAGGGGGATGGCCCGCTTCTGGGTGCAGGCCACTGCCTTTTCCGTGATGAACAGCACATCCCCCTCCTGGAGGTGGGGGCCGGCGTAGTCCGCCGCCACCTGGGCAATGTTATCCGTCTCCCCGATCACATGGGTCTTGATGCAGAGGCGGTAATCCACGCCGTCCACCCGGATGATCTCCTGCTTACCGGGGTTTATTACGGTGGAAGGTTGCATTTCCACGATCCATCTCTCCTTTTTTCAACTTCGCTGGGGCCGCCGCAAAAGCTTCAGGCCCCCTTAGAACCGCCGGGGACGGCAGAAACCCGGGACGCTTCCCGGGCATTGGACACCGACCAGGCGGTTACAGTACCAAGAACTATTATACCACCAACCAGGGCAAAAAAACCAGGTTTTTCCCCCACCGCCAGAAATACCCATACCGGGTTCAGCAGCGGCTCAATCATGCTGATGAGGGAGCAGGACAGCGGGGAGCACCGCCGCACTGCAATGGCGTAGAGGATATAGGGCACCCCCAGCTGGAGAACCCCCAAAACCAGAATGGCCCCCAGGGCGGCGGGAGTGATCTCCGGCGGAGCCCAGGGGAGAAACGCCAGGCCGCATACTGCCGCCAGGCCGTGGCCTGCCACCAGGGCAGTCATGGCGCTTTTGTCATCGGGAAGGCGGCTGGAAAAGAGGAACATTCCCCCCATGGTAAGGCCGCTTCCCAGGGCGATGAGGTTTCCCAAAAGTCCCCCCGGGGTGAGCTGGTCCAGAAAAAAGAGGGCGATGCCTCCCATCGTCACCGCCACCGCCAGAAGTTCCCGGCGGGAATACCTGCATCCCAAAAACAAGGCGCTGAGAAGGACAATGTGGACCGGGTTGGTGGACTGGAGGACAATGGCGTTGGCGCTGGTGGTAAGCTTGTTGGCCCAGACAAAAAGGAGCATGGTACCTGCAAGGCACACCGCCGCCCCCCAAACCCCTGGGGAAAAGCTGAGGGAAAGCCGGGCCGCCTTCATATAAATCAGGATCACTGCGGCGGCGATGGCGGAGCGCACCCCGCTGATGACGGCGGGATGCCAGGGAAGAAGCTTGATAAAAAGGCCCCCGATGCTCCACAGAAAGGCGCAGAGACACATCAGGAGCATGGCTTTCCTCCGGCTGATTTCCATTTTCATGGCCTCTGTGGCCGCCCCTCCCCATCCTTGGTTATTTTGGGAAATGCTGG
>JAHZBJ010000127.1:0-2940 GCA_019423445.1 Oscillospiraceae bacterium
ACAGCGCCCAGACCCACGGCTCCCAGCAGGAGGAAATTAGTATAGCGTCCGTCCATCACCTCAATAAGGTGGGGGCGTCCAAAGATCGCCTGATGGAAGGGAATCAGCAGTTCCTCGTAGCCGAAAACCGAACCATAGAGGAAACCGAACACCATGGAAGAGATGCCGATTCGGGACATGATCCCGCCCAAGGGCATCTTTTTCTTTTTATAGAGGAAGAGCCCCAGCAGGCTTACAACCAGTCCCTGGCCCAGGTCGCCGAACATGATGCCGAAGAGGAGAATATAGGTGGCCGCCACAAAAGGAGTGGGGTCCAGATCCTGGTAGGAAGGAAGGCCGTACATATCCACAAACATTTCGAAGGGTCGTACCAGCCAGTTGTTCCGCAGCCGCACAGGGACCTTTAGCCGGGGATCTACCCGGGGGTCTTTCAGGGTTACGGCTACGTTTTCCAGATCGTGGAAGGCCTGGGAAAAGCGGTCCGCTTCCCTCAGGGGGATGTAGCCCATCACCACGAAATCGTTTTTTACGAAGGCGGCCTTGCCCCGAAGCTCAAAAGCATCGCCCAGCAAGCAAAGCTTGGCGTGAAGGGCCCGGATTCGATCCCGCTCCGTCTGGGCAATGGTACCGATCTCATCCTTGATGGCGCCCAGGGCCTTTTCCTCCCGGTTCAGATCTTCCTGGATGAAGGCGATGGCCTCCTGTGGAGTGCCGTGGGCGTAATCCGGGACCCGGATGCGCTCGAAGTAAAGGGACTGGAAGAGACCGTCGATCTCCTGCTCATCAGCCGCGGCGCAGATATAAAGGCACCAGGAATAGCTGCCATCGTTGTCGAAGGAGAAGAAGATGAAGGGGCGGTCGGTGTAGTTTTTCAGTTTCTGGTAACTGTCAAAAGGAAGGCGTCCGAACCGGAGCTTCAGATACTTGCAGGAGAAGAGACGGTCAAAGTCTATCTCCAGGCTGGTAAGGTGCCGCAGCCTCTGAAGGGCTTTTTTGTGGGAGTCGATGAGCTGTTCGGAACCTTTGCGCTTGGTGAGCAGCTTTTTCATCTTTGCGTCCAGCCCGTCAATATATCCGGGGAAGTCCTTGGCCGCAAGGTCCAGCCCCTCGCTCTGGGCGCCGCTTAGATCTATGTCCGCACTGGCTGCCAGGGAATCCAGCCGCCGGGCCAGGACGGTGTAGGGATTTTCCTCCTTCATCACCGAGAGCCCGCCAGCATATTCGCTGAAGCTTGTGGCTGTTTCGGGGTGGAAGACCCCGGAGCCGATGCACCGCAGGAGAACTTCGTCAAGCTGGGAACGCTCTCCGCGGATGGTCGCCAGTGCCATTTTTTCAATGGACATAGACTTCACCACCTTTCTGTTTTGTTTTGCAGATCTCTTTTGATGCCGGCAGGGACATCCCGGATGAAACTGCCGGCGGTTTTTACATTTACGAAATCAGCATGGTGCGGATGTCTTCCATGGGCAGTCCGTAACGTACCGATTCGATGATGTTGATGATGTTTTCCAGCTCGATCTCCATCTGGGTCATATAGGCTTGAAGCACCACCGGTGGATATTGGGAGTTGCGCAGATCCCGTTTGCTCCAAACATTCCGGAGACGGAGCATAGCGTTTTCGATGAAGTCGTCTTCCTCGTCGGAGGAGGGGGCGATAAGCCGGGCGCTTTGAAGAATGCCGTGAAGTTCGGTAACGCTTTCAGCCTGGGCCATTCTGCCGATGAGCCGGGAGCTGCGGGTGGAGAAGGGCAGCAGGTTTTGTTGGATGGCGTCTTGGTTCTGACGGAAAAACCGTTTGAGGCGGTAGGCCCGGGTGATGTTCTCGCTGTCGATGCGGTTTAGGGCCACTTGGTAAAGTGCTTCCCGCTCTCTGCCCCGGCTCTCCCGGCGAATGATGTCCAAAAGCCGGTTGTAATAATAGGTAGAGAGTTCCCGGTCGCATCCCATCAGGTCGATCTGGCCGGAAGGGTCAGGGGGGAACCGCCGGAGGATCTTTCCGTAAGGGCTGTCCCCCAGGAAATCCAGCAGATCCCGGTAACTTCTCAGGGTTACCAACTTTTCCAGGTCGTAGCTTGTATGGCCGGGGAGACAGCGGTCATAATGGAAGTCGTACCGGTCTCCGGCCTGACCCTGCCCGCGGCTGCTGAGGTATCGGAGCAAGTCCAGCAGCTGCTGGATCTCATCCCGCATATAAAGGTAGCGGTAAATCTCTTGCTGCCCGAAGTCATAGGCGATAAGCCGTTGATACTGAAGGTACCGCAGGCTTCTGAGAAAGTGTTCCAGCTGTCCCCGGTGGATGATGGAGGCGTCCACCGGCCCCAAAACTTCCCGGTAATGGGTGTTGTCCTTGAGGTAGATGGCAATGTCTCCGACAGAACGCTTTTTGATCAGCTCTTCATAGTCGCTTTGGGTGATGCCCTGGCCGTACATGGCCCGGGCCTTGGTGGCGATGGCTTTATTGGAAAAAGACTTGAGCATCCCGGACCTCCTTTCCGGATGAGATCCCCCGGCGGGGGCCGGTTACTTTTGAATACACCGTCTGAAGATCTCCTCTTCCCACTCGCTGTGTTTTTCCCGGTAGGTTTCCTCCAGACCGTCCATTAAGGACTGATACCGCTGGGAGATGCTGTCCAGTTCCGACTGGGAAGCCTTTCCCTCCTGGTCCCGGATAATGCCGATTCTCCGGGTGGCCCGCTGGGCGTAGCTTTCCCGGAAGCGGGCTACATCCCGTTCCATGTTGTCCAGGGTGTCGTCCAGGGTTTCCTGGGCGTCGTCTACCATAGCGCTGGCTTTCTGGTCCAGTTCCATCAAACGCTCCAGGATGCTGTCACTGCTGCTCATTTGCCCATCCCTCCGTTCCGGTTATAGGTTATAGTATGAGCGGATTACCCCTCTATATCTAAAATATCATACACCTAAAGATTTCGCTTTTCAATCAGA
>JAHZBJ010000127.1:2950-3994 GCA_019423445.1 Oscillospiraceae bacterium
TAAAAAAGACCATTTTGACCAAAAGATATCAATCAAAGGGCTGTTTTGCAACTCTGCCGCCGGGGTTGGGACAGGGAGCGGCGGTTCTGTTTTGCACAATCTTTTCAGTAAATCCTGCAAAACAGAACAAATTTAATGGCATTTTTCAGATATCATTTTACAGAAAAAGATGCAAAAAACTGTGTACATACTTGATATAGTGTGATACAATAAAAAAAGAGCGTCATAAACCGACGGCAAGAAAATGACGGATTTGCCACGCTGAACTGTCATCGGCGAGGAATTATTTTCAGCTGGGGAGCGAACTTCATGAAACTGAATTTGTTTGACAGCCATGTCCACACCTGCCATTCCTTCGATGCCCAGAGCTCCATGGAGGAGAACTGCGCCGCGGCTCTGGAAAAAGGAGTCATGGGGATGGCCTTTACCGACCACTACGACTGTGATCTTGTGGATGCGGCCTGCCGGGAGGATATCCGGAAAAGTTTTGGTGAGCTTCGGGAGCTTCAGGAAAAATACAAGGGCCGCCTGCGCCTGGCCAAAAGTATCGAACTGGGCCAGGGCCATTTGGCCCCTGAGGCAGCGGATGAGATCCTGAAGGAAGAGGGATACGATTATGTCCTGGGGTCGGTCCACTGTGCAGCTCCTGGACTGGATATTTCCGTAGTGAACTTCAACGATCCGGCAGTGCGGGTTTCTGACGTCCTGAGTTATTATTTCCAGGCGATGTATGATATGACCGTATGGGGGAAGTTCGATGTGATGGCCCATATCGGTTATCCGGAACGGTACATCTGGGGAAAATACCGCATTCCGGTGGACTTTACCCCCTATGATGATCTCATTCAGGCTACCCTGAAAAAGATGGTGGAGACCGGCAAGGGTATGGAAGTGAACACCTCCGGCTACCGCCAGGGGCTGGGGAAGACCATCCCGGTACTGCGGATCATTAAGCGGTATTATCAGCTGGGAGGGCGGCTGGTGACCCTGGGAAGCGACGCCCACAACGCTCAGGATATAGCCAGCGATTTTGATGTTGCCATG
>JAHZBJ010000127.1:4004-5714 GCA_019423445.1 Oscillospiraceae bacterium
GTGGGATTCCAGTATTTTGCATTCTACCGGAACCGGGAGCCGGTGATGCTGAAACTGATCTGACCCGGAAGCGATGTGAAAGAATAAAGAGCTTGGAAAACCTTCGGCTTTCCAAGCTCTTTTTGCGACGGGAGTCTCTGTCTCTTTTCAAAGGCACAGGAGAAGATCAGTTTCCCCGGAGGGTTTCCAGGGATAGGAGGCGGGCCTCCAGCAGCTCCGCCTCATCGGGGTGGTGGACCACCGCCGCCATAGCAGCATGAGGGAAGCGTTTCAGTAAGAAGGCGGCGGTCCGGTGCCGGTTGGCTTCGTCCAGACCGGTGAAGGGTTCGTCCAGCAGAACCAGGGGACTCCCCAGGGCGGCGGCCCTGGCAATGGCGGCCCGGCGGGCCATCCCTCCGCTGAGGGAGCGGGGGAGGGAATCCCCCTCTTCCTCCAGTCCCAGGTCCCGGAGAAGGTCCAGCAGATCTTCCCGCCCGGCTCGGGGAGCTGCCAGAGCCAGGTTTTGCAGGAGGGTGAGCCCCGGGACCAAGCGGTTTTCCTGGAACACCATAGAGACCCCTTGACGGGGGATACCGGTAATGGTGCCGGAAGCAGGCTGTTCCAGACCGGCCATCAACCGGAGGAGGGTGGTCTTGCCGCTGCCGGAAGGGCCGGTGACCGCCAGGCGTTCCCCGGGTTCCAGAGCCAGGGAAAAGTCCCGGAACAGCTCTTTGCCGGGGTAACCGAAAAAGACGTGGGAGAGTTTCATGGAGCTTCCTCCTTTCCGGGGGCGGGGGCCAGCCGGGCCATTCCCAGGTCCGCCAGGGCTATCATGCCCTGTTCCAGCAGGAATGAGAGAAGGATGATGAAACCGGTCCAGGCAAAGAGGTCGGTCATCTCCACGGTGGTTTTGGCGGTGTAGAGCTGATAGCCCATGGAGCCGGAGGCGATGGCGATGACCTCTCCGGCGATACCCGCTTTCCAGGCGAAGCCCAGCCCCACCCGGGCGGCGGAGAGAAGATGGGGCAGCAGGGCAGGGAGATACACCGCCCGGATCGTGGCCCCGGGGGAGAACCGGTAGACCCGGGCCACCTCCAGCAGCTGGGGGTCGGCAGCGGCGATCCCCTGGCGGACATTCTGCCAGCTGAGAGGCAGCACCATCAAAAAGGAAATGAACACCGAAAGAGTGCTTCCCTGGAGCCACACCAGAGCCAGAATCACAAAGGAAGCCACCGGAGTGGACTTTACCGCTGTCATGGCGGGGGCGAGGAAGTCGCCGGCAGGGGTCCATATCATGGACAGCGCCGCCAGGAACCCGCCTGCCAAAAGTCCCAGAAGGAATCCGGCTGCCACCCGGCTCAGGGAGTAGAAGGCGGGGCCCAGCAGTTCCCCGGTAAGGATGAGTTCTCCCATCCGCAGCAGTACCGGCCCCGGACCGGGAAGGAGCAGAGCCTCATTTATTGCCAAAGCGGCCCCCTGCCAGAGGAGAAGCCAGAGACAGGGGACCCAGATCTTTTTCAGGGGGGAAGTGCCCTTACGAGGCGAGGTAGTAGAAGTTGTCATCGGGGAGGGTCCCTCCTACGGATTGGGGGTTGGCCTCATACAGCACCGAGAGGAAGCCGGAAGCGGCAGTTTTCATCTCCTCGCCGGTGAGGAAGACGGTCGCGCCTCGCGGCAGTGCCGCCGCCGCCACGGCGGCATTCGCCACGGCCCCCTCGCCGGCGAAGAGCC
>JAHZBJ010000128.1:0-4397 GCA_019423445.1 Oscillospiraceae bacterium
CGGACATCCCTCCCGTTGGTCGGGAACGTGGCCTCAGAAGCCCCACCGGGGCTTCCGTCCCCTTCGGGGACCGGCCAGGCAGCGGGGGCCACCCCGCCGCCATCCCGGCAATCCAAAGAAACCCTGCCATAGAAATTCCCCTTTCCCTGGGCTTTCTCTCGGCTCTTGGCATAATCATACCACAGTCCCGGAACCCCCGCAAGGCAGAAGCGACCCTGGTGCCAGCCCCTGCCAGCCCGGCTTTTTCCCGGAACCCTCTGGAATCCCCTCCGGCAGCATGATATACTGTCCTTGAAAAAGGGTGTCCGGCCGGGGCCGGAGCCCGGCGAGACGGTATTCAGTCAGGAGGTGCAGTATGAAAAAGACGGTTCTCAGAGCCGCAATTCTTTTGGCGGCTGCCGTTCTCCTTGTGGCGGGGTTTCTCTGGGTGCGGCAGGAGAACTACGACGCCGGCAAAGCTCAGGGATACCTCACCGGCTACTCTGTGGGGTACACCGACGGCGTCAGCGGCAGGGAGCAGGACTCCCAGCTCCTGGCTGGGGAGATAGCCCCCTACCGCTACGGGAACAGCAGCTGGAAGGGATTCATGATGGGCTTCCCTCAGGGGTATGCCGACGGTCTCTCCGCCGCCGGATGAGGTCTCCCCACCTGTGCCGGCACTGCGGCTTTAAACCGGAACCGAAAGAACAAACCGAAAGGATCTGAGTCATGTGAAGCACACCATTGGCAGACAGCTTTTCCAGTCCCTCATTGTTGTCTTCGGCACCTTTGTCTGCGGCTTGGGCATCCAGCTGGAGCTGTTCAGCGGCGCAGGGGTGGATCCCCTCACGATGTTTGAGGAAGGGCTTGGGAAAACCCTCTCCATCCCCACCGGCACCATTGCCCTGGGGGTGAATGTGGCCATGCTCCTTCTGGCCCTGGTGCTGAACCGGAAGAATATCTGGGTGGGAAGCTTCCTCACCGTTTTTCTCCTGGGGCCCTCCATCAACCTCTTTGCCGGGATCATGGCACAGCTGGGGATGACCCCTCCCGCCGGCTGGGCCGGAAAGATTCTGATGAACGTAGTGGGGGTGTTTCTCACCGGCCTGGGCATTGCCATTTACATGCTCCCGGATTACGGTGTGGGAGCCATGGAGGCAGTAATGATCTTCTTCTCGGAAAAGACCCGCATCCCCTACGGACCGGTGCGCATCGCCATGGACTGCACCTGGGGCGTCATGGGGTTCTTCCTGGGGGGTACTCTGGGGGTGGGCACCATTATCGGCGCTTTCGGCATCGGCGCCAGTCTGGACCTCTCTTTCCGCACCATGAAAAAATGGTGGGGAGACCGGATCCCCCAAGGCAAATCATTTTAGGTCCGTGAGAGAAGATTCTGCGAAGCGCTAGATAGTGCCCCGCTCTCTGAGCATATCACCTGGGATTCAGGAAGCGCTTTTGTGGATGGGACAATTTGCGGAGGGCAAAGCCCGAAGCAAATTGCAAGGAACCGGGCCCTGGCCCGGCC
The DNA here is from genome assembly GCA_019423445.1 of Oscillospiraceae bacterium. Taxonomy (GTDB): domain Bacteria; phylum Bacillota; class Clostridia; order Oscillospirales; family Ruminococcaceae; genus Angelakisella. The sequence goes on from JAHZBJ010000128.1 coordinate 1,505, forward strand.
TGCTCTTTTCGGGTCCGTGAGAGAAGATTCTGCGAAGCGTAAGTCTGTGCCCCGCTCTCTGAGCAGGTCACCTGGGCTGAGAAGGGCGCTTTGTTTTCTAACTTGGGATTCAGCAGGGGCTGGAGAGAATTCCTGTGAGTTCTCCCCAGCCCTTGTTATTTGTTCAGGGAGCGGGGCAGCCATCTTCGCTTCTGCGTCCCCTATCTCACGGACCTGAAAAAAGCGAGGTACTGCCCTGCACTTCTGTGTCCCTCTGCTCACGGACCTGAAAAGAGCGGGGCAGTCATTGGCGATGCTGCGTCCCCTATCTCACGGACCTGAAAGCCCGGCCTGCCGGGCCAGGCGGAACACCGGAAAAAACCCTGGAAAAATGCGGATTTTAGGCGCTTTTCTCCTTGACAAAGGCTTTTAGGGACACTATAATATTTTCGTGACGCTGCGGACAAGGGGTCTTTCTGCCCTTTTTGAGGGTGGGATCAGGCATCCTTTCCCAGAGTAACGGCAGCGAGGCCGGGGCTCCGCTCCGTCCCTGGATGGAAGTGGAGGTAACGCAATGAAGTTCGATTTGAACAGGCTGCTGGACGGCGCAGGTGGTTCCGAGGTGGTAACGGACGATGTGGACCTGAGCTGGTACCGGCACCGGGGGATGACCCCCTTCAAAGCCCCTGTCCAGCTTACCGCCGAGGCCAAGAGCCGGGCGGGTGTGGTTTCACTCAGCTGCACCTACCGGTACGCCCTGGACCTGGTATGCGACCGCTGTCTGGCGCCATTTTCCAAAGAGGTGACCCAAACGGTTTCCCACACAGTGGTCCGCGCCCTCCAGAACCCTGGGGACGAGGACGATGAGGAATACCTGCTGGCTCCTGATGGCCTCGTCGAGCTCACTGAGCTTGCTACCAACGACGTCATCCCTGAGCTGCCCAGCCGGACCCTCTGCCGGGAGGACTGCAAGGGCCTGTGCCCCGTCTGCGGCTGCGACCGCAACACTACCCAGTGTCAATGTCAGGTTCGGGAGGAAGATCCCCGTCTGGCGGCTCTGGACAAATTTTTTGAGTAACCGTCCCGTCCCATCGGGGCGGGGCTGAAAACCATCGGAAGAAGGAGGTGCTGAACATGGCAGTACCCAAGAGAAAAAGCTCCAAAGCCAGAAAGAACAAGCGTCGTTCCAACGTCTGGAAGATGGTTGCCCCCAACTTCTGCAAGTGCCCCCAGTGCGGTGAGCTGAAGCTCCCCCACCAGGTGTGCGGCAGCTGCGGCTACTACAAGGGCCGGGAAGTCATTAAAGTGGACGCCGAATAATCGGCTTCGCCCGGAGCGCTGGGCCGCTCCGTTTTGGCCGGGGATCCACCGGCCGCCCGTCAGCTGGGAGGGGGAACGCGTTCCCCCTCCGTTTTTTCTGTTCCTGAGAAGGAGGTGCCCCTTTGTCCGTTGTCATTTCCGGGGTGGTCCCCGGCAGCCCGGCCCACCGCCGGGGCATCCTCCCGGGGGATACCCTGGTGAGCATTGGGGGCAACCCCATCCGGGACGTGCTGGACTACCGCTTTTATATGACCGACACCCGGCTGGAGATCTCCCTCCTCCGGGACGGGCAGCCCCTGGAGGTCCGGCTGCGGAAGGAGGAGTACCAGGACCTGGGCCTGGAGTTCGAGACCTATCTCATGGACCGGCAGCACACCTGCCGGAACAAGTGCCTCTTCTGCTTTGTGGACCAGCTTCCCAAGGGCCTCCGGGAATCCCTCTACTTCAAGGATGACGACAGCCGGATGTCCTTCCTTTTCGGCAGCTATGTCACCCTCACCAACCTCACTGAGGAGGACATCCGCCGCATTATCAAAATGCGCCTTTCCCCCATCAATGTCTCGGTCCATGCCACCAACCCGGAGCTTCGGGTGAAGATGCTGAAAAACCCCCGCGCAGCCGACTCCCTCCGGTTCCTCCCCATGCTGGTGGAGGCGGGGATCCGGGTCAACACCCAGCTGGTCCTCTGCCCCGGCATCAACGACGGGCCGGAGCTGGACCGGAGCCTCTGGGATCTGGCAAAGCTGCTGCCGGGACTGGGGAGCATCGCCCTGGTGCCGGTGGGCCTTACCGGCCACCGGGAGGGCCTCTATCCCCTGCGCCCCTACACCCGGGAGGAAGCCCGGCAGGTGCTGGCCCAGGCGGAGCGGTTCCAGACGGAGATGCTCCAGCGCTGGGGCAGCCGGGTGGCTTACCCCGCCGACGAGTTCTTCCTCCTGGCGGGATATCCCATTCCGGAGGCGGAATACTACGGAGAGTTCGACCAGCTGGAGGACGGGGTGGGAATCTTCTCCCTGCTGCGCCAGGAGTTTTGCTCCGCCCTTTCCATGGAGGACGGGGACCTGCGGCAGCGCCGGGTCTCCATCGCCACCGGAACCGCCGCAGCGCCCCTCCTTCGGGCGCTTCTGGACAAAGCGGCGGCGAAGTTCCCCAACCTCCAGGTGGATATCTGGCCCATCCAGAACCGGCTTTTCGGCGGAGCGGTAAATGTGGCTGGGCTTCTCTGCGGCCGGGACATCGCCGCGGGCCTTGCCGGGAAGGACCTGGGGGAGGAACTCCTTCTCCCCTCGGTGATGCTCCGCCACGAGACGGACAAGTTCCTGGACGACACCACCGTCCCCTGGCTCCAGGAGCAGGTGGGGGTACCGGTCCGGGTCATCGACGTGGACGGCGGCCTTCTGCTGGACGCTGTTTTAGGTCCGTGAGAGAAGGGACACAGAGGCGCTGGGTTCTGCCTCGCTCCCTGAACAAACAACCTGGGCTGGGAAGAGCGGCGGGGTGGCCCCCGCTTTCAGGTCCGTGAGAAGAGGGCCACAGAAACGCTGGGTTCTGCCTCGCTCCCTGAACAAACAACCTGGGCTGAGAAGGGCGCAAA
>JAHZBJ010000128.1:4497-5700 GCA_019423445.1 Oscillospiraceae bacterium
CGCTGGGTTCTGCCTCGCTCCCTGAACAAACAACCTGGGCTGAGAAGGGCGCAAAGTTCACCCACAAAACCGCCTTCTGAATCCTATGTGATATGCTCAGGGAGCGAGGCACAGAGCGGCGATTCGCAGAATCTTCTCTCACGGACCCGAAAAGAGCGGGGCACAGACTGGCGATTCGCAGAATCTTCTCTCACGGACCCGAAAAGAGCGGGGCAGTACCTTGCGATTGGCAGAACCTTTTCTCACGGACAAAAAAACCGGGGATTGGTCCCCCGGTCTTTACCCCTCCTTAGGATACAGCTCCTCCATGGAAATAGAGAAGATATCCAGCAGGGCGGCCACTTCTTCCCCTTTTACTGCTCGGGTCTGGCCCTCCAGTGCAGAAAGCGCACTTTGGCCCATCTCCACCCCTCTCAGCTGAAGCTGTGCCAAAAGTTCTTTTTGTTTCATTCCCCTGGCTTTGCGGAGGACGGCGACCTTTCCACCGATAGAGTTGGCGTCTCCCAACTCTTTTTTCCTGGTTCTCAAAGGATTCCCCCCTTGAATCAACAAAGCCCTTGCTTCTACGGAAGGCCAGGATCATTTTCATGATTTTTCAACCATTTCTCCCAACAAAGACACCTAGTCTCAAGTCCCTACTCCTCTTTGGGATAAAGGTCCTCTATGGTGATAGAGAAAATGTCCAAAAGGGCGGCCACTTCCTCCCCTTTCGCCACACGGGTCTGGCCCTCCAACTTGGACAAACTGGAGGAATCAATGGGTACTCCCCTGGATTGAAGCTTCGCCAGCAGATCCTTCTGCTTCATGCCCTGCTTCTTTCGCAGCGCCGTGATTTTGTTTCCGATGCTATTGGCAGTCCCCAGTTCTTTTTTCCTGGTTCGCAAAGACTTTTCCCTCCAACCATATTTCTATACGAGAATAATATGGCAAAAAAGTCTTGTGAAATTTCTATTTTAGAAATATAATAGAATTAAGCTTTCCACGATTCCTCAATAAAAGTCCCCTTTTTATGGAGTCCCGAGTAAGTCCTCCAAAAGCGCCCAGGGAGCCCCTGGATAGAAAAACTTTACGCTTCTCTCAGCCCAAGCGGTATGTTCAGAGAGCGGGGCACAGATTGCCGATTCGCAGCATCTTCTCACACGGACCCGAAAAGAGCGGGGCACAAACTTGCGATGCTGCGTCTCTTTTCCCACGGACTTGGAA
>JAHZBJ010000129.1 GCA_019423445.1 Oscillospiraceae bacterium
GGACGAAGAAAAAGCATAGTGTGCGGTGTAAAGGGGCGCGGGAAAACCTGCGCCCCTTAAAGTTGAGTACCATTGCAGATGGCTTAAATACGTGTGTTTAGGGCTGGTGCAACCTCTGGTTGACAGGAAGAAAATACCGGTTGGTTGCTCTTTTTTCCGCTTTTGGTACAATAGTGGGGAAAGGAGTGGATATACTTGGTGCTGAGCAAACAGATCCAGGAGCTGCGCCGGCAGAAGGGCTTTTCCCAGGAGGAGCTGGCGGCGGCCCTGGGGGTGAGCCGCCAGGCTGTCTCTAAATGGGAGAGCGGGGCTGCCATCCCTGAAGTGGATAAATTGATCCAGCTGGCCCGGCTTTTTGAGGTGTCAGTGGACCGGCTCCTGGGATTGGAGCCTCAGGAGGAGCAGGCCCCTGCCCTTCTTAAGGAGGAATCCGCCCCGGCCCCAGCCGGCATCAGCGAGGAACAGTTCCGGGCCTTGGAGGGGGTAGTGTCGGGCTTTGCCCGGGAACAGCACCGCCGGGAACAGCGCCGCCGCGGATGGAATATAGCCTTGATCTTAGGGGCGGCCTGCCTTCTGATGGCCATTATTTTGCCGGCAGGAAACCGGATCGGTACTTTGGAACAGGAGATCCAGGGCCTCCAGAACCGGATGGACGGCCTCTCCCAAAACCTGGAGAGCCGGGTAGACGCCATCGCCTGGCAGGTGCGCCAAGGTTTGGAGGAGCAGGCCAGTTTGGTGGCGGACTATAGAATCACTTTCCTGGAGGCGGATGTGGCGGCGCGGACGGCCCGCTATCATTTTTCCGTTACCCCCAAGACCTGGAAGGAGGGGATGGAGGTTCAGTTCCAGCTGGTCCGGGAGGGAAAGAACACCCTTCTGGACGGCAAGGCCGGGGAAGGAACCTCCTTCCAGGCGGAGGCGGAGATCCCCTGGGACGGGGATACTACTGTCTCGGTGGTGCTGGTGGACCCGGAAAGCGGCGACCGCCAGACCCAGACCCTGGAGACCATCTCCGACCTGGGGGTCAGCCTGGGCGTGCATGTGGATACCTACTATACCGGGCAGACGATAACGCCGGAAGGACTGGTGCAATTCCGGGGACAGGTGGAGTTTTCCTGCGACTATTTCCCCACCTATATCGACGGCAAGCCCCTGGTGGAGAATCGCCCGGTCTCCGCCAGGACGGTGGTGCTGGTAGAGGGGAAAGAGGTGGACTCCATCCCCATAGAGTTAATCAATGATGCGCCGGAAGGGACGGGGGAGTGGTACGGCTCCACGGCCCTGGAACTGGAGCGGGATTACTCCCTGGCTCCAGGGCAGACCCTCCAACTGTTGGTAGAGGTTACCGACGCCATGGGCCAGACTACACGTGAGACCCTACAGGTTTACGCCGCTTCGTCCTCCGGGGCCATCTCCCCTGTGTACTGAGCCTTTCGGGCGGCCGGGACATTCAGTGCCCCGGCCGCCCTGTTTTTTAGAGGGGACAGGAACTTGGCAGTCCCCCAGCCGTTTGGGGGAGGGCAATCTAATTCCCTGACGGGTGCAATAAATGGAAGAGGGGCATCGTTTTATATTCAGAAAGGAGGCGGATGTCATGGAATTTGAAAAAAGTCCTGGGCGCCGGGCGTGTGCCCTGCTGGCGGCGCTTTTGATGCTGACGGCTTGTGGTGTTTCAGGGGAGGGGACGTCCTCCCTCCCGGAGGAAGTCCCAGCGGCCGGGGAGGTCCCGGAGGCTGTGGAGCCTTCGGAGACGGTGGAGCTGTACCATTTGTATTTTGGAGAAAAGAGCTATGCCTTGGATAAAACAGGGAGGCTTCTTTCCGAGGATGAGGTCTATATCCCCCTCCGGGATCTGAACACTGGGGAGAACCGTTACCGGCTCTATACCAGAGTAGAGGACACCGGGGAGGATGATGAGTGGGGGAACCCTGTCACCCAAAAGTATTCCCGCCTCTGCGACCTGGAGGGGAATGTTATTGTGGACTGGGAACCCATGGAGTACACCGAGGGGATGGGGAAGCTTGTTATCCGCCGGGAGCCCCGGAATTTCTACGAAACCATCTTCCCCGGGGAGGAGTACCAAACCGCCCTCTGGGACCCCGCAACCGGGGAAGCGGTGGTGGAAGGGGTGGACACCCTTCAGGCGCTGGAGAACGGGCATTTCCTGGCCATGGATGCTTCCGGCCTTGTGCTGGGGGTGCTGGATGCCCAGGGAAATGTGATCAGCGGCTTTCCCGCCCCGGCGGATTACTACTATCCCTCCACCTGCAACGGCTGGATTGTGGGGAACCAGTGGAGCCCCTACAGTGACAATGAAACCGAGTACCCGGACCAGCTGATGGACGAGAACTTTGAGGTCCTCCTGGAGGGGGAGGGCATCAACGTTAGCTTCATCGGTCTCCGGGGGCCATATGTCCTCCGGAACGGGGAGGGGGATGTGAGAGAGGTGATCTCCCTGGAGGATTTTTCCACCCTCTGGTCCTATGACCAGGAGAAGGATGGCCGCCTCAACTACTACGACGGGGAGCTGGTAATCCTCCAGGTGGGGGAGCCGGGAGGCCAGTGGGAGCGGTTCTTCCGGACCGTGGAAGGGGAAACCCTGGCAGGTGGCGCCTTTGACCAGCTGGAGCCCTCGGACCAATCCCTTTACGGAAAAGACCCGGCCGAAACCTTTGTGGGACGCCGGGGGGATACCGTTTTCCTGCTGGACCGGGAGGGGAACACCCTGGCCCAGACGGAACTTCCCGGCCTGGAGAGCATTTCCGTTCAGGAGGAGGGGTATATTGCGTGTACTCTGTCAAATCCCGCCCAGAGCGGTGATATCTATAGCTACGATTCCCCCATGGCCCTTCTCACCCCGGAGTTGGAGAGCCTCATTCCCGCCGGAGAGTACGCCAGCATTTCTATTCTCACCTCGGAAGAAGGAATCCCAATGCTCCAGTGCGGCCGGATGATCAACGGCAGCTACCGCTTTGACCTGATGGATCTTTCCGGCCGGATGGTGGTGGACAGGGCCACCGATATCGGCACCGTCGGCGACGGAAAGGTTGCGGTGGTCCGGGGATTCTCCATGGGTCTGATGGACCTCGAGGGGAATTGGATCAGCCGCTATTCCGTTTACACCGGACTGAATGATGATTAAAGGAGGTATATCTCATGAAGATTTCCCGTATCGCGGCGCTGCTGCTGGCGGCCCTCCTGACCCTGGGGGGATGCCAGTCCGGCGAGGCGCCGTCCGGGTCCCTATCCCAGAGTTCCGAGCCCTCCCAGAACCCCCAAAGCAGCTCCCAGAGCAGCAGCACAGAGATGCCGGGAGAGCTTCCCATCCCCGGCATCGACGCTGAGAATTATCCCTCCATCAACGGTTCCACCGCGAATCACCCTTTGATTTGCCGGATCTATTCCGAGATCTGCGGCGTTCCCATAGAGGACGCGGAAACCATGGTGGACCTGGATATGGGAAGCACCGGCTCTATCTGGGAGCGGATGCTGATGGGATACGGACCTGATATGCTTATTGTCTACGAGCCCCCGGAGGAGATCAAGGAGCAGTACCCCGACGCCCTGGCACAGCTGGAGATTGATCCCCTGGGCCGGGATGGACTGGTGTTTCTGGCCAACGCCCGGAATACGGTAGACAGCCTTACGGTGGAGCAGCTCCAGGGGATCTATACCGGCGAGATCACAGACTGGAGCCAGGTGGGGGGCGAAGCGGGGCCCATTCAGCCCTTCCAGCGCAATGCCGACAGCGGCAGCCAGACCCTGTTTCTTAAGCTTCTGATGGATGGCCTTACCCCTATGGATCCTCCCACAGAGTTGGTTCAGGTTACCATGGGGGGCCTTATCGACGGAGTGGCCTCCTTTGACGGCTCCGGGGAGGCCCTGGGGTATTCGGTCTACTACTACGCCAGCCTGATGTACGCCAATCCGGATTTGAAGATCCTTTCGGTGGATGGGGTGGAGCCTTCGGTGGAGAGCATCGGGAACAAGAGTTATCCCCTCACCAACGACTTCTATGTAGTGATCCGGGCTGATGAGCCGGGGGACAGCCCGGTGCGGCTGCTCCGGGACTGGCTTCTCACCGAGGCGGGGAAGATCATGCTCACCGAGGAGAACTACGTTTGGGCCAGGGACGGCCTGCCTGAGAAATCTGCGGGACCGGGGAATCCCTTTGCCTGATCCCTGCTTGGAAAAAGAACGGCGGCAGAAGTAGGTTTCTGCCGCCGTTCTTTTTATTTGGAAGAGGTGTGGGGCCATTCGTCGTCCCCATAGTTCTCCCCCAAGGCGTCGTAAAAGATGAAATCGTCTACGTCTCCCGGGGCGCCGAACCAGTCTTCCTGGCCCGGGCCCCAGGCATGGAGCCCCGGCTCGCGATATCCTTCCCGCCGGTTTTGCTCTGGTTTTTTCGGTGTCATAGCTGCCCCTTTCCGCGGCCGCGGATTTTTGTGCAGGAGAGCGGCCGCTCTTTTGATACCTGCTATTCTATGCCGGGGCGGCGGAAAGAATGCCTGTCACCTTTTTCCGCTTCGAAAAAACAGTCCCTTTCCTAAGTGGGGAAAGGGGCTGTGGGACAGTAGGGGATACAGGGCGGGGGCTGATTACCGCTTCCCCAGGGATTCCAGGACCCGGAGGACTACCCCCGCAGCGGAAATGGAACAGGCGGCGCCATTCTGGCTGTAAGCGCCGTCGATCTCCTCGTCGGCGTTGTCCGAAAGAGCCCGGATCACCAGGAGGGGCACCTGGAAGAACCAGCATACCTGGGCCACGGCGGCGCTTTCCATGTCAACGCACTGGGGGTGGAAACGGCGGATGATTTCGTCCCGCTCCCGGCCGGTGACAAAGACCTCTCCGGTGACGATCCGTCCGAACCGCAGGTTTTCTCCCAGGCCCCGGCAAAGGTCCAGAAGCTCCGGATCCCCCCGGAAGAAATCGGTGGGCATTCCGGGAAACTGGCCGTTTTCCATCAGGGTCATATCCAGGTCGTGGTGGAGCAGTTCCTGGCCGATGACCACATCCCCCACCCGGAGGGTGTCGTCCAGGCCGCCGGCCAGACCGGTAAAGATGATCTTTTCCGCCCCGAAGCCCTGGATCAGCTCCTGAGCGGTGATGGCCCCATTGACCTTTCCCACCCCGCCGATGACGGCGGTGACAGTGAGGCCGAACAGTTCCCCTGTGGTGAATTCCCGGAGAAGCCTCTGCTGGGTCCGTTTGTTTTCCAGCCGGTCCAGGAGGGGCTGCAGTTCCTGCTGGGTGGCGCACATAATGCCAATGTTCATTTGGTTTTGTCCTTTCCTTTCCGGTGTCCGGATTTATTTTCCCGCTTTTGGAAGAAGATCTCCCAGCCGCAGGTCTTTTTCGTCAACTTTTACGGCTCCCATGTAGTATGCTAAGCCGTGGTGGTTTTTTCCAAAGGTACCATGGTCGTCGCTGCCGGCGGTGATGAGGAGCCCCCGTTCCAGACAGAATTCCCGGCAGAAGCGGGTCATTGCAGGGGAGTTGGCGGGATAGTGGCACTCCACTCCGGCAAGGCCCATGGCCGTCATGGCCTCCAGATGCCCCAGAAGTTCCCGGGGATGCTCCGCGTCGAACCAGTTGCAGGGGTGTGCCAGCACCGGAGCGCCTCCAGCCCGGCGGACGGCGGCGATGACCTCCTCTATAGGGGGGAA
>JAHZBJ010000130.1 GCA_019423445.1 Oscillospiraceae bacterium
AAAGTGACTGCGGCAAAGAGGGACCCCAGGAACCACCACGGCCCCCGAAGGGCCACCGGATTGGTGATGAAAGCGATGGTGCACCGCCGGACAAAACCGGTGCGGCCCAGGGGATAGGTGAGCATGAAGGTGAACACCAGGAAGGGGAAGGTATCCGCCCCAAATGCGCTTTTGAACATGGTACCGAAACCAAACACCGGCATCAGGCCGATGGCCACCATGGTGATGATGCTGGGCCAGTCGATGGAGATCCCCATCCACATAAGAATGGATCCCAGAAAGATCCCCAGGATCTGCATAGAGTCCGGATTCAGCCCCTCTGGGGCCGGGACGAACCTGGAGCCCAACATCAGCAGCAGGGATACCGCCACAATGATGTTGCGCCGCACCAACCGGCTTTTGCCGGGGCTTGTGCCTGCGGTCATATACACACCCTCCTATATGGGGCCGGAACACCGTGCCCCTTTCCCTCTGTTTTCAAACTTCCGGTTACTTTCCCCTTTTCAGCGCATCCTATGGGGGAGGTGAAAGACATGGAATCCATTTGGAACAAAACCGCCCCTCCTTCTCCCCGCCCCACTCTGCCCGGGGATCTGCGGACCCAGGCGGTGGTCATCGGCGCCGGTATGGCAGGAATTCTTACTGCGAAGCTCCTCCAGAACAGCGGCGTGGAAACGGTGGTTCTGGAGGCCAAGCGGATGGGCTGCGGCCAGACCGGAAACACCACTGCCAAAATCACCGCCCAGCATGGGGCCATCTACAGCAGGCTGATCCGGGAACTGGGCCGGGAAGCCGCCCTTCAATACGCCGCTGCCCAAACAAGGGCGGTGGAGGCCTACGGAGAACTGGTGGAACGGGAGGGAATCTCCTGCTCCTGGCGGCGGCTGCCCGCCTGGCTTTACACCGCCGGTGACCCGAAAACCATGGAAGAGGAAGCCGCCGCGGAGCGGGAAGCCGGCCTCCCTGTCCGGTTTCTCTCCCGGCCGGAACTGCCTGTCCCTGCTTCGGCAGGGGTGGAACTCCCCGCTCAGGCTCTGTTCCATCCCCTGGAGTTCCTCCAGGGGGTTGCCCGGGACCTTACCGTCTACGAGAACACCCGGGTCACCCAGGTAGAGGAAGGCCGGGTAACCACCCCCATGGGAACGGTGGAGGCAAAGCATATCATCTTCGCCTGCCACTTCCCCTTCCCCCGGCTGCCAGGGTATTACTTCCTGCGGATGCACCAGGAGCGCAGCTACATCCTGGCTCTGGAAAACGCGGCTCCGCCCCCCGCCATGGCTTACAGCGTGGACCCCGGAGGCCTGAGCCTTCGCCCCTGGGAGAATTCTCTCCTTCTGGGCGGCGCAGGTCACCCTACCGGGCAGAACTCCGCCGGGGGACGCTACCGGGAACTGGCTTCCCGGGCCAGACAGTACTGGCCCGGCTGCCGGGAGGCCGCCCGCTGGTCCGCCCAGGACTGCATCACCC
>JAHZBJ010000131.1 GCA_019423445.1 Oscillospiraceae bacterium
CAGAGGCGACCCCCGCGTCCTCTTCTGTGCTGGCTTTGGCAAGTGGGGGATGACCAACTCCATGGCGGCCGCCATGGTGATCCGGGGACTGATCACCCGGCAGCCCGTCCCATGGGGATCGGTGTTCTCCCCTGAGCGGTTCCGTCTCTCCCCCTCGGCCAAGACTCTGGCTGAACACACCGCTCAAGCGGTAAAGGGACTGGGGCGGAGGTTTCTGGCGCCTCCCCGGGCGCTGGTGGAGCAGCTCCCCCTGGGCCATGGCGGCATCGTGGAGGTGGACGGAGAAAAACTGGGGGTTTATAAGGACGAATCCGGGGAGTTTTTCGTTGTGGACCCCCGCTGTCCCCATCTGGGATGCCAACTGGAATGGAACCCCGACGAAAAAAGTTGGGACTGCCCCTGCCATGGTTCCCGGTTTGACCACTTTGGGCGGCTCCTGGACGGGCCCGCCCAGGAGGACCTCTTCCCCTCTTCCTGAATCAATGAAATCAAAAAGGCCCCTGGTGCCGGTACCGGCCCGGGGGCCTTTTCTTTTCTGTTTACTTCCCGGAAGGACCCGGCCGGCGCTTTCCGGCGGCAGAATCCACCTCCACCTTCCAGACAGCAGTCCGGGAAAAAGCCCGTTCCACTGCCCCATCAAAGCCCTCCGGATTGGACGGAGCATACCGGCGGCAGATGAGCTCCAAGGCGTGAAGCCTCTCTTTTTCCTCCGTCACCTCCCGGGCAGTCCCCCGGAAAATGGCGGATTCATAGTCCAGGGCATATTCCTCCGGCACCGGCCGCACCTCTCCCACACAGGAGATACACACCTGGGGGCGGGCCTTAAGGCACAGGAGTTTCTCTCCATCCCGGGCACAGTGGAAATAAAAGGTCCTTCCCTCCCTGGCCATGGACAGCGGCACGCAGTAGGGATCCCCCTGGGGGTCGGTCATGGACAGCACCATCCACTGGCACCGGTCCGCCAGTTCCCAGGCGAATTCCTCGGGCATCTCCCGGTCCTTTCTTCTCATGATCCTTCCCTCCGCCAAAAATCCTCAACCGTGGCAGTGGCCGCCGCAGCTTCCTTCGCCGTGGTCGTGGTGATGATCGTGATGGTCACAGTTGGCGTCGGCGCTGAACATCAGCTTCCCGGCCAGCAGGTCTGCCACCGCCTGGTCCGCATCCCCGGAAACTCCAGCATAGAGGGCGATCCCCACAGCGGCCAGGGCGTTCTTTGCTCCGGCGCCGATGCCGCCGCAGATCAAGGCCTCCACTCCCAGTCTCTTCAGGAAAACCGCCAGCGCCTCGTGGCCGCTGCCGCCGGTGCCCTCCACCCGGGAGGACTTCACCTGGCCGTCCTCACACTCATAAACCTTGAAGGCCTCGGTATGTCCAAAATGCTGAAACACCTGTCCGTTTTCATAGGTTACCGCGATTTTCATGATTTTGCTTCCTTTCTGTTGCTGATGCTTATTCTCGTCCTCCGGAGCCGGAATCCCCGGCCCTGCAGGTGCGGTGCAAATTATTGATCTGACCCTTTCGGAAGGGGATCCCCAACACCGGCGGTGGAAACAGGGCGGATCACCCTGCAGGGCACTCCGGCCGCCAACACCCCCGGCGGGATATCCCGGGTCACCACGCTCCCCGAACCGATCACCGATCCGGCGCCGATGGTAACTCCGCCGTTGACAATGACTCCGCCTCCCAGCCAGACGTCGTCCTCCACCCGGATGGGTTTTGCATATTCCAGGCAGAATACCCGGCCATCCGGGCCGGTGCGGGGGCGGCGCTCCTCCGCCGCCATGGGGTGCATGGGGGTGAGGAAAGAACAGTTTGGCCCCACAAAGACACGGTGGCCAAACTCCACCGGGGCGCAGTCCAGAATGGTGGTGTTAAAGTTGAAGTAACAGTCGTCCCCCACCCTGGTATTGCAGCCGTAGTCGAACCGCACCGGGGGAGTCATCTCCAGCCTCAGCCCTACGGTTCCGAGAAGCTGCCTGAGCAGTTCTTCCTGCCCTTCCCGGTCTTCTTCCCTGGCTTCGTTGAAAAGCCGGGCAAGACGTCGGGCCCGAAGCCGCATTTCCACCAGTTCCCGGTCGCTGGAATCATAAAGCTGCCCGCAGAGCATTTTTTCTCTCTCAGTCAAATCCATCCGCCTCCCATGCCGGTCCTTCTGTACTATACCACAAACACCGGCAAAACACCAGCAAAACCGGCGATTTTAGGCGGACCGGGAGATCCTCTTCCAGCTCCGCTACTGCCTTTACAGGGGATTTTCAGCCTCGGGCAACCTTTTCATACCACACAAAAATGCCTTGACAACAGGAAGACTGTAAAGTATATTAGTAACATCTTAATTACTTAATATTCTTTGCTTCCTTCCCACAAGAAGCGGAAAGGAGAAGTCACCCCATGGAAAACCGAACCAAACAGATGGCGGAACTGCTAAAGCTTCTGGCCAACGAGCACCGGTTGATCATTCTGTGCGCTCTGACCAACGGCCCGCTTACGGTGGGAGAGATCCACAAATGCTCCCCCCGGATCACCGCCTCTGCCCTGTCTCAACACCTTTCCCAGCTGAAAAACGCCGGCATCCTAGCCTCTGAAAAACAGGGGATGAACGTTGTCTACTGGATCCGCGATCAGCGTGTGATAGCTCTGATACAGGCTATTAAAGAATATTATTGTGAAGAATAATCAGGGAGGTTTCTACTATGAAAATTGTCGTCAACGCCCAAAAATGCCCCCAGGACCACCGCTGTCCTTCCATGGCAGTCTGCCCCAAGGGGGCCATCACACAGCAGGATATCCATTCCCTGCCTGTGGTGGACGAGACCAAGTGCATCACCTGCGGCAAATGTATCCGCTTCTGCCCCAAAGGAGCTTTTGAACTGACTGTATAAGGAAATGCTTTTCCCTTCCCCGCAAGCATAAAAGAAGAAGCCGCATTTGCGGCTTCTTCTTTTATGCTGATATACCGAATTTTACTTTCCTACCTTGGACAGAGCGTCTTCCACAGCAGCCATGATGGCCTTGCTGGAGACAGTGGCGCCAGAAGCGGCGTCCACCTGGGTGGACTGGGCAGCGATAATGGCGTCGGGAATGGTCTCAAAGGCGGCGTTGGAGACACCGGCGGTCTCATTGTGGGAGAGAACCTCGATGTTGGCGATCTTATCCCCATCCATGGTGACCTTTACCTTCACCGGTCCGCCGAAGCCCTCGGCCTCGCCGATATACTCATTCTCGCCCAGGGTCTCCTCCACAGGGGCGGCTTCCTCCTCAGCGGGAGCCTCCATGTAACCGAAGTGGATGTTCAGCAGTTCGGCGGTTTTCAGAGCCACATCGGCGGTGAGACCGCCGCAGCGGTTGCGGTTCTTGGGATCGCTGGGATCCAAGCCAGCAGTCTTCTGGAAGGTGGGGAGGGAGTCTCCGCAGTTCACAGAGGGAGAAACAGAGGTGGGCAGCTCCACTTCCGGCTGGAAGGAGGGGATGCCGGCAGAGGTGTACCACTTAAACAGATCTGCCACAATCGCCTTGGACTCGTCTCCGGGGCAGCAAAGACCGATCACAGCCACAGCACCGCCGAGAGCACCGCAGAGGGAGCCAGTGCCGTAACCGCCGGCGCCGTTGCGGAACATATCCACCGGGATAGCGGTGTAGGGGAAGCCCACCTTCTCACACAACTGGGTGAGAAGGGCCTTGGCGGCACCGTAGCAGCAACCGCCTTCAAAATAACTGTCGTAGGCCAGCTGCTGGATACTATCCAGATCCAGCTCGGCAAAGGGATAGGGATGAGCCGGGATCTCTATCTCGGCAGGAGCCGCCTCAGCGGCAGAGGAGGAAGAGCTGCTGTCGGGGGTGCTGCTGGCGTTCAGAGCAGCCTGGGCACAGCCGGTCATCCCCAGCATGGCAGCACCACCGATAAACAGGGTGCTTTTCTTCAGAAATTCGCGGCGGGATTCCAGATCACACATTTTTCTTCTCCTTCTT
>JAHZBJ010000132.1 GCA_019423445.1 Oscillospiraceae bacterium
GTCAGGGTCTGGTGCCGTCCCACCGGCTTATCCGGCTGGGTGAACACCCCCCGGACGTCGTAGCCGTCCTCCAGCACCCGGGCAAGGCAGGGCACCGCGAAATCCGGCGTCCC
Source organism: Oscillospiraceae bacterium (assembly GCA_019423445.1). GTDB lineage: Bacteria > Bacillota > Clostridia > Oscillospirales > Ruminococcaceae > Angelakisella. The sequence continues at coordinate 114 of JAHZBJ010000132.1, forward strand.
CATAAAGACGATTTTCGTCTGCTGCCGCTCCATGGCTTCTCCTCCTTTTCAGTCCCCGGAATTCATCTCCTCCAGCTCCTCCTCGCTGAGGGGCCGGAAGCTCTTGTCCTCTTTGAAGACTTCTCCGTCCAGGTGGCCGTTCTCGTGGAGCATGGCCTGAGCGAACAGCTCTTCCCCCTCCACCTCAAACCAGTTGCCGTGGCGGTCCTGGGCCTTCATCTTCACATAATTGGGACGGGTGATCATCCCCCACTGGCCGGGGAAGGAAAGGCAGCCTTCCAGCACCGTCTGGCTGCCGCTGGTTTTCAGCACCTGAGGGTTGATAAACTCCCTCACCCCGTCTCCCACATCCACAACGAACACCCGGCGGAGGACCCCCACCTGGACGGCGGCCAGGCCTACTCCGTTCTGCTCCTTCATGGTGTCCGCCATGTCGTCCAGCAGTTCCCAGAGGCGGGCGTCGAACTTCTCCACCGCCCGGCTCTTTTTCCGGAGGATGTCATCCCCCTCGATCCTCATGTTCCGAATCGCCATATCACATTTCCTCCTTTTTGCGTCTGTAAGAGAAGGCCGGCGGGAGCCGGCTGTCATGTCCGTGAGAAAAGGGACACAGAGGCGATGAGCTCTGCCTCGCTCCCTGAGCAAACAACCTGGACTGAGAAGGGCGGCGGGCCAGGCCCCGCACTCATGTCCGTGAGAAAAGGGACACAGAAGCGATGAGCTCTGCCTCGCTCCCTGAACAAACAACCTGAACTGAGAAGGGCGGCGGGCCAGGCCCCGCACCCATGTCCGTGAGAAAAGGGGCACAGAAGCGATGAGCTCTGCCTCGCCCCCTGAACAAACAACCTGGGCTGAGAAGAACCAAGACTATCCCCGCCGGCGCCTTCTGAATCCCGCCCGGCAGGCCGGGCTGCCACACAATTTATTCCGCTCACAAAACCGCCTTCTGAATCCCAAGTGATATGCTCAGGGAGCGGCCGGGCAAGGGCCCGGTTCCTGGCCGGTCCCCCATGGGACGAAAGCCCCGGTGGGGCTTTCGAGGCCACGTTCCCGACCAGCGGGAGGGATGCAATTTGCTCCGCTTCGCTGCGCAAATTGTCCTGCCCACAAAAGCGCCTTCTGAATCTTAGGTGATATGCTCAGGGAGCGGGGTACAGACTGGCGCTTCGCACAACGTTTCTCACGGACGCAAAAAGAGCGGGGCAGGACGGTTCGGTTTGCACAACGCTTCTCACGGACCTAAAAATCAGAGTCATAGCGGGGGTCCACAAAAACCGCCACCCCCCGGGGAAGGCGTCCCGCTTCCTCCAGGAGCTCCGAGAAAAAGGCGCGGCTCCGGGGGCTGCGGACGGTTTTCACCAGGATCTTGTAGCGGTAGCGCCCCGCCACCCGGAACACCGACCCCTGGGAAAGCCCCAGCAGCCGCACCGGCAGATCGCCGTACCCTTCTCTGAGGCGGGTTTTCATCCACTCCAGGAGCTCCTTTGCCCCCCGTTCGGTATCCCGGAGGTTCTCCCCTGTGATCCCCACACAGTAAAGGCGGCAGAAAGGAGGGTAGAGGTGGAACTTCCGGCTCTGGATCTCCTCCCGGTAAAAGCTCTTGTAATCCTGGCTCGCCGCTGCCAGAAGAATGGGGTTTTCAGGGGTGTAGGTCTGGATAAAGGCCCTCCCCGGCAGAACGTCCCGGCCGCACCGGCCCACCACCTGGGTCACCAGGGAAAAGGCCCGCTCATAGCTGCGGAAATCCTCGCTGTAAAGCATCTGGTCCACCGTCAGCACCCCCACCAGGGTGACATTGGGGAAGTCCAGCCCCTTGGCCACCATCTGGGTCCCCACCATGATGTCGTACTTCCCCGCCCGGAACTCCCCCAGGAGTTTTTCGTGGGAGAACCGCTGCATGGTGGTGTCCATGTCCATCCGGAGAATCCGGGCCTCCGGCCACCGCTCCCGGAGGACCTCCTCCACCCGCTGGGTCCCCAGGCCGGTGTACTTGAGGAAGCTGCTTCCGCAGGCAGGGCACTTCTCCGGCACAGGGGTACTGTAGCCGCAGTAGTGGCACATGAGCCTTCCGTTGGCGCTGTGGTATTTCATGGTGATGGAGCAGTTGGGGCACTCCACCGGGGTATGACAGGAGGCGCAGCGCACCTGGGTGGAATAACCCCGGCGGTTCATCAGAAGGATGGTCTGCTCCCCCCGCTGGAGGTTCTCATGGATCTCCTGGCACAGCTCCTGGGAAAGGCCCTCGGCGGGGATTTCCTGGCTCTGCATATCCAGAATGGTGACGCTGGGGAGCCGGGCTGCCCCGTACCGCCGGGGGAGCTCCACCAGAGCGTAGTCCCCCTTCTTGGCGTGGTAATAGCTTTCCACCGAGGGGGTGGCGGAACACAGGAGAGTCATCCCTCCCGTCATCCGCATCCGGGCCCGGGCCGCCTCCCGTGCATCGTAGCGGGGGGCGCTTTCCGACTGGTAGGTATGTTCCTGCTCCTCGTCAATGACGATGAGGCGCAGCCTCTCCAGCGGGGCGAACACCGCCGACCGGGTCCCTACCACCACATCCACCATGCCCCGGCGGGCCCGCTTCCATTCATCCAGCCGCTGGCTCATGGAAAGGCCGCTGTGGAGCACCGCCACCCGGCGGCCGTACCGCCGGTGGAACTTCCGGATGGTCTGGGGGGTGAGAGAGATCTCCGGCACCAGGACGATGGCCCTGTCTCCTTCCAGGAGAACCCGGTCCACCAGTTTCATATACACCTGGGTCTTGCCGGAACCGGTGACCCCGAACAGCAGAGCGGTGGAGCCGTCTCCCTTTCGCAGGGTCTCCTCCAGCTGTTCCAGGGCGGCTTCCTGTTCCGGGGAAAGAAGGATCTCCTCCTCCTTCCCCTCCCGGGGAGCGTCCTCATAGGGGTCCCGGTAGACCTCCTCTTCATAATATTCCCCGGCGCCGGCTTTTACGAAATTATCCACCACGCCTTTGGTTACCCCGGCAAAGTAACAGACTTCCTTCACCGAGGCGCAGCCCACCTGCTCCAAAAGCTCCCGGACCCCCTGCTGCTTCGGGGTGAGGCGTCCTCCCTCCCAGCCGGGAGCCAGGCGCACCATCTGCTGCTTCTGATCCAGGACCCGGCGCTTCACCTGGTCGTGGGCCTGGATCAGCCCCTTCCCTTCCAGCTCCCGGAGGACCGGGTGTCCCCGGCGCAGCCCCAGAAGGTCCAGAAGCTCCTCCTCGGGCACCGGGGCCTTCCGGGCGGCCAGCACCCCCAGGAGCCGGGCCCCTTCAGGGGAAACCTCTTCTGAATCGTACTCCTCCCCCTGACAGAGACTCCAGGCGGTACGGCTTTTTAAGGCGTAACCTCCCGGGAGCAAAGCTTTCAGCCCTTCAAACCAGGTGCAGAAGGTCTCCCCCCGGAGCCACCGGAGCATCCGGAGCATCTCCCCGTCCAGCACCGGCTCCGGGTCGGCGGCGGCTTTCACCGCCTTGAGGCCCCGGGGAAGTTCCCCCTCCCCGCAGTCCTCCACCTCCAGCACCAGGCCCATCCGCTGGGCTCCGCCCCGGCCAAAGGGCACCACCACCCGCTGCCCCGGAGCCAATTCCAGCCCTGGGGGCACCAGATAGTCGTACCCCTTGTCAAAGGAATAGGCGGCGTTCTCCACCGCGATTTTTGCCATCACGGCCAATCCCGCCGCCCCCTTCCCAACAGGGTCCATTTCTGTAGCCGTTTCAGTCGTGGCTGTGGCTGTGGGCATCGGGACGCTCCATGGAAACGTCCAGGTCCGACAGCTTCTCCTCACCGGTTGCGAAGAGGTGTACCGCCATGGTCACCGGCTTCTCCTCCAGGGAGATGTGGTTTTCTTCCGCCTCGGCGGCGATCTCCCGGGCTTTCCGGGCCACCGCCACCACAAATTCGTAATAGCTTTCCCCAGGTTTCAGAATCTGGGACATGGAAGGTCTCAACATTTTTCTTCTCTCCTTTTAATCTTTCCCCCGGGCCGCGGCCCAGGGCTCGCTGCAAAAATGGGTTCAAATCCCAAGGCTCAGCACTTTTTGTATCTTGGCGCAAAGGGGTTAACAATCCTCCCCCAGGATCTGGGCAACCAGCTCCTGGTTGAACCGGGGAACGCACTTGGCGGCCCGGATAATCTCGCCCAGGCAGCGGGCGGCCCGCTCCACCTGGTCGTTAACCACAATATAGTCGTACTCCGGGGCCATGGCTACTTCACGGCGGGCGGTTTCCAGCCGGCCCCGGATCTCCTCCTCCGTCTCGGTGCCCCGGCCGGTGAGGCGGCGGCGGAGTTCAGCAAAGGAGGGGGGCAGTACAAAGACGGAGACCGCCTGGGGGAATTTCTTCCGCACCTGGGCCGCCCCCTTCACCTCGATCTCCAGGATCACATCCCGGCCCTCCTCCAGGTGGCGGCGGATGGGTTCGGCGGGGGAACCGTAGTAGTTGCCGTTATAGACGGCATACTCGATGACCTCGTCCCGCTGGATCATCTCCTCAAATTTTTCACGGGAAATAAAGTGGTAATCCACCCCGTCCCGCTCCCCCGGCCGGGGCCGGCGGGTAGTGGCCGAGATGGAATAAACCGCTTCGGGGTTGTTTTTGAAGTACTCCCCAAGGACGGTGCCCTTCCCGGCGCCGGAGGGCCCGGAAAAGACCACCAAGATCCCCTTCTTGTTATTCATCCTCCATCTCCTCGTCTTCCTCATCGTCGTCGTAATCCACAATGCGGTTGGCCACCGTCTCCGGCTGCACCGCCGAAAGGATGATGTGGTCGGAATCGGTGATGATCACCGCCCGGGTGCGCCGCCCGTAGGTGGCATCGATGAGGCTGCCGCTCTCTCTGGCGTCCTGGATGATCCGCTTGATGGGGGCGGATTCCGGGCTGACAATGGCCACCAGGCGGTTCGCCGAGACCATGTTGCCGAAGCCGATGTTGATGAGTTTCATTTCCTACACTCTCCTTTGTTTTATCCACAGAAGGACCGCCAGCAGGGTCAGCCCTGCTCCGGTCCAGAGCAGCCAATCAGGCTCCGCCGTCCTGGTGACAAAAATGGCAGTGGGGCCGTCCGCCCCGCCGATGATTCCCAGGGAGGCGGCTCCCTCCCCAGGAGCGGGGGAAAGTTCCCCGGCAAGGCTCTTTTGGAGGAGCCACTCCAGCGCTCCGCGGCAGGCAAGGCATCCCAGGGCCAGAACCCCTGAGATCCCCGCGCCCAGGCGGAGCAGCTTCTTTTTCTTTCCCTTCATAACATCCTCCCCGGCCGGCGGGAGCCGGCTTTTCAGGTCCGTAAGAAACGTTGTGCGAAGCGCCAGTCTGTACCCCGCTCCCTGAGCATATCACTTGGGATTCAGAAGGCG
>JAHZBJ010000013.1:0-3364 GCA_019423445.1 Oscillospiraceae bacterium
AGTTCTGTCAAAAGTCTTGCTGTTTCAGACGGCCGCGGGCGCTTTACGCCGTGTTTTGACGCGGACTGCCGCGGACCGCACCTGTCAGACCGCCAGCTACTCCCTTTTGCAACGGGAAAATTATAGCACATCCCCAGGCCTGTGTAAAGGGGGGGAAACTGCCCTTTGCCCCCGGTTCAGGCTTTTCCGGCAGGGGGGTCTGTGATAAAATGAGGGCAGCTCCGCCATCCCCTTGGAAGGGGGGCGCACCGGGCTGGAAAGGAAGCTGCAAAATGGAGTTTCGTCCCATCCATCTGGAAAGCTGGAACAGAAAAGAGTATTTTCAGCACTATTTGTCCGCTGTTCCCTGCACCTACAGCATGACGGTGAAACTGGACATCACCGCGGTAGCGGAGAAAAAGCAGAAGCTCTACCCCGCCATGCTCCACAGCATCACCGCCGTGGTCAACCGCCATGAGGAATTCCGCACCGCACTGGACCAGCATGGGAACCCCGGCGTCTTTGACGCCATGATACCCTGCTATACGGTGTTTCATCCGGAGACGGAAACCTTCTCCAACCTGTGGACCCCCTACCGGGAAAGCTATCAGGATTTCCTCGCCGCCTACCTGAAGGACCAGGAGGAGTACGGCGGATGTCAGGGCCTTGTGGGGAAGCCCAATCCCCCTGAAAACACCTTCCCCGTCTCCATGATCCCATGGGCCCCCTTTGACGCCTTCCACCTGGACCTCCAAAAGGGGTACCAATACCTGCTCCCGATTTTCACCATGGGGAAATACCAGGAGTCCGCAGGAAGGCGTCTCCTTCCCCTGAGCGTCCAGGTGCATCACGCCGTTTGCGACGGCTTTCATCTGTGCCGCTTCCTCAATGAGCTCCAGGACCAGATCAACGGCTGAGAGCAATTTGTCCCCATATGCATTTATAACGGTGACACCTTCATTCCCAACGCACAAGGGAAAAGGACAGGCTATTGCCTGTCCTTTTTTCCTTTCCACAAACTCATTGCCATTTTTACGATGATTACAACTGACACAAGGGATACCGCCCCGCAAACCACGATATCCATTGCGTCAACCGAACCGCCTGTGCACCGCTTTGCGAAATAATACGCCGTCCATATCAAAACCAATACAGGAGCCGAAAATTGATTAAACTGCAAAATAAAATTCTCCCCTGCCCTTATATCACTTTTCTGCTGTTTCCGCTTTCTTACCCGCTCCGGTTTTGCCAGTTCCTGAACGGCAGCGATGGCGCCGCCGGGTCACACCTCCAGGGTGATGGTCTTCCCCGAAAGGGAGTAGGGCCGCATGGTGACCCCGGCCATCTGGAACATCCGCTTGGAGGCTACCACCGAATCGCTGTCGGCGTACTTGTCCGAAAGGTAGATGACCTCCTTGATGCCGCTTTGGATAATGGCCTTGGCGCACTCGTTGCAGGGGAAGAGGGTGGAATAGATCCGGGTGCCCTTCAGGGAGCCCCCGTCGTTGTTGAGGATGGCGTTCAGCTCCGCGTGGCAGACAAAGGCGTACTTGCTCTCCAAAAAGCCCCCCTCCCTGCCCCAGGGCATCTGGCAGTCGGGGCAGCCGGTGGGCATCCCGTTATAGCCTACCGAAAGGATCTTGTTGTCCTGATTGACGATGCAGGCCCCCACCTGGGTGCCGGAATCCTTGCTCCGCTGGGCCGAAAGCAGGGCGATCCCCATAAAATACTGGTCCCAGGTGATATAATCCTCTCTCTTTACGCTGGTGCTCATGGCTTCCTCTCCTTTCACTTCTCCTGTTCTTTCCTGCGGCGGCAGTCCAGCATCAGCAGGGCTGTCTGGGTCTTGGCGTCGATGATCTCCCCGGAGAGGACCATCTCCACCGCCTGGGCAAAGGGCACCGCCACCACGTCCAGGAATTCGTCCTGGTCCAGGTGCTGCTCCGAAGGAATCAGCCCCTGGGCCTCATAGATATGGATCACCTCGGTGCAGTAGGCAGGGGTGGGAAGAAGCTGGGTCAGCTTCCTCAGAGACCCGGCCCGGTACCCCGTCTCCTCCTCCAGCTCCCGGGCAGCGGCAGCTTCCGGGTCCTCCCCGGCCTCCAGCTTCCCTGCCGGCAGCTCCAGCAGCTCCCGCCCTACGGCAAACCGGTACTGCCGCACCAGCAGCACCCGGTCCTGGGGATCCAGAGCCGCCACACAGGCGCCGCCATGGTGGTTCACCACGTCCCGCCGGGTCCTGCCGCCGTCCTCGGTCTCCACCTCATGGCAGGTGACCGTGAAGATCCGTCCCCGGTACGCCTCCCGGCGCTCCAGCTCCTTTTCAAAATGGGCCATGGGCCCCTCCTTTCATTCCTCCGGGTGGTTCTTCCTCCAGCCCAGGTAGCTTTCCAGAATAATCACCGCCGCAACTGTGTCGATGACCGCCTTGCGCTTTTTGCCCCGGGTGTCGGTAACGTTAAGGTACCGGGCCGCTGTGACGGTGGTGCCCCGCTCGTCCCACAGCACCACCGGCAGGCCGGTGCGGGTTTCCAGCTCCCCGGCAAACTCCCGGCAGAGCTGAGCCCGGGGTCCCGCCGAGCCGTCCATGTTCAGGGGATGCCCCACCACGATCCGTTCCGCTCTGTGGCTCCGGGCCGCCGCGGCCACTTCCTCCGCCGCCTTTTCCCGGTTCCACTGGTGGATCACCCCCGCGGGGCTGGCCAGCATCTCCCCGGCGTCGCACACTGCAAGGCCTGTCCGGGCATCGCCGTAGTCCACCGCCAAGATCACCATTCCCTCTCCCCCCTGTTGTTACGGATAGCACCAGTATACCCCAACCGCCGCCATTTTGCAATTCCGGGTCCGTAAGCGAACGGACGCAGAATCGAAAGTGACTGCCCCGCTCCCTGAACAAACAGCTTGGGCTGAGAAGGGCGGCGGGGTGGCCCCGCATTCAGGTCCGTGAGAGGACGGGCACAGAGGCGTAGGTTGGTGCCTCGCAGAATCTTCTCTCACGGACCCGGCAGCCGGCCCCAGCCGGCCGGCGGACATGGGACAGCCTGGGTCCAGCATATCCATAGGACGAAGGAAACAACCATATCTGCCGGAAAGGATGTCCTGCCATGAAACGATTCCTCAGCCTTCTGCTGTCGGCCCTTCTGCTGCTGCCCACCCCCGCCCTGGCCGCCGGGGAAGAAACGGAGCAGGACTGGCCCCAGGAACCCGCCTCCGCCGTCATCAGCCAAGAGGTGATCCAGGAGGAGGTGGCCACTGCCGCCGCTCTCACCCCGGGGGAAAACCTCCCGGTAAAATCCGCCGTCCTGATGGAGCAGAGCACCGGGACCATCCTCTATGCCCAGAACGAGACGGAGCAGCTGCCTCCCGCTTCCATCACCAAGGTAAT
>JAHZBJ010000013.1:3374-10483 GCA_019423445.1 Oscillospiraceae bacterium
CCCTGCTGCTGTTTATGGAGGCTCTGGAAAGCGGGAAGATCTCCCTGGAGGATAAAGTGGTCTGCTCCGACACCGCCGCAGCCTACGGAGGCAGCCAGATCTGGCTGGAGCCCGGTGAGGAGATGACGGTGAACGACCTGCTGAAAGCAGTGGCCATCGCCAGCGCCAACGACGCCACCGTCTGCCTCGCCGAATATGTCGCCGGCAGCGAGGACGCCTTTGTCCAGATGATGAACCAGCGGGCCCAGGAGCTGGGGATGACCGGCACCACCTTCCAGTGCGCCGCAGGGCTGGACAGTCCCGGCCACCTGAGCACCGCCCTGGATATCGCCATTATGTCCCGGGAACTGCTGAAGCACCCAAAGATCCAGGACTACTCCACCGTCTGGATGGACACCCTCCGGGACGGGGCCACCCAGCTGGTAAACACCAACCGGATGGTGCGGTTCTATGAAGGAGCCACCGGCCTCAAAACCGGCACCACCGACGGGGCGGGAAGCTGTCTTTCCGCCAGCGCCACCCGAAACGGCATGGGCCTCATCGCCGTGGTGATGGGCGCCGATACCTCCGACCACCGGTTTGCCGCCGCCAGAAGCCTTCTGGACTGGGGCTTTGCCAACTACGCCCAGGCCCCTCTCACTCCCCCTGAGAACATCCTCCCGGTAAAGGTTACCCGGGGGGTCCAGAGCCAGGTGGAGGTAACCTGCCAGCCCCCGGAAGGGGTCCTGGTGAAGAAGGGCCAGGAGAGCTCCATCACCCAGGATGTGATCCTGGATGAATCGGTGGAAGCCCCGGTGCTCCAGGGGCAGCAGCTGGGCTCCATCGCCGTCTGCGTAGAGGGAGAGCGGGTGGCGGAATACCCCATTGTGGCCGCCGCCGGGGTGGAGCGAATGACCTTCGGCCGGGCGCTTTCCATCCTGGGGAACTCTCTGCTGGCCATGAGCTAGGCGGTACGAAATACCGGGATACGGCGAAGCGGCACAGGGACCTTGGCCCATGTGCCGCTTTTTTCTGCCGGAAAGCTCTTTTATTCTGTATGTAAGCTGTTTCGCGCCCTAGCCGCCGCGGCGCCCGGAAAGTTACGCCTCCCGGCGGGTCACAGCTCCCGGAACAGGCGGTCCAGGCCGGTGCGCTCCAGGAAGGCCACCAGCAGCAGCCCCAGGACGCAGCAGGCAGCCAGCTCCCCGATCCCCACCCCCAGGGCAGAGGTGAGGAAGCCCGCCCAGGAGGGTCCCTCGGGGAGGAAGAAGGCGTTGATCTCCCAGCCGATAATCAGGGTGTTCCACACCACCGGGGAAAGGGCGGAGAAAACAGGAAGGCCCTTGATCCGGACCCCTCGGAGGAGCCAGGTGAAAAGGCATCCCAGAAGGGTGGCCAGGGTGCCGAAGAGGATATCCTGAGGAAAGGTCAGGCCCATGGCGAAGCCGATGGCATTGGTCAAAAGGCATCCCAGGGTCACTCCCACCCCCGCCCAGGGGCTGAACACCGGCAGGAGGGTCAGGGCCTCGGCATAACGGAACTGCACCGCGCCAAAGGAGGCCATAGGCAGGGAAAGGGCCATTACCGTGTAGAGGGCCGCTACCATGGCACAGGCGGTGATACGCTTGAGCTTGCGGTTTTTCATATTCACTTTTCCTTCTTTCGTAGGGCCCGGAAGGGCCCCTAGTATGGTTTAACGTCAGGAACTTGCGACTGACGGCCCGCCGGCGGAGCGGACGTGGGATATCATACCACATTTTTTCTTCCTTGAAAAGTAGGTGGCTGAGAAGGGTCTCCTGGTTTTATTTTCCCCTTTCTTGTGGTATCATAGGGGGGAACTGCTGTGGGGTGGGGATAAAATCCCCTTTTCCCACGGCTCCACAAGGAGGTGCCCTGGTTTATGAATATCCTCATTGCAGGCTGCGGCCGGGTAGGCGCAGGCCTGGCCAACGCCCTGTACAAAGAAGGTCACGACGTCTCCGTGGTGGATTCCTCCCCCGACAGCTTCTCCAAGCTGGAGGACGAGTTCACCGGCTTCTGCGTCACCGGAGTCCCCATCGACTGCTCGGCGCTCCAGCAGGCGGGGATCGAAGACTGCCACCTGGTGGCCGCCGTCACCGGGGACGACAACACCAACCTGATGGTTTCCCAGATCGCCAAGGAGATCTTCCATGTCCCCAAGGTCCTCACCCGGCTCTACGATCCCTCCCGCCAGGAGGTGTACGCTCAGGACGGCCTCCACACCGTCTGCCCCACCAGCCTGACGGTGGATCTGATCCAGCAGATCATCAGCCAGTCAGACCAGGACAGCACCCGGGTCTGCTTCGGCAACACCACCCTGAGCCTTTCCGCCCTGGAGGTCCCCCCGGACTACCGGGGGAAGACGGTGGACCATGTGCTCCACCATCCGGAGGAAAGCATCCTGGGGGTGCTCCGTCCTGACGGCACCCTGCTGTTCCGGGAAAACGCCGGGGACTACCGCCTGAAAAAGGGCGACCGGGTTCTCTGCGCCCGGCTGGTCTGAAGGGAGGAAGCGGAATGAGAGTCATCGTGGTGGGGGCCGGCAAGGTGGGGTTCTACCTTGCCAAAACCCTTTTGGAACACGGCCACACCCCCCTGGTCATTGAACAGGACCCGGCCCTCTGCCGCCGGGCCGCCGACCGCCTGGGGATCACTGTCATCCAGGGGGACGGCAGCTCCGCCGACACCCTGGGGGCCGCCGGCGCCCAGGGCGCCGACGCCATTGTCACCGCCACCGGCGCGGACCAGGTGAACCTGATCGCCTGCCAGACTGCCCGGCGGATCTTCGGGGTCAAGCGGACCCTGAGCCGGGTCAACAACCCCAACAACCTGAAGACGATGCGGCAGCTGGGGGTGGATATCCCCGTCTCCAGCACCGACATCCTGGCCCGGACCCTGGAGCGGGAGGTGGACGCCTCTGCCATTCAGTCCCTCCTCTCCCTGAACCGCGGGGAAGCCACCATCAGCCAGTTTATTCTTCCTGAGGACAGCCCTATGGCTGGGGTGGCCATCAAGGACCTTCGCCTTCCCAACGAGTGCGTCCTCATCTCCATCACCCGGGCCGGGGAGCTCATTATCCCCAGAGGTCCCACCCTGCTCCAGGCCGGGGACAAGGTCCTGGTTTTGGTAGGGGCCTCTGCCATCCACCAACTGAAGGAAGCCCTGGGGGTAACGGGGTGAGGCTTTGCCCCCCTTTGCGGCAAAACAAATCGGACATAAGAAGGAAGCGCCTGGCGGCTGCCAGGCGCTTCCTTCTTTCCAGGGTCCCGGGGATAACAAAAGCGCCCGGCGGTGCCGGGCGCTTTTGCTGGTTTGCGGTGAGCTTTTTCGTTTTTCTTGGATGAATGAAGGGGGAAAGCCGAACTTACTTCAGCTCCACCTTGGCGCCGGCATCTTCCAGCTTCTTCTTCATCTCTTCGGCATCGGCCTTGGCCACAGCCTCCTTGACGGTCTTGGGGGCGTTGTCCACCAGGTCCTTGGCCTCCTTCAGGCCCAGACCGGTGATCTCCTTGACCAGCTTGATGACGCCCATCTTGGAAGCACCAGCCTCCACCAGGACGACGTCGAACTCGCTCTTCTCCTCAGCGGCGGCGGCACCGGCAGCGGGGCCAGCAGCAACCATAACGGGAGCAGCGGCGGAAACGCCAAACTCCTCTTCGATGGCCTTGACCAGCTCGGCCAGCTCCATAACGCTCAGGGTCTTGATCTCTTCTACAAATTTGGTAATCTTCTCAGAAGCCATTGTATTTACCTCCTACGATAGCATATTGTCGTTGTTTGCAGCCAGAAAAAGTTTTCAGGCGGCGTCTCCCTCGCCCTGCTTCTCGACGATGGCGTTGAGGGCCACAGCCAGGCCCCGGATGTTGCCGTTGAGGGCCATGCAGAGCATGGTGAGCAGCTCGGTCTTGCCGGGGAGCTTGGCGACCCGCTGGACACCGGCGGCGTCCAGGATCTCGTTCTCCATGAAGCCGGCCTTAATGGTGAATTTGCCCTTGGAATCCTCAGCGAACTTGTTGAGGATCTTGGCGGCGGCGATGGGGTCCTCCTCGGAAAGGGCGAAAGCGGTGGTTCCGGTCATGGACTCGGCGAGAGCCTCTTTTCCGGCAGCCTGAGCAGCCCGGCGCATGATGTTGTTCTTGATGACGGCGTAATGAACGCCGGCCTCACGGAGCTCCTTACGGAGCTTGGTGTCCTCAGCCACGGTGATGCCGCGGTAGTCCACCAGCACGCCAGCCACGGAGGACTCGATACGGGCCCGGAGGGCCTCCACCTGCTCCGCTTTTGCTTTGACGATCTTTTCGTTAGCCAAAATGGTTCACCTCCCAGATAGACAATCGGAAACGCGGAAAACGAAAAAAGCTCTTCCCAACTCACCGTGGAAAGAGCGCATACTGCATCAGAAACGGCCTTGCGGCCCTGCGGTTTTGCACTGCAATTCCTCGGCAGGCGGTTGGCACCATTATGCCCCCTTCCAGGGGCACCTGCTGTCTTTGGATGAAACAGCTTGATTATTATAACCCTTTCAAAGGGGTTTGTCAAGTTTTTTTGTCCGTGAGGCGGGGTGGCCCCCGTTGGCTGGCCGGTCCCCCATGGGACGAAAGCCCCAGTGGGGCTTTCGAGGCCACGTTCCCGACCAACGGGAGGGATGTCCGTGAGAGAAGGCACACAGAAGCGCCAGGCGGTACCTCGCTCTCTGAACAAACAACTTAGACTGAGAAGGGCGCTATGGTTTTCTAACTTGGGATTCAGATGGCGCTGGCGGGTAACAGCACAATTTGCGGAGCGAAGCGGCGCAAATTGCGTGGCACCGGGCCCTTGCCCGGCCGCTCCCTGAGCAGGTCACCTGGGATTCAGAAGGCGCTTTTGTGGGTGAATCCGGCGCCCTCCCCCGACCGGGTTGTTTGCTCAGGGAGCGGGGTGCAAACTTACGCCCCTGCGTCCCTCTTCTCACGGACTTGGCAGCCCGGCCTGCCGGGCCGCTCCGCCGGAGGCTCCCTGTCAGGCCAGCGAAGAAGGAGGCCCGGACCTGAAACGGGAGCAAGGGGGAGTACCGCCTGCCCTTTTCCTCAGTCCCGCCGCAGGGTTTCACTCTGGCTGGGCGCTGCCGGTTGCATGGCGGAACCAGCGGGGGCCGCTGCCCCGGTAACCGGCGGCGGTGGTGGGTTTTCTCCTCAGGGACGACTGGTTTTGGCCGTCGGGGGCCGGGGGGCTTGCCCCCGGTTGTTCTTTGGACACTTTCTGTCAATACAGAAAGTGTCATCCCGTGGCCCGGCCTCCCGGGCCTCACGGACGCGGATTTTTGCCCGCCCCCAGCTTGTTTTCAGTGCCGGAGAGGAGGCGGCGGATATTGCTCCGGTGGGCCCAGATCACCAGGACGGCCATCAGCAGAGGGCAGACCAGATCCGGCCGCAGGGAGAATCCCGCCTCCCGGGTGTACCAAAGCATGGCGGGGAGATAGCACACCGCCACCGTCACCGAACCCAGGGAGACATAGCGGCTGAGAGCCACCACCAAAAGGAACACCACCACAAGCATCAGCAGCACAGGGGGGCATGTCCCCAGGATGACCCCGGCGGCGGTGGCCACCCCTTTGCCCCCCTTGAAGCCGAAATAGAGGGGGAACATATGCCCCACCACCGCCAGGAGCCCGGCGACATAGGCCCCGGCGGTGCCTCCCAGCTTCCAGCCGATCCAGGCGGCCAGGACTCCCTTCAAGGCGTCCCCCACCAGCACCAGCACTGCCGGGAGCTTCCCGTAGGTGCGCAGGGTATTGGTCATGCCGGCGTTGCCGCTGCCGTGGTGGCGGATGTCGTCCCGGTAGCGCAGGCGGCTGAGGATAATGGAAAAGCTGACGCTCCCCAGCAGGTACCCCGCCAGGGCGGCGAGAAAAATATTCATCCTTACTTTCCTCCTCTTATCCTCTTACCTTACTGGCAGCCCTCATGGCCGCAGGGGGTGAAAATATCCGCCAAGCGCCCCACCCCGGCCATCATGTACCGGCTGGGCAGGGGGAGCCCCGGCAGATCTTTGAACCGGTACTCCTGAATCCCCTCCTCATAGAAGGGGTGGAGGGCCGCCCGGAGCAGGCCGTCGGCCACCTCCTGATCCTGGGCCTCCAGGCCCAGGATACGGCAGGGGTCGTCCTTGGCCACCACGCACCAGCCCAGAAGGGTGGTGCCCTGGGTGGCCATATATCCCCACACCGGGGCGTCATCGTCCAGGTGTTTTTCCAGGCAGAAGTCCGGCAGCACCTGGGGATGGATAGGCAGGATCTGAATCATGGCTTATCCCTTCCTTTCCCGGGGGCTGCGGCCCTTCCGGGCCTCCCGGGCGGGACCTGTCCCCTTCCCGGCGCCGGCGGGACGTGCCGCCCCTCTGGCGTCCTTCCGGTCCCGGGGGCCTTTTCCCTTGCCGGAACCGCCTTTGCCGGAGGCCTTCCCCTCCTGGCCGAACCGAAGGGCCCCGGTGCGGTCCCGGCGGAAGCCCTCTCCGGCTTCTCCCCGGCCCCTGGGGGCGGATTTTTTAGGGGTGCGCCGCCCTTCCTTGCCGAAGCTCCCCAGGTGCTCCCCGGGGCCGTCCTGGGGGATGGGCTCCTGCTCCCGGGAGGGACGGGCAGCGTTGCGCAGAGCCGCCACCTCGGTCTTCCGCAGCTCCCGCCACTTGCCGGGCTGGAGCATCCCAAGGCGCAGGGGGCCCACGGCGGTGCGCTTGAGCCGGGCCACCTCCAGCCCCACCGCCTGGCACATCCGGCGGACCTGGCGGTTCTTCCCCTGGGTAATGGTGATCTGGAGCACCGAGCGGTCAGGGTACTTCTCCAACACCAGCACCGAGGCGGGAGCGGTAATTTCCGGCTTCCCCTCCTCCCCGATGTCCACACCGGCGCTGAGGGTGATGCACTGGTCCTCGGTGACCCCGGGGCGCACCGTCACCCGGTAGGTTTTGCCCACCCGGTGGCTGGGGTGCATCATCAGGTTGGCGAAGGCCCCGTCGTTGGTGAGAAGGAGGAGGCCCTCGCTGTCCTTATCCAGGCGGCCCACCGGGTAGACCCGGGCGTCCAGCCCCTCCAGAAGCTGGGTGACGCACCGCCGCCCCAGCTCGTCGCTGGTGGT
>JAHZBJ010000013.1:10493-24897 GCA_019423445.1 Oscillospiraceae bacterium
GGGGGCCACCCGGACCCCGTCAATGGCGATGACATCGGTGGGATAGACGGGGTGGCCCAGCTGGGCCTTGTGGCCGTTGACGGTGATCCGCCCCTCCCGGATATATTCCTCGGTCCGCCGCCGGGAGAGGATCCCCTGGTCGGTAAGGGCCTTTTGAATGCGTACAGGCTTTGCCATCTGTGAACTTCCTTTCCTTTTCCCCGCCCCGCTGGGGGCCGGGTTATCCGCCGAAGAGCCGCTGCCACAGGCTCTTGGGTTCCGGCGGCGGGAGGGCCGGCACCGCCGAAGCGGCGGCCAGGCTGCTTTCCCCCACCGGCTGTCCATCCCTATAATATACTATCTTCCCCAGGATGTCACCACCCAAAATAGGTGCGTAAAGAAATTTCGGGGCGAAAACCCGCTCCTCCACCGTTCCCTCCTGCCCCTGGACCACCGCCAGGCTCAGCTCCTCTACCTGGCGCAGCTCCACCGTGGAAGCGGTCCCCCCCACCACCGGCAGTTCCAGAGTCTCCTGTGGGGAGAGCTCCGCTATCTGCACCTTGGGGAAGTACCGCTCATAAAGGGTCTCGTGAACGTTCCAGTCGTCGGGGCAGCCCAGGGTGACACAGATGAGGGTGACACCATCCCTCCGGGCCGCCGACACCAGGCACCGCCCCGCTTTGTCGGTGAAGCCGGTTTTCACGCCGATGGCGTCAGGGTAGAGGGAAAGGAGGCGGTTGTGGTTCAGCAGGCTGCGGTCGTAAGGGGGATTGCCGTAATGGAGGGTGAGGCGCTTGGAGGCGGCCATCTGGGCGAAATCCGGGTTCCGGAGGGCCTCCCGGGCCAGAAGAGCCATGTCATAGGCGGTGGAGTAATGGCCCTCGGCGTCCAGCCCCGAGGGGGTGACAAAGTGGGTGTTCAGCATCCCCAGCTCCTGGGCCCGGTGGTTCATCAGGGCGGCGAAGGCCGTAAGGCTCCCTGAGATCCGCACCGCCGCCGCCCCGGCGGCGTCGTTTCCCGAGGCGGTGAGCATCCCCCCCGCCAGGTTCCGGAGGGTGACGGTATCCCCCTCCTGGAGGCCCATGGAGGAGCCCTCCACCCGGATGGCCTCCGGGTCCACAATAAACTCTTCATCCAGATTGGGCTGCTCCAGGGTCAGCAGCGCCGTCATAATCTTGGTGGTGCTGGCCATGGCCAGCTCCTTGTGGGGCTCCTGGGCGAAAAGGAGGGCGCCGGTCTGGGCTTCCATAACCACGGCGGCCTTGGCCCCCACTGTGTAATCCTCCCCCGTCACCAGGCACTGGGCCTGCGCCCTGGTCCCACCCAGGGTCACCAGCACCGTCAGAGCCACCAGCCACGCCGTCCATCGCTTCACGCTGCCATTCCTCCCCTTCGCATTTCTTCTCCACCATATATATTTCGGCCGGGGCGGGAGGATGCCGGGGACCAGGAAAAAGGGCTTTCCCGGACGGCCGGACAAAAAATACCCCCTGATGCCGGGGCATCAGGGGGCGCTGTTCAGACGGAAAGGCGGCTGAATATGAACCATGCCAAAATCAGCTGGAGGATGAGGATGGCCGGGATACCCAGGACGAAGGACCGATGCTTCGTCTTGTGGCGGAAAACATACATCCCCAGAAGCACCCCCGGGGATCCTGCCAGGGCGGCCAGAAGGAACAAGGTCCGCTCCCGGATCCGGCGCCGGGGCTTCTTCCCCTTGGCCTCCCGCTTTTCGTTCCCCTTGGCGATGGACTTATCCACCCCCATGGCGGCAAAACCGGCGACACTCATCACAAGCACCAGGGCCAGGTCGGCGACCCAGATGATATCCTGGGAAAACATAGGCGGTTTTCTCCTTTCGGCGGGATCAGATGAGTCCCCAGCCCCGCAGCAGGCGGTACCAGGAATCGGAAAGGGTCTGGGGCAGTTCCTGAATGGTGGTCAAAAGCACCTGGGGCCCCTGAGTGAAATACAGGTAGGAAACGCCGAACACCGCCAGGGCCGCCAGGGCCAGCCAGACCCAATAGCCCACCCGGCGGCAGGCCACCGCCACCCAGCCATCCCCCACCGGCAGGTATCCGGCGGTTTTCCACCCCAGGGAGGCAAAGCCCTTTGGGTCGAAAACGGGAATGCACAGCAGGTGGTTCCCCACCTGGCGGCGGATGTACCCCAGGGTCCGGGAACCCTTCCGGGCCAGAACCCCCCGGCACCGCTTCCGGGAAAAGCTCCACTCCTCCCCGGTGCGCCGGTCAAGCTCCTCCATATCCCGGCGGCGGTAGATGGGGGCGGAATAGCTTTTCCGGAAGGAACCTGCCCCGGGGATGGTGACCGCCTTGAGAACCCGCATTTCCCCTGCCGGCAGGTCCCTCGCCAGATGCGGCTCCCCCAAAAGCTTCAGGTCCTTCTCTCCTCCGTCCGGCAGCGCCCAGATGGTGGTCATGGCTCCCTTCCTCCCCCGCGACAATTCTACCCTTGATTATACCGTTTTGCCAACCTTCTTTCAAGTCCGTGAGAACACCTTCTGCGAGACGCAAAATTGTGCCCCGCTCTTTTCAGGTCCGTGAGAGAAGATTCTGCGAATTGCCAGTCTGTGCCCCGCTCCCCGGCCGGCTGGGGCCGGCTGCCATGTCCGTGAGAATGCCCTCTGGGAGGCGCAGCGAGCTGTGTCCCTTTTCTCACGGACCTGAGCGCCCGGGTGGGGAAGGGCACAGCATTTCCTGACCCAAAATGCAGAAGGCGCTGGAGAGGATCCATTGGGGTCCTTTCCAGCGCCGGTTATTTGTTCAGAGAGCGGGATGCCGCCTTGCGCTTCTGCGTCCGTCTGCTCACGGACCCGAGAGCGGGCTACCGCCTTGCGTTTCTGCGTCCGTCTGCTCACGGACCTGAGAGCGGGATGCCGCCTTGCGCCCCTGTGTCCGTCTGCTCACGGACGCAAAAACGGCTTCCGAATCCCAGGCGGCCTGCTCAGGGAGCGGGGCACAGACTGACGGTTTGCAGAATCTTCTCTCCCGGACCTAAATTATTCCTGGATCTCGATGGAGAGGATGGTGACGTCCTCCAGAGGCTTGTCGTTGCCGTCGGTATCCACGGCGGCGATGGCGTCCACCACCTCCATGCCGTCAATGACCTGGCCGAAGACGGTGTGCTTATAATCCAGGTGGGGGGTTCCGCCCACCTCTTTGTACCGCTGGATGGCCGGCTCATACTCGTCCAGATACTCCTGGGGCAGGCCGTTCTGCTGGTAGTCGGTGAGCTTGGCGTTAAGCTCATCCATCAGGGCCTGGGCGGAGGAGGCGTCAGAGGTGTTCAGCTGCCACTGGAAGCGGTTCACCGTCCACTGGAGCATGGTGTTCTGGGCGGCGCTGTCGGTGAGCTTATCGCCGCTCTGGACGATGAAGAACTGGCTGCCGTTGGTGTTGGTGCCGGCGTTGGCCATGGAGAGGGCCCCCCGGAAGTTGTGGAGGCTGGAGGAGAACTCGTCCTCAAAGGACTCCCCCCAGATGCTCTCCCCGCCCCGGCCGGTGGCGGTGGGGTCGCCCCCCTGGATCATAAAGTCGTCGATGACCCGGTGGAAGACGATGCCGTCATAGTAGCCGTCCTTGGCGTGGGTGATGAAGTTCTCCACCGCCTTGGGGGCTTCCTCCGGGTAAAGCTGGATGGTGATGTCCCCCATGGAGGTTTTCATCACCGCTACCGGGCCGTTGGCCTCGGCAAGCTGAGGATTGGTCATTTCGCTTTCTCCTTCCTGCTCTGCGGACTGGGACTGAGACTGGGACTGGGGCTCTTCCCCGCTCTGGGAGGCGGACTGGCTCTGGGAGGAAGTGTCTTCCGCACCGCCGCAGCCCGCCAGCATAGCCAGGATCATTCCCGCCGCCAGCAATTTTTTCATACGCATCATTGAGGATTCCTCCGGTAAAAAGGTTTCTGGGACGCCTACCATTGTACCACAGCCCGGCGGGAAAATACAATGAACAGTCTGTGACATTTTCCCCGCCCCGCCGGGAAGCGTCGAAGGATGGGGAGAGGAAAATTTTCGGGGTGGTTGACTTCCCGCTCAGGAATGGTTAAACTAAAGTCAGAACCAAAACACAGAACAGCGGGGCCCTGCCCCCGGGAGGATATGCCCATGGACCAGAACGAAAAGATGGAAAAGGACGTCATCAGCCTTTTGGACGAGGACGGCAAGGAGCACGAGTTCGAGATCGTGGACGCCCTGGAGCTGGAGGACCGCCAGTATATGGCCCTGGTCCCTCTCTACAGCGAGGACGAGGCCCAGGACGCCCTGGAGGACAGCGGCGAACTGGTGATCCTTCGGGTCAGCGACGAGGAGGACGAGGACGGGGAGCAGTACCTGGACGTCATCGAGGATGAGGAGGAGTACAACCGGGTGGCCGATCTCTTTATGGAACGGCTGGAGGAGTACTTCGACTTCGAGGACGGGGAAGAGGAATAATCCTCTCCCCCGCCGGGAGCCCTGTCCCCCGGGGCCCCGGTCCCTGACAGAATACCCATCCGGAAGCGCGGCTTTCCCCCGGGGATGCCGCCCGGCCTGCGGTGTGCGTGATTACCGGTTAATATAATCCAACACTTATATTACGGGAGCCCCCGCTCCGAAGTGGATTGCAGACCTCCCGGCCTTTGGCCGGACGAAGGGAGCGAGAAGCCTAGGGCAGGCACCCACCTGTCGGAAGACGGGTTTTATCATCCGGTGTAACGGCATTGCGGGTCTTGTTCCGGAAATAAAAATAGCCGAAAGGCTATTTTTTTTGCCCCCGGGGCCTTTGCCGGGGCTTTTCCCCTCTCAGGCCCCTTTCAATTGAATATCCGCGGCTGCTCCCGGCAGACTAAAAACGGGAGCGGCCGTTCTTTTTTTCCGCCCTTTTGGGAAAAGAACCTGCCGCCGCCAGGACCGGGAAAGGGGCGTTTCACATGGGGAGAAAATGGCTGGCCGCCGCCGGCGGCGTAGGGATCGGCCTCCTCAACGGCCTGCTGGGAGCCGGAGGGGGCATGGTGACGGTGCCCCTTCTGGAAGCCCTGGGGGTGAAGGGGAAAAAAAGCCACGCCACCAGCCTTGGGGTCATCGTCCCCCTCTCCCTTGTCAGCGCCTGCCTTTACTGGGGCCGGGGATGGCTGGTCCCCGGGGAGCTCCTCCCCTTTCTCCCCGGCGGCCTTTTGGGGGCGTGGCTGGGGGCACGGCTCCTTCCCCGCCTGAACACCGCCTGGATCAAGGCGCTCTTTGGGGTCCTCCTGCTCTGGGCCGCCTGGCGGCTTTTGTTCCGGGTCTGAGGGCCGCCGGAGGACGGAGAGGCGGGCCCCTCCAAGCTGTTTTTGAAAAAATCCCGCCCCGGCGGGCAAAGGAGGCGCGGACCTTGGATCTGTTTTTCTCCACCCTGGTGGCTGCCGCCGCCGGGGCCCTGGGGGCCATGGGCCTGGGGGGCGGCGGAATCCTGCTGGTGTGGCTGGCCCTCACCGGCACCGACCAGCTGGCGGCCCAGGGGCTGAACCTGGCCTTTATCCTGCCGGTGGGCATCCTGGGCCTCTGGTCCCACTGGAAAAACGGCCTGGTGGACTTCCGGACCGCCCTGCCCATGGTGGCGGGGGGCCTTCTGGGGCTGGGGGCCGGGGTCTTTCTGGCGGGGCGGCTGGGGAGCCTCCTCCTCTCCCGGCTCTTCGGCGGGCTGGTGGGGATCATCGCCCTCCGGGAGCTTTGGAGCGCCTGGCGCCTCTTCCGGAAAAAGGGCTGGGGGCTGCTGAGCAAATCTTCACAGGACCCACCTGCATAAAGAGGCTCCCGGGGTGAAAACTACAACTGAGCAGACCGGCCGCCCTGTACAGGCTGTGCGGGGGCGCCCGGCCGCTGCCAGAGTCCGGGAAGGCTGGGCCTTCCCCACCTCCCTTTTCCCGGGGAGCCCCCGGAAAAGGCCCAAATAATCTTCCGGCGCACAGCGGAAAGAAGGAGCGAAACATTGCCATGCCTAACAACAATAGAGTCACCCAATTCATAAAGGCCAAAGGGTTCTATATCGCCCTGGCCGTGTGCATCGTGGGCGCGTCGGCGGCCGCCTGGGCCACCGCTGCCCGCACCTTGGACAGCATTGAGGAGAACAACCGTCAGATTGTGGAACAGGGAGTCAGCGGGGAGGAGAAACCGTCATGGAGCAGTTCATCCGCATCAAGCAGCACCGCAGAGGCCAGGAAAAATACCTCCGGAGTCGAAAAGCCGTCCTCCTCCTCTTCCTCTGCGCCAGCCTCCTCCTCTTCCTCCAAGGCTTCCTCCGGCTCCGCCGGGGCATCCTCCGGGCAAAGCGGGCAGCAAAGCTCGCCGACCTTTGCCTATACGCTGCCCTTGGAGGGCGGTAAGGTCCTCAACCCCTACAGCGGCGGGGAACTGGTGAAAAACAAGACCCTCAACGTCTGGCGCACCCATGACGCCGTGGACATCCAGGGGGAGAAAGGCGCCAAGGTCATGGCCGTGGGAGACGGCGAGATCGTGGCGGTGAGCAATGACGCCCTCTGGGGCGGCATGGTCCAGATCCGCCACCCCGACGGATACACCTCCTCCTACTGCGGGGTGGATTTCCTTTCCACCCTCAAAGCGGGCCAGACGGTGACCGCCGGACAGGAACTGGGCACCCTGGGGGATATCCCCGCTGAGATCTCCTCCGAAACCCACCTCCACCTCACCCTTTCCAAGGACGGCCAGGCGGTGGACCCCGCTTCGGTGCTGCCGCTCCAGTGATCTTCTCAATGGGAAACACAAAAATAGCCGCCGCCGCGGCTATTTTTGCTTCCCTTTATCCCTGGACCGTGGTATACTAGAAACACGGAAATTGTACAAAAAGGGGAGAGAAAATTTCGAGGCCATTATCTGCACCCAGCCGGATTCCCCCAAATTCGACTCCCTGCCCACCTACAAGATCACCTGCTACCCCCTGGAGCAGCGGGACTACAAGCCCTTCGCCCAGGCTCAGGTCTGCCTCACCCCGGGAAACCTTGTGGTGCGTCTCTGGGCCTTTGAGGCCCATCCCAGGCCCCTGAGCATGGTGGAGGCGGTGTTCACCACCCGCCACAGCCCCGGGGTCCTAGCTATCACCGCCTGGGCCGACGGCCGCTGGCGCGGCGTCCTGCGCACCCCCTCCGGGGAGCGCCCCCTGGACGCCATCGCCCACGCCATCGCCGGGGAGGACCTTCAGGGGGTCTACTGGGGGACCAGCGTTTCCGTCAGCCGGCGCCTTGCCGCCCAGGCCCTGGAGGCCGGGGATCTGGCTCCCGGGTCGGTGCTGCTGGGGAACTTCTACAAGCGCAGCTGGGACCCGGAAAAGCCCCACCACGGTTCCTGCTGGCCGGCGGACTTTGCGGGAGGCAGGGAATATGCCCTCTCCTCCCTGGCGCCCTTCCGGGTGGCCCGGTACTGATCCGCCGGGGACAAAACACAGAATCAAAAAGACGTTCAAGGAGGCCTCATTATGAAATTCATCGGGAAACTGACCGCCCTGGTGGTGAAGCTTGCCGTCCTGGCGGCGGGCATCGTGGTCATCGCGGAGGCGCTGGACCTCCTGCGGGAACGGACCCAGGCCCGCTATCTTGTGGACGAGGATTTTGAGGATTGAATCAAAAGAGCCCCCGGCTGAACGCCGGGGGCTTTTTTCTTTCCGGGTGGGAAAGGGCTTCAGGGCCGGGCCATCCGCAGCCACTGGGAAAGGCTTCTGGTGGCCCCTGCCGCCACCAGGGCCTTGAGAAGGTCGAAGGGGATAAAGGGGAGGCAGGCGGTCATGGCTGCCGCGGCGAAGGACTTGTCCAGGTAGACCGCCAGCCAGGCCGTCCCCAGAAGGTAGCAGGGGATGAGGGTAACCGCCATGGCCCCTACCCGCTTCCAATAGGATTCCCCCGCCCAGACCCGGATCAGCAGGGCCTCCAGCCAGGCCATAATGGGATAGGCTATGATATAACCTCCGGTGGGCCCCAGGAGGGCCGAGGGCCCGGCCCCGAACCCGGCGAACACCGGCACCCCCGCCGCCCCCAGGAGGAGGTAGCACACCAGGCTCAGAAGGGCGGCTCCGGGCCGGAGCATCCCCCCGCAGAGGAACACCCCCAACACCCCCAGGTTGAAGGGGACCCCGGGCATCGGGACGATAATCTGGGAAAGCACCGCCATGGCCGCCACAAACAGGGCGCACAGCACCATTTCCCGGGTGGTAAGCTTTTTCATCAGGGAACACGCTCCTTTCTGTCTCCCCAAAAGCATAACCCAGAAAAAGAGGATTGTCAACTATATTTTATTTTTAGTTTACAATCTTGCTGGTTTCCCTTCTCCTACGGCAAAAAACAGCATTTTTTCAGCTTGAGGGGTTCCCTTTCCGGGAATCTAGTGATATAATCTAAAAGTTAAAGATTTATTTTGTGAATTGCACCAAGGAGGCACCCATGAAACGGGAAGATTTGAGGAATATCGCCATTATTGCCCACGTTGACCACGGCAAGACCACCCTGGTGGACGAGATGCTCAAACAGGGAGGCACCTTCCGGGAAAACCAGGCGGTCCAGGAGCGGGTTATGGACTCCAACGACCTGGAACGGGAGCGGGGCATCACCATCCTGGCCAAAAACACCTCCACCACCTACAAGGGGGTCAAGATCAACATCGTGGACACCCCCGGCCACGCCGATTTCGGCGGCGAGGTGGAGCGGGTGCTGAAGATGGTGGACGGGGTGCTCCTCCTGGTGGACGCCGCCGAGGGCCCCATGCCCCAGACCCGGTTCGTCCTGGAAAAGGCCCTTTCCCTGGGGCTGCGGGTCATCATCATCATCAACAAGATCGATAAGCCCGACGCCCGGATCAAAGAGGTGGTGGACGAGGTCCTGGAACTGTTCATGGACCTGGGCGCCACCGATGAACAGCTGGACAGCCCCACCGTCTTCTGCTCCGGCCGTCAGGGTACCGCCTCCTACTCCCCCGACGTGCCCGGCACCGACCTGGTGCCCCTCTTTGACACCATTGTCAACTACGTGGCCGCCCCTGAGGGGGACGAGACCCTGCCCCTGTCGGTGCTGGTGTCCAGCGTGGAGTACAGCTCCTTTGTGGGACGCATCGCCGTGGGACGGGTGGAGACCGGCACCATCCGGGTGAACCAGGAGGTGGCGGTCTGCGACTACCACAACCCCGACGTTTCCGGCAAGGGGAAGATCACCGCCGTCTACCAGTACGACGGCCTGAAGAAAACCCCTGTCCAGGAGGCCACCGTGGGGGACATTGTGGCTTTCTCCGGCATTGAGGACATCACCATCGGCAACACCGTCTGCGATCCCGCCCGGGTGGAGGCCATCCCCTTTGTGAAGATCAGCGAGCCCACCATGGAGATGACCTTCTCGGTAAACGACAGCCCCTTCTGCGGCAAGGAGGGCAAATGGGTCACCTCCCGGCAGATCCGGGACCGCCTCTACCGGGAGCTCCTTAAGGACGTCTCCCTCCACGTGGAGGACACCGAGAGCGCCGACAGCTTCCGGGTCCTGGGCCGCGGGGAGATGCACCTTTCCATCCTCATCGAAACCATGCGCCGGGAAGGGTACGAGTTCCAGGTGGGCGCCCCCAAGGTGCTGTACAAGGAGATTAACGGCAAGCGCTGCGAGCCCATTGAGGAGCTGGTGGTGGACGTGCCGGAGGAATACATGGGCAGCGTCATGGAGAAGATGGGGTCCCGGAAGGGCGAGCTTCAGGCCATGCAGCCCAAGGGCAGCCGGATGGAACTCCGGTTCCTGGTCCCCTCCAGAGGGCTCTTCGGCTACCGCAGCGAGTTTTTGACCGATACCCGGGGCGAAGGGATCATGTCCTCGGTGTTCCACGATTACGAGGAGTACAAGGGAGAGATCAGCGGCCGCCAGAGCGGTTCCCTTATCGCCTTTGAGACCGGCGAGGCAGTGGCCTACGGCATCTACAACGCCCAGGAGCGGGGCATGATGTTCATCGACCCCGGCGAGAAGGTTTACGCCGGCATGGTGGTGGGCCAGAACCCCAAGGGCGACGACATGACGGTAAACGTCTGCAAGAAGAAGCACATGTCCAACACCCGGGCCTCCGGCTCCGACGACGCCCTGCGCCTCATCCCGCCCCGGCATATGAGCCTGGAAGAGTGCCTGGAGTTCCTGGCCCCGGACGAGCTGCTGGAGGTCACCCCCAAGAACATCCGCATCCGCAAAAAGATCCTGGATCACGCCGAGCGGATGAAGGCCGCCGCCAAAAAGAAGAATTCTTAACTTCCGCCGGTGCGGAGACCTTCTTCAGAGGTCCCGGGGGTTTCCCCCGGGACCTCCCTTTTTGCCGCGCAGCGCCTTCCCCCATGCTTCATCCGCCGGAACCGCCGGACAGCGGAAAAACGGCCCCAAAGCCTTGAATCACCCCAAGCGGCGTGTTATCATACGGATAGAACAAAAAATATCTTTGCGGAGGTGCACGATGGACGCCTTTGATGCGATTGTAGCGAAGCTGGCGGGCTTTGTGGGAGGCGTGCTGGAAATCGTCGGAAGAGCAGTGGCGCCGGTGATGGGGTACATAGAGGCATCGGAGCACACCTCTGCCCTGAAGGCGGGGGGCACAGTCTTCCTGCTGGCGGCGGGGGCCGTCCTCCTCTTCTTCAGGATATCGGGGATGAGCAACAGCGACGACGGCGACGATTCCACGGATGATCTCCCTGACAGCTTTGTCTTTGCCAAAATGATCATGAAGGTCTTCTACCCCCTGCTGATCATCTACCTGGCCATGACCTCGGTGAAGGGGCACGCCGTTGTGGAACTGGTCCCCATGACCTTTGACAACTTCGCCCAATGGTATGAGACCAACCAGTTCTTCGGCGGGGTGGTGGTATTTGAGTTCCTGCTGGTTTCGGCTCTCTGCGTCCTGCGGCTGAAGCCCCTGCGGCTCATCCGGTACTGGGTCCTCACCGCCGACTACCTCATCCTGGGACTGCTCCTGGGAAAGTTCTACCTGTTTCTGGTGGAGCTCCTGTCCAACTTCTGGCTGGGCAGCCTCCTCGTCTACCTTCTGGGGCTCTTCCTAGATACCCTCATCCCCTTCCTCTTTGTGGGGACCGCGGTGGCCCCCATCTACGCCTTCCTCTTCGGGATCGGCTCGGTCTTTGTCCGGTTCTTCCAGTCCTTCACCTTCCAGCTGGAAACCAAAAGCGGCAGGACCTACAGGGGGAACGCCCTGTTCCTCCTCATGGACCAGCTTCTGCCGTAAGGGGGCGGGGCGGGCCCGCCCCGGAAGGCCACGGCCTGGCCGCTCTTTGGCATTTGCTTTCGCCGGAGAAAGCACCCCCCGATTTCCGGTTCCACGGAAACAGAAACAAAAAAGCGCTGCGCGGCTGGAAGGCTTTCGTTTTCCAGCCGCGCGGCGCTTTCCCTGTGGATGAAAGAGGATGCCGGCCTTCGGCCCGCCTCAGACATATCAGACATAGTGGACCAGGTCGGTGTAGGTGGGAATGGGCCAGGCGTCCCTGGGGAGGATGGTCTCCGCCTGGTCACAGGAGAGCCGGAGCTCCGCCATATCCCGGCGCACCACGTCCCGCATGTAGACGGAACGCTCCCGGGGGTCTTCGGGAAGGGTCTCCAAATCCCGCTCCAGGTCATCCACCCCGTTGGCGATGACGTTAGTGAGGGCGGAGAGCTGCTCCAGGTGCTCCTCCAGGTAGCCTTGGCCCCGGCCCATGGCGGCGGCGTAATCCCGGACGTCCCGGGCGGCGGCGCCGGTGCAGCGGGCCACGGCGGGGAGGATCTGCCGCCGCACCATCTGAACCATAGTGGCAGCCTCGATGCCCACCACCTTGTTGTAGTTCTCGGTCATTACCTCGTGGCGGGAAGCGCACTCGTCGGGGGTCATCACCCCGAAGCGGCCCAGAAGCTTCCAGTTCCGGGGGTCCTCCAGGGCTTCCAGAGCCTGGACGGTGTCCCCCACCACCGGCAGCCCCCGGTCCATGGCCTCCTGGACCCACTGGCTGCTGTAGTTATCTCCGTTGAATACCACCCGGCCGTGGCTCCGGAGAGTCTCCCCGATGACCCGGCGCACCGTCTCGGGGGTGTACCCCTCCTCCTCAAAGTAGATGGCGAAGGCATTGAAGCTGTCCGCCAGAATGGTGTTGAGGACGGTGTTGGCCATGGCGATGGACTGGGAGGAACCCACCATCCGGAACTCGAACTTGTTTCCGGTGAAGGCGAAGGGGCTGGTGCGGTTCCGGTCGCTGTCGTCGGCCATCAGCTCCGGGCTGGTGGAGACGCCGATGCTCAGGCTCCTGCCGCCGTGGCATTCCCCGGTCTCCTCCCCCGCCGCCTGGCGGAGGGTGTTCAGAAGGGCGTCCCCCAGGAACACCGAGATAATGGCCGGGGGCGCCTCACAGCCTCCCAGGCGGCAGTCGTTGCCGGCGGAGGCTGCGGCCAGGCGCAGCAGCTCGGGGTAGGAATCCACCCCCCGGAGGAAAGCGCAGAGGGTCAGCAGGAACCGGGGATTGGCGGCAGGGTCCTTCCCGGGGGAAAGAAGGTTCACCCCGGTGTCGGTGCAGAGGGAGTAGTTGTTGTGCTTGCCGCTGCCGTTGACCCGGGCAAAGGGCTTCTCGTGAAGAAGGCAGGCCAGGCCCTGCTCCTTGGCCACCACCCGCAGGGTCTCCATCACCAGCTGGTTGTGGTCGCAGGCCACGTTGCAGCTCTCATAGACCGGGGCCAGCTCGTGCTGGGCCGGGGCGGCCTCGTTGTGCTTGGTCTTGGAGGGCACCCCCAGCTCCCACAGCCGGCGGTCCACCTCCTCCATAAACCGGGAGATCCGCAGCCGGATCCGGCCCAGATAGTGGTCGTCCAGCTCCTGGCCCTTGGGCATGGGAGCTCCCATGAGGGTGGTGCCGCAGATCTTCAGGTCCAGGCGCTCCTCATAGGTGGCCCGGTCCACAATAAAGTACTCCTGCTCCGCCCCCACGCTGGGCTCCACCCGGGTGACCCCCTCCATGCCGATGGCCTTGCAGAAACGCACCGCTTCCCGGCTCACCGCTTCCATAGACCGAAGAAGAGGGGTCTTCTGGTCCAGGGCCTGGCCGCCGTAGGCGCAGAAGGCGGTGGGGATATAGAGGGTGTGCCCCTGGACGAAGGCAGGGCTGGTGGGGTCCCAGGCGGTATAGCCCCGGGCCTCAAAGGTGGCCCGAAGGCCTCCGGATGGGAAGGAGGAAGCGTCAGGCTCTCCCACGAAGAGGGATTTCCCGGAGAACTCGGTGACAGCGCCCCCCTCCCCGTCAGGGGTGAGGAAGGCGTCCAGCTTGCCGGCGGTGATGCCGGTCATGGGCTGGAACCAGTGGGTGAAATGGGTGGCTCCCTGCTCGATGGCCCAGTCCTTCATGGCGTCGGCCACCGCCTGGGCGATGGCAGGGTCCAGGCGGCCCCCCAGGTGGGTGGCCTTCTCCAGGCTCTCCCACACCTCCCGGGACAGCCGGCGGCGCATCACATTTTTGCTGAACACCCGGATCCCGAAGCTCTTTTGGGGATCCATCTGTCCGTGAACTTCCTTTTCTTCTTTCAAAGCCATCATTCTCCTCCCTTATACGCCTTACAGCAGATGCACACCGTGGGCCGCGCAGAGCTCCACCTGTTCCTGGGGCCAGACCGACGCCTGGACCTCCCCGATGTGGGCCTTCTCCAGCAGCACCATGCAGATTCGGGACTGGCCGATACCGCCTCCCATGGTGAGGGGGAGCCGGTCCTCCAGCAGCGCCTTGTGGAAGGGCAGCTCCCGGCGCTCCCGGCAGCCCCGCTCCTCCAGCTGCCGCTCCAGGGCGTCCCGGTCCACCCGGATGCCCATGGAGGACAGCTCAATGGCCCGGTCCAGAAGGGGATACCACACCAGGATATCCCCGTTGAGGCTCCAGTCGTCGTAGTCCGGGGCCCGGCCGTCGTGGGGACGGCCGCTTTTGAGCCGGCCGCCGATGCCCATGATAAACACCGCTCCCCGTTCCCGGGCGATGGCGTCTTCCCGCTCCCGGGGGGTCTTTTCCGGCCAGCGGTCCTCCAGCTCCTGGGCGGTGACAAAGGAAATCTCCGGGGCCACTACCCGGTTCAGGGGGGCGAACCGCTGGCAGAGGACCTCCTGGGTTTCTACAAACACCTGCCACAGCTTTTCCACCGTGGCCCTGAGGAAGGCTTCGGTGCGCTGTTCCCGGGTGATGACCATCTCCCAGTCCCACTGGTCCACATACACCGAGTGGAGGTTGTCCAGCTCCTCGTCCCGGCGGATGGCGTTCATGTCGGTGTAGAGGCCCTCACCCACGGAGAACTGGTAGCGGTAGAGGGCCATCCGCTTCCACTTGGCCAGGGAGTGGACCACCTGTGCGTCCCGACCGGCGTCGGGAATGTCGAAGGAGACGGCCCGCTCCACGCCGTTGAGATCGTCGTTCAGGCC
>JAHZBJ010000133.1:0-4127 GCA_019423445.1 Oscillospiraceae bacterium
TCCAGGGGGTATGGGATACCCCCTGGAAGCGTGTCGAACTTTTTCGACACGCTCAGGCCGGAGGGATTTACTCCTCCGGCCTTTGCTTTATCACTCAGTTTTCAAAAGGGATTTGCTTATTTGCCGAAATAACGGGCCAGCAGACCAGCAAAAGCCTTGCCATGACGGGCCTCGTCACGGGCCATCTCATGTACGGTGTCGTGGATGGCATCCAGACCCAGCTCCTTGGCTCTCTTGGCCAGAGCGGTCTTGCCGGCGGTAGCGCCGTTCTCCGCCTCAACACGCATCTCCAGGTTCTTCTTGGTGGAGGGGGTCACAACCTCGCCCAGCAGCTCGGCGAACTTGGCAGCATGCTCGGCCTCCTCATAAGCGGCCTTCTCCCAGTACAGCCCGATCTCAGGATAACCCTCACGATGGGCAACACGGGCCATAGCCAGATACATACCAACCTCGGTGCACTCACCGGTGAAGTTCATCCGCAGACCCTCAATGATCTCAGCGGGAGCGCCAGAAGCAACACCCACCACATGCTCAGCGGCCCAAGCCATCTTGCCCTCTTCCATCTTCTTGAACTTAGAAGCAGGAGCCTTGCACTGGGGGCAGAACTCGGGAGCAGAATCCCCTTCGTGAACATAACCGCAAACGGTGCAAACAAACTTAGCCATAATGTACCTCCCTATTTTGATTACATTTGATTCATTTCATATCCGATAACAAGTTAATATCGATAATCATTATCAGATCATGGCCTAAGTATACCACAGCTTTTTTCTAAATGCAAGAGGTATTTTTAAAAAATATGGATTATTTTTCCTTCCCTGCCGCAGCAGCCAGAAAACAACCTGCCAAGATGAAGCGTTCCCCGTTTCAGGGGCTTTATCTCTTCTGAAAACAGCGCAAAGAGCATTGCGCTTTTCCCGAATATCCCATCAGCGGGAGGAAATACTAGTTACCGAGCCGATGGAATACCATCCGCGCTCCAAAAAACTGGAGGTGAATTTCCTATGGAGAACGAGAGAAATTGCCAGAACGAGCAGAAGCAGAGCTCCAACAATCAGAGCCAGCAGAAGCAGCAGAAACAGCAGAAGCAGCAGAAGTCCGAGAATAAGAAGTAAGGCTTCTTACGCTCCGGGCCGGAGGTCTTACTGGAAAACCTCCGGCTGTACATAACTATTCCACTGCCGCCCTCTTTCCAGGGCGGCCTGTTTTACCTTTGGGACACAGAAAATTACAGCTCCACCTGAGCCACCACCGGATAATGATCGCTGGGGAAGCGTTCCTCCAGTTTTTCCCGCTGGAGCCGCACCTGGCGCAGCACCACATCCCGGCTGGTAAAAATATAGTCGATGGGGGCGCCTGCTACCTTTCCCCGGAAGCCATGGTAGCTTCTGCCCACCTCCTTGCCCTGCTGGAGGATGGCCCAGTAGCAGTCCCGCATCAGGCCGGCGCTCTTTTCCAGATCGGCGGCGATCCATCTGCGAAGGGTACGGCTGGTGGGAGTGGCGTTAAAGTCCCCCATAAGGAGCACAGGCCCCGGCGCCTCCCGGTACCGGGCAGTAATGCGCCGGAGAATCTCCCGCAAACCCCGCACCCGGGCAAAATAGCTAAGATGATCCAGATGGGTGTTGTATACCCGGATCGGCTTCTCCGGGCTGTCCTGGGGCTGGAGTTCGCAGCAGGTACAAATCCTTGGAAAAGGCGTGGTCCAATCCCGGCTGGGACGGTCTGGAGTGGGGGAAAGCCAAAACGTCTCCTGGCTCATCAGGTTAAATTTATCCCTGCGGAAAAAAATAGCGGTATATTCCCCTTTCCGGCCGCCGCCCCGGCCCTCCCCCACCCAGCGGTACTCAGGCAGAAGGCGCTCCATATCCCCCAGGGGACCTTCGGTAAGTTCCTGGGTGCCCAGAATATCCGGATGTACTTCCCTGATCAGCCTTGCCACCTGACCCGCCCGGCGGTTCCATGCATTGGGCCCAAAGGGGAAAAGATTGCGCTTCATATTAAAAGTCATTACGATGAGAGTTTTCATATGGGAACAAACACCTGCTTTCTCATTGTATAGAATACAACGAATCATCGCTTTTTGCAAATTCAAAAAATTGACGTTTTTCCCTTGAAAAGAGGTCTTCCCCAGGCCTCAGTCTGGACAAATTTCCCTGCCGCTGGTATCATGGAAAACAGGAAAACCGGCGATGGAGATTCGTTTCCCCGGCGCCGGGAGAAAAACTGCGCCCGGCACCGCCGGGCAGAATGGGAGTGTTCTCCAATGAAGGATGGATTTATCAAGGCGGCAGTGGCTTCCCCGGCCCTCCGGGTCGCCGACTGCTCCTATAACCGGGACCGCATTGTAGAGGTAATCCGCCGGGCCCAGGCCATGGATGTAAAGCTTCTGGTGCTGCCTGAACTGGCGGTAACCGGATACACCTGCGGGGACCTGCTGGGTCAGCAAACCCTGCTGGAAGGAGCCCGGGAAGCTCTTCTGGACATCACCGCCGCCACCGGTGAAAGCGATCTTCTGGTGGTGATAGGAACCCCGCTGGTGAAGGACGGACGGCTTTACAACTGCGCCGCTGTTCTGCAGGACGGGGAGATTCTGGGGGTGGTACCCAAGCGGAACCTTCCCGGATACGGAGAATTCTATGAAACCCGGAACTTTACCCCTGGCCCTGCCGGTGTAAGCCAGCTGTCCCTGGGTGGGGACTGGGTACCCTTCGGCGGGAACCTTTTGTTCCGTTGCCGGGAGCTGCCGGACTTCTGCCTGGGGGTGGAGATTTGCGAGGATCTGTGGGTCCCAACCCCCCCCTCCGGAGCCCTGGCCGCCGCCGGAGCCACCGTCATCGCCAACCCCTCTGCCAGCGACGAAACCGCCGGAAAGGCAGAATACCGGCGGTCCCTGGTGACCAGCCAGTCCGCCCGTCTCTGCTGCGCCTACCTCTACGCCGACTGCGGGCCTGGGGAATCCACCTCGGACCTGGTGTTCAGCGGCCATGACCTGGCAGCGGAAAACGGGACCCTCCTGGCGGAATCCCTGCCTTTCGGAGAGGGCTGGGCCGTCACCGAGATGGATGTGGAGCGTCTGGCAGCCCAGCGCCGCCGCACCACCACCTGGCCCCAGCCCCCGGAGGAGGGAATGGCGGAGGTGGAATTCTCCATGGCCCTTTACCCCACTACCCTCACCCGGTGGGTATCCCCCACCCCCTTTGTTCCCAAAGACCGAGCAGCCAGAGACACCCGCTGCCGGGAGCTTCTTTCCATCCAGGCTCACGGCCTGGCGCGGCGGCTGGAGCACACCGGCGCAAAAACAGCAGTGCTGGGGATCTCCGGGGGACTGGACTCCACTCTGGCGCTCCTTGTGGCTGCCCAGGCTATGGACCTTCTGAACCGTCCCCGGAAGGATATCCTGGCGGTGACCATGCCCTGCTTCGGCACCACCGCCAGAACCCGGCGCAACGCTGAAGATCTTTGCCGGGCCCTGGATGTCACCCTGCGGACGGTGGACATCACCCAGGCAGTAGAAAGGCATCTGGCAGACATCGGCCACGACGGAAAGTCCCTGGATGTCACCTACGAAAACAGCCAGGCCCGGGAGCGAACCCAGGTCCTGATGGACCTTGCCAACCTTACCGGGGGCCTGGTGGTGGGAACCGGTGATCTCTCCGAACTGGCCTTGGGATGGGCCACCTACAATGGGGATCACATGTCTATGTACGGGGTCAACGCCTCCATTCCCAAAACCCTGGTACGCCACATGGTGGAAACCTTCGCCCTGGAGTCCCCGGAAGCGCTGCAAAAGGTGCTTCTGGATATTCTGGACACCCCAGTTAGCCCGGAGCTCCTTCCTGCCAAGGACGGAGAGATCTCCCAGAAAACCGAAGACCTGGTGGGACCCTATGAGCTTCACGATTTCTTTCTCTATGCCATGATCCGCTGGGGCTTCACCCCCCGCAAGACCTTCCGCCTGGCCCGCCATGCCTTTGCCGGAATCTGGGACGGGGCAACGATCCTCCGTTGGCAGAAAGTGTTTTACCGCCGGTTCTTCTCCCAGCAGTTTAAGCGTTCCTGCCTCCCCGACGGCCCCAAGGTTGGGACTGTGGCCCTCTCCCCCAGAGGGGACTGGCGGATGCCCA
>JAHZBJ010000133.1:4137-5435 GCA_019423445.1 Oscillospiraceae bacterium
GACGCTTCCGGGGCTCTCTGGCTCCGGGAGCTGGAATCTCTGGACCCCGAGAAATAAGATTTGTCCCAGCCCCATCTCAGAACTGCCCCTTCTGCCGGAGCGCTGTAGAAAACACCAAAAACCCAACGCAGACATAAAAAGGACCGGCAAAGCCGGTCCTTTTTCAAGTGGCGTGCGAATCAGGCGCCTTTGTGGAGATAGATCATCAGGGGACGGCAGACGGCCACTCCCACTACACCGGCGGCAACGGTCTCAAGGATGCAGTTGAGGCTGGCCATGGTGACAAAGACGTCCCGAAGGGGCATGGCGTTGAAAAAGATCCACATGGACCCCAGCACCAGCAGGGTATGGAGGATGCTGGCGGCCACAGCGCTGACGCCGATGGAGGGGATCTCACCCATTTTATGCCTCAAGGCCTGATAAAGCCAGGCTGCCACCATTCCCAAAAGGATTCTGGGTACGATGCTCATCACCAGGGACTGGATGGGCTTGCCGCTGAGAAAGGGAGAAAAGAGCATATCCGCAGGGCTTGCCGCAAAGAAGGTGGCTTTGATCACCGACAGAACTCCGAAAGTTCCTCCCAAGATCCCGCCGTAGGTGGGCCCCATAAGGATGGCCCCGATAATTACCGGGATGTGGAGGATGGTGATGGAGATGGGGGGGATCATGATGAACCCCAGGGGAGTGAAGGCCAGAACGGCCTCCAGTGCGATGAGCAGGGACAGCTGGGTCAGGTCTTTGGTCTTTTTGGTTGCGTTGGACATTGGAATTTCCTCCTTGCTGCCGCTCCCGAAGGATGCGGCGCATTTTTTATGGAAACGCCCCCGAATGGGGCGCTTTCACCGGAGCAGGGTCCCCCGCCCTCATGGGGCAGGCAAAACCGTGGAAAGGATCACGCCTCGTTCTTTTTGTAAAGGTGCAGCAGCCCATCCAAAAGAAGATTATCATCCCGGACGATGCCGCAGCGGCAATAGGGGATCACCGCCGGAGCAATGCCGCCGCAGGCTACCACTGTGGCATCTTTGCCCAAAGCTTCCCGGTAGCGCTGGACCATACCGTCCAGCATGGCGGCGGCACCCAGGATGGTGCCGGACTTCATGCAGTCCACAGTGTTGCTGCCAATGGCATTTTTCACTTCATCATCCAGATTGATGTGGGGCAGCTGGGCGGTGCAGCTGGAAAGGGCCCGCAGGGAGATCATCACTCCTGCCATAATGGAGCCTCCCAGAAAGCTCTTGGTCTCGTCCACCACCGTGATCTTGGTGGCGGTACCCAAATCGGCGATAATCACCGGAAGG
>JAHZBJ010000134.1:0-4537 GCA_019423445.1 Oscillospiraceae bacterium
TGATGATGTAGAAGATCACCAGGATGATGCAGGCCGCCAGATTGGGGTTGATATCCACGATGCTGGCAATGTATGTACCGAAGGCCGAGCCCATGTACGCCTGAGCCAAAGCGGCGAAAATCTGGGTGTAGAGCCAGTAACCGCCCAGTTTACGGTTCAACCAGGAGGTGGAAACATAGGTGGGGCTCGCCACTGGATGAATGGTGGCGAAAAGCAGATTGGGGAGGTTGCCTACATAGGTAACGACGAAAGCCAGCAGGTAAGCCAAGATAACGCCGCTGCCGGCCAAACCGATGGCCAGGCCCGTATTGGTGATAATACCGGCGCCGATGGTTTGCCCCATCGCCATGAAGAACAGGTCTTTGCCAGAGAGCAGCCGCTTGTTTTCCAGGGGTGATTTTTCTCTGCGTTGAGCCATAGAACTTTCCTCCTCGCGTATGATTTTGTGCCGTAACCGGCCTCCAAATGGCGGCTTTTGTTTACCGCCTAAAATAACTATATATGTCTATATATGTAATGTCAACAAAAAAATTTATCTTGTAATTATTTTTGTGTATTTAATACGTATATAAGTCGATAAATTCGTTTATTTTTCGACTTGTATTTTTGTATACTAATTAAATAAATCGTTCTATTTATTACTTGCAACAATTTTATTGACATTTTTTACATTTGAAGTTTTGCTATTTTATGTAATTTGTGCTTATTTTGTACTCTCACTTAATTTTATTTACTGTCTCTGTAAACCTCACCTTGTCCTCCCTCAGTTAGTATATATGATAAACAACATCAAAAAATCCATTGTTTTTTCCCAATGGCAAGTCCGGGTTTGCCATAAGTGCCGGCATATCCCCTTGCCGCGCCAATCCTTGACATGATTTTAATCTGACACTATAATATATTCTGATACAAGTTTTCCCCATCGAATTGGCTGGATCGTCTTTGTTTCTGTTTTTTCCGCATTTTTTACCCGCTGAAAAAACAAATTGCAGGATCGAGCTCCACGCCGGAAAGAGGTTCCCTGATGCACGAAGACATCATTGATTCCATCGAGTTGGAGCGTAGGGCCGAAATTATATATGCCTTTCTCGATGCCTATACCACTTATCGCAATGTTCCCAAGGATTACGGCACCGGTGAAAACTTCACCATGACCCAGATTCATCTGCTGGACTATATCGACAAAAACCCGGGTTCCACCATCACCGATATCGCAGCGGGCTATCGGAAAAGCAAAGGTCTTGTTTCCCAGATGGCTTCCGCCTTTGAGAAAATGGGATATCTGGTACGGATGTCTGATCCCCAGGACGCAAAAAAGCAGCGTCTTTTTCTCTCTATGGAAGGGAAACAGCTGAACAATACCCACCGCCACTTTGATGTAGTGAACCGGATCTCTGCTTACCGCTTCCTTCGGAAGAGCTGCTCCAAAGAAGAGATCGACGCCTTTTACAAAGTTATGGAGATGTTCACCGTCTGGATCAAATGTACGTCCCCGACCCCCCAGGGCACCAATATTGACACCCTTTCTTCTCCCTGAGGTCTCTTCGCTCCGGGTGAGCCGGCGTATTTATTAAAAGGAGGTCTGTAGTATGAAACTTTCTCCTTCCGCAAAGATGCCGGATTTTTCATTTGAATCCCTCTCCGGACATCATGCCAGCTTTCTTGCCACCCTTTCTGCCCGGCGCACCGCTCTGTTCTTCCACCGCTTTATGGGATGCAGGGTATGTCAGCTGGCCATGGCCGACGTTTCCGCTCAGTATGCCTCCCTCCAAAAAGAGGGCTGGGATGTGGTGTTTGCGGTCCAGTCCACCCCGGAGAACGCTGGGCCCATCGCTCAGCGGCTGAAGATTCCTTTCCAGGTCATCTGCGACCCGGAAGCTGAGCTTTACCGCCGCTTCCAGGTAGATCCGGCCCCCTCCCAGGCAGAGATGGGAGACCAGGAGGGTCTTGCCGCAGCCATTCAGCGCGCTGAAGCCATGGGGATCCAAAAAGGTCCCGCCGAAGGGAACCCTCTCCAGCTCCCGGCTGTCTTTGTTTTGGAAAAGGATGGCACTGTGCTGTTCAGCCACTACGCAAAAACCGCTCTGGATCTTCCTTCCATGGAGGAGCTGACAAAAATCTAAAACCTTTCGAGACGCAAAAACGCCGTCCGGCTGAGCCGGACGGCGTTTTTCAATCTTCTATTTTCCTTTTAACAGGATCTGATCATTTCTGCCCTTGACGAATCAGAATGCGGGTGGCCTCCACCGCGGCCCGAACGGCCAGGGTAGTGTCATGGCAATGGGGGTCGCTGAGGCCCTTGGCCTTGCGCTCCTGGTTCCAGCAGACATTGAGGATGCAGCCTGCCCGGGCTCCCAGCACCGAGGAAACCACGAAAAGGGCGGAACTCTCCATTTCCGACGCCAAGCATCCAGCCATGATCCAAGCCCGCCACTTGGCCATCAGCTCTTCTCCCAACGGCATCCTCTGGGGGCTGTGCTGGCCATAGAAGGAGTCCTTACACTGGACCACCCCGCAGTGGGTTGTGGCCCCCAGGGCCTTCCCCGCGGCAATCAGGGCGTTGGTCACATCGATATTGCTGACAGCCGGAAACTCTACCGGAACGTACTCCTTGGAGGTGCCTTCCATGCGGATGGCAGCGTTGGCAACCACAAGGTCGCCTCCCATCACCTGTTCAGCCATGCCTCCGCAGGTCCCCACTCGGATAAAAGTGCGCACCCCCGTTTGGAAAAGCTCCTCCACCCCAATGGCGGTGGAAGGTCCTCCCATACCGGTGGACATCACCAGCACCCGTTCGCCCTCCAGCTCCCCCAGCCAGGTGGTATATTCCCGGTTCCGGCAGTAAAAGCGGGGGTTTTCCAGGAAGGCCGCGATCTTTTCCACCCGTCCCGGATCTCCGGGGAGGATGGCGTACTTTGCGCCGTGGCTGTCATCAAACCCCACATGATACATGGGCTCCATGGTCCTTCCTCCTTCTTCTCTTCCGTCAGCCGCAGCTGGACATTCCTTCCAGGAGGGCCCGCCGGGTATCCCACAGCTTCTGGGAAAGGTCCACATAATAGCGGTGGGGATATTCGAACCGGAGGCTCTCGTCCCACAAGGTATTCAGCTGCTCTTTACAATAGTTCCGGATCTCCTCGATGGAGGGACAGCGATAGCACAACTGCCCCCGGTCAAAGATCTGAACCATCAGTTCCTTGGCCACATAGTCGTAAACCGTCTTTTTCTTCCAGACTGCATTGGGATCAAAGATGGTGATATCCTGACTGTCATCTACCCTGGGCTCCTCCTGGAGGGTGATATAATCCGCCAGGGCCTTGCTGTTCTCCCGGCTGTAGAAACGGTAAAGGCGCTTAAAGCCGGGAATGGTGATCTTCTCCACCGTTTCGCTGATCTTGATCTTGGGCTCCATGGAGCCGTCCTCCCGCTCCACCGCCGCCAGCTTGTACACACCGCCGAATACCGGCTCGGACTTGCTGGTGATGAGGTTCTCCCCCACTCCGAAAATATCCAGCTTGGCCCCCTGGAGAAGAAGATCCCGGATGATATATTCATCCAAAGAGTTGCTGGCCATAATCTTCACGTCCGGGTAGCCAGCGTCATCCAGCATCTTCCGGGCCTTCTTTGAGAGATAAGCCAGGTCGCCGCTGTCGATACGCACCCCTTTGGGACGGAAGCCCCGGGGTACCACCACCTCGTTAAATACCCGGATAGCATTGGGAATACCGGAGTGAAGGGTATTATAGGTGTCAATCAGAAGAGTGCAGTTATCAGGGTAGGTCTCGGCGTAGGCCTTGAAGGCCTCATACTCCGATGGGAACACCTGGACCCAACTGTGGGCCATGGTGCCCAGGGCCGGAATGCCAAATTCCCGGTCTGCAATGGTGTTGGCAGTGCCGTCGCAGCCAGCGATATAGGCAGCTCTGGCCCCCAGGATGGCCGCATCATAGCCCTGGGCCCGGCGAGAACCGAACTCCACCACCGAACGGCCTTCTGCGGCCCGTACGATACGGTTTGCCTTGGTGGCCACCAGGGTCTCAAAATTCACAGTGGTGAGAAGCATGGTTTCTACCATTTGAGCCTGAAGCAAAGGCCCCCGAATGGTCATAATAGGCTCATTGGGGAAGATGGGGGTTCCCTCAGGGATGGCCCAAACATCACAGCTGAAGCGGAATTCCTCCAGGTAGCGCAGGAACTTCTCCCCAAAGCAGCCCCGGCGGCGGAAATAGTCCAAGTCCTCCTGAGTGAAGCGGAGATTTTGCAGATACTGTACCGCCTGCTCCAGGCCAGCGCAAATAGCAAAACCGCCACTGTCCGGAATCCTGCGGAAAAACAGATCAAACACCACCGTCCGGTCTTTCATCCCGCTTTCCAGATAGCCGTTGGACATGGTAAACTCATAGAAATCCGTCAACATGGTGAGGTTTCTCTCACCATACAGTTGATCCCCCTTCACAGCAATCCCCTCATTTCTTCTCTTTTCTCTCAATTTTCCCTATTCTCTCTCATAGCCATTCGGCTTAGAACAACTTATTCT
>JAHZBJ010000134.1:4547-5431 GCA_019423445.1 Oscillospiraceae bacterium
ATCCCCTGTCTCCTGATCATAGACGTAGATCTTGGCCACTACATCGTAGCTGCCTTCTTCCAGCTCTGCCGAGAGCTTGTCCTCCAGCAAGTGCTGCCCCGGCTTCAGCATGGGGGAAGTATAGATGACGGTGCCGTCATCGGCAAGCTGGTACTCCACCTGCATATCGCAGGTATTTCCTGTAGTATTTTCAATCAGGACGTTTCCGGGAGCGGTGGGCTTATTGAAAGTGACTTCCTTGCAGAGCTGATAATAGAAATACCTGCCGTCGTTGTTGACAGGAGAATCCTCGTAGCCCGGAAGCCTCCCCTCCTCCACCACGGGGGCCCAGTCGGCATCGGCACCGGTATCCACCGAAGCAGGAGTCAGATAGGCCAACAACGCCGCCAGCAGAATCGCCAGCAGGATCACCAGAACCGATACCATTGTTAACTTTGCACCGCTTTTATACACTGAAAAACTGCCTCCTGTCGGCGGAACGGCCCTGCATTCCCGGCTGTTCCCATTTTTCACGGCGGCGTTCTCCAGAATTCGCCGCCGCTTTCTTTGATTATACACGAAACCCCGTCAGGATACAACGCCATGTGGATCAAAATCCCCTCTCCATGGGAATTATTCACAGTTTGTTCGTTGATTTTTTGGTACCTTCAGGATATAATTAGCCAGCGAAATATTTAGTACCATAAATAATTTTGGGGATTTGAAAGGAGGCGTCTGTATGGACAAACGCGCAATTCTGCTCTCTACCCTCTCCGGGAGATACCTGCGCACAATCCTGGGCGGCAGTCCCATCCCCCATGGCCAGTTGATGGTGCTCCGATACCTTCGGGAGCACCAGCAATCCCCTGTAGCCCCCAGAGATTTGAGTCTGGAATTGGGGGTAC
>JAHZBJ010000135.1 GCA_019423445.1 Oscillospiraceae bacterium
GAAATCTGTTTCAGGAGGATTTTTCCCGGATCGTGGAGATCTAGGTGGTCGACGCTATGGTGGAGGGGTTCCGCCGCCGCCAGCTTACCCAGGATCTCTGCCGCCGCTGCGGTTATCGGACCCGCTTCTCCTAAAAGGGTTCCCTGAGTGAGAAACCATGTTGCTTCGGGAGAAGAACAGCCTGGGATATCCCAAGGGAAAAACTACCGGGATTTTCCTGGCCCGGATGTTTCCTTCCAATAAATAATCAACTCCTTGGTGACGCACAATGAATACCGTGTTCCCGGCATGCCGGGAAGCGGTATTTTTTGTTCGGGGAGGAAGATCCATGGAAAGGAAACAGCTGCGGGAGTTCGGGGGCCTGTTTCTGGTGGGGGCGGTGGGCTACAGCCTTTTGGAACTTCTCTGGAGGGGCTATACCCACTGGACCATGGGGGTGACGGGGGGGCTCTGCCTTTCTACCCTTTACCGCGTCAGCCGGCGGATCCGGGGCTGGCGGCTCCCCACCAAATGCGCTCTGGGTTCCGCCATTATCACCGGGTATGAACTGGTGGTGGGGTGGTTGGTGAACCTGAAGCTGGGATGGGAGGTTTGGGATTATTCCCGGTTGCCCTTTCATTTCCGGGGGCAGATATGCCTCCTCTACAGCACCCTGTGGTTCCTTTTGTCCGTACCTATTTTCGCTTTCTGCACCCTCCTCCAGAAGCACCACAGAGGGGGATAAAAACAACGCATCAAAAGATGAGACACGCCCTGAACCGGAGCAAAACCGGTTCAGGGCGTGTCTTTCTGATACAAGAGGAATCTCTGTTTAAGGTGCTACATTTCTGTCTTCTCCGGAAAAGAGGAATTCAGGGCCCCTGCGGCAAAAAGGGTCACCAGAGGCTGCTGGGCCAGAAGAGTCTGACGGCCGCTGGTTTCCCGGCGGAGGATATGCCGGCCATTGGAAAGAAGGATGCTTCCATCGGGGCGCAGGAGGTAGGCCAGAACACCCTTGGCCACCGTTTCGGGAGGATGGTCCTTGCCGGGGTTCAGCCGGGCCAGTTCCCAGGAACCGGGGATGATTCCGGGGAAGGCTTCCCCCCGGTTCCGGTTTTCTTCCAGGACTTTTTCAGCCCGGATCAAATTCCCCTCGATGATCAGGTCACCTTCCGACTGCTGCTTGGCTCTGGCGTCTCCGCCGGAACGAAGGGGTTCCCCGCCGTACCTGCGGGTAAAAAGGTCCAGCCATCCACCCACCGCCCGGATCACCCGGACCGGCGCCATGGCCAAATCCCCGGCGCTTCTCCGGGAGGTGTTGTCCCGGCGGGGGCGGCGGAGAAAGTACAGAAGCCCATCCGGTCCCTCCTGGGGAGAGAGGCAGTCCCGGTCGGGGTCGCTGTAAAGTTCCGTAAGGGTCATAGCGTTGGGGTCCAGCCGGCAGAGGGACCGGGGCCCCAGCCCTCCAGGCTGTCCCGCCACGTCCCGGCCCATCCCAGCCGAGGAAAAGTAGACCTGCTGGCAGTCCCGGCTCCAGGCGGGGGTGGATTCCACCGTTTCCCCCTGGGTCACCACCGTCAGCTCTCCCCGGGGAAGGGTGAAAAAGGCAAGATGCCGGAAAGGCCCTTCCGCCGCTGTGGTGGCGAAGGAGACCCCGTTCCAGCAAAGGCCGGAGGTTTCCATCCCCTGGCGGCTGACCACCAGTCCCTCGGGGACGGCGTCGTCCAGGGAAGTGCGGCGGCAAAGGCTCCCCACCTCCCCCAGATGGATGGTATAGTAGAGGGCACCCTCTGCCAGGGCCAGTCCGCCGATCCGGGGCTGAACTTCCCCGGGGTCCCCGAATTCCGAGGCCACCCCCATAAAGGCGGCGCCGGTGCCCTGGGTCTTCCATTGGCGGTTCTGCCGGATCTCCTCCAGGTTCCGCCGGTACTGCTCCAGACGGCTGATTTTCAGAAAACGCACCTGGTCTCCTTCCACAGCCCCCAGGGCCTGGCCGTCAGAAAAAAATACGGTCTCCTGCACCGCGCTTCCGCCCCTTTCGTTTGATACTATAGTCATTGTAGGTCCCCTGGGGGAAATTGTCAAACCCGGAAAACTGTCAACCCCTGGAGCTGGAAAATGGTGCATGAACTTTTGAAACCTGGCAAGAATATCCATGTATGCCCTTCACAAAAAAATTCCGGATATTGAAAGAATTTTCCTTGACAGAGGGCGGGAGGTGACTTATAATGTAATACTGTATCATAATGCGTAATTGCGCCCTATCCGTACTAGGTGATGTTGGAAAGTACTGATTTTGGCAGAGTTTTTTTGGTGAGGATGCCCAATGAAAAGCCCTGTCAATGTGGAGCAGGATTATGGTGAAAATAGATGGAATGGAGTGAATGAGCGGATGGTCAATGTAAAACCTGTCCAGCAGGGCAAAACGACCCGAATGAGCTTTGCCCGAATCGATGAAGTGTTGGGTATGCCAAACCTCATCGAGGTCCAGAAAAACTCATATCGGTGGTTCCTGGAGGAAGGGCTCAAGGCGGTTTTCAAGGACATTTCATCCATCACCGATTACCAGGGGAACCTGGTGCTGGACTTCATCGACTACCGGCTGGACGATAAGCCCAAGTACACCATTGCCGAATGCAAGGAGCGGGACGCCACCTATGCCGCTCCCATGCGGGTTCGGGCCAGCCTCCTGAACAAGGAGACCGGAGAGGTGAAGGAGCAGGACATCTACATGGGGGATTTCCCTCTGATGACCGAGGCCGGCACCTTTATCATCAACGGCGCGGAGCGTGTCATCGTCTCCCAGCTGGTGAGAAGCCCCGGGGTCTACTATGATTCCCACTTCGACGCCGCCGGCAAGAAGCTCTTCGAAGCCACCGTCATCCCCAACCGCGGCGCCTGGCTGGAGTATGACAGCGATTCCAACGATGTGTTCAGCGTCGGCATCGATAAAAACCGCAAGCTCCCCATCACCACCTTCATCCGGGCCCTGCTGCGTGTCCGGGACGACGTCACCCCCGAGGAGCTGGGGGCCGATGTGGCCAACGCC
The DNA here is from genome assembly GCA_019423445.1 of Oscillospiraceae bacterium. Lineage (GTDB taxonomy): Bacteria > Bacillota > Clostridia > Oscillospirales > Ruminococcaceae > Angelakisella. Next base: position 3,029 of record JAHZBJ010000135.1, read on the forward strand.
CTGACCCCCAACCTGGGGACAAACGAGGAGATCTATGAGCTCTTCGGCCAGGACGACTACATGGAAAAGACCATCGCCGCCAAGGACAGCGAGATGACCGGCGACGAGGCCATTCTGGAGGTCTACCGCAAGCTGCGCCCCGGCGAGCCCCCCACCATGGACTCCGCCGTCAAGCATCTGGTGCAGCTCTTGTTTGATGCCCGCCGCTACGACCTTTCCCGGGTGGGCCGCTACAAGTACAACAAGAAGCTGGCCATCTCTGCCCGGCTTAACGGACGCACCCTTTCCCGCCCCATCGCCGATCCCCTCACCGGGGAGATCGTAGCCGAGGCCGGGGAGGTCATCGGCCGGGAGAAGGCCCACAAGCTGGAGGATATGGGCGTGGACACCGCCTGGGTCCAGCTGGAAGACGGCAGCGAGATCAAGATCTTCTCCAACTCCATGGTGGATATCAGCAACTTTGTCAGCTTTGACTGCGCTGAGCTGGGAGTCAACGAGAAGGTCTACTTCCCGGTCCTCCGGGAGATCCTGGAGACCTGCTCCACCGATGAGGAGAAGAAGGCTGCCATCCGGGCCCGGATCGATGACCTGATTCCCAAGTACATCCGTAAATATGATATTTACGCCACCATCAATTATATGTGCTGCCTCCACCACGATATCGGCACCACCGATGATATCGACCATCTGGGCAACCGCCGCATCCGCAGCGTGGGCGAGCTTTTGCAGAACCAGTTCCGCATCGGCTTTGCCCGGATGGAGCGGGTGATCCGGGAGAGAATGACCACCCAGGCCCAGGACAGCGAGGCCATCACTCCCCAGGCGCTCATCAACATCCGTCCTGTGGTGGCAGCCATCAAGGAGTTCTTCGGATCCTCCCCTCTGTCCCAGTTTATGGACCAGACCAACCCCCTGGCGGAGCTGACCCACAAGCGCCGTCTGTCCGCTCTGGGCCCCGGCGGTCTTTCCCGTGACCGGGCCGGATTTGAGGTCCGCGACGTTCACTACAGCCATTACGGCCGGATGTGCCCCATTGAGACCCCTGAAGGCCCCAACATCGGCCTCATCTCTTACCTGGCTTCCTTCGCCCGGATCAACCAGTACGGCTTCATCGAGGCCCCTTACCGCCGGGTGGACAAAGCTACCGGCAAGGTGCTGGATCAGGTGGACTATATGACCGCCGACCAGGAAGACGAGTATGTGGTGGCCCAGGCCAATGAGCCTCTGGATGAGGAAGGCCGCTTCGCCCGCCCCAAGGTCAGTGTCCGTTACCGGGACACCGTGGCCGAGATTGAGCGGGAAGCGGTGGACTATATGGACGTCAGCCCCAAGATGGTGGTTTCGGTGGCCACGGCCATGATCCCCTTCCTGGAGAACGACGACGCCAACCGCGCCCTGATGGGCGCCAACATGCAGCGCCAGGCGGTGCCTCTCCTGCGCACCGAGGCCCCCATCGTGGGCACCGGTATGGAGTACAAGGCCGCCGTGGACTCCGGCGTGGTGGTGGTATCCAAGCACGCCGGCTATGTGGAGCGGGTGGATGCCACCCGTGTGGACATCCGCACCGATGACGGGGAGCTGGTGAGCTACGACGTCATCAAGTTCCTGCGCTCCAACCAGGGTACCTGCATCAATCAGCGCCCTGTGGTGAACAAGGGCGACAGGGTGGAAGTGGGAGACGTACTGGCCGACGGCGCCGCCACCTCCAACGGCGAGATCGCACTGGGCAAGAACGCCCTCATCGGCTTCATGACCTGGGAAGGCTACAACTACGAGGACGCCGTGCTCATCAACGAGAAGCTGGTGCGCAACGACGTTTACACCTCCATCCACATCGAGGAGTACGAGATCGAGGCCCGGGATACCAAGCTAGGGCCTGAGGAGATCACCAGAGACATCCCCAATGTGGGCGAGGATATGCTCAAAGAGCTGGATGAGCGGGGTATCATCCGGGTTGGCGCCGAGGTCCATGCCCAGGATATCCTGGTGGGCAAGGTGACCCCCAAGGGTGAGACTGAGCTCAACGCTGAGGAGCGGCTCCTCCGTGCCATCTTTGGTGAAAAGGCCCGGGAAGTCCGGGATACTTCCCTGAAGGTTCCCCACGGGGAATATGGCACCATCGTGGACGTCAAGGTCTTTACCAACGAGAACAGCGACGAGCTGGCCGCCGGGGTCAACGAGGTGGTTCGGTGCTATATCGCCCAGAAGCGTAAGATCAGCGTGGGCGACAAGATGGCCGGACGCCACGGCAACAAGGGCGTTGTCTCCCGGGTGCTGCCTCAGGAGGATATGCCTTACCTTCCCGACGGACGTCCTCTGGACATCGTCCTGAACCCCCTGGGCGTTCCCTCCCGTATGAACATCGGTCAGGTGCTGGAGGTC
>JAHZBJ010000136.1 GCA_019423445.1 Oscillospiraceae bacterium
GGCAGAAGATGTCCCTGCTGAACATCGCCGGCTCCGGCATCTTCTGCGCCGACCGGGCCATCCACCAGTACGCTCAGGATATCTGGCACCTGGATTGATTCCCCGCGCCCCCGGGTAGCCCCGGGGGCGCGTCCGTGAGAAAAGATTCTGCGAATCGCCACTCTGTGCCTCGCTCCCTGAGCATATCACATAGGATTCAGAAGGCGGTTTTGTGAGCAGGACAATTTACGCAGGCCGAAGGCCGGAGTAAATTGCAGACCAGTGAGGGCCACCCCGCCGCCCTTCCCAGCCCAGGGGATTTGCTCAGGGAGCGGCGCACAAACTTACGCCTCTGCGTCCCTTCTCTCACGGACATGGGTGCGGGCCCTGGCCCGCCAGGGAGCGAGGCACAAATTTACGCCTCTGCGTCCCTATTCTTACGGACATGGGTACGGGCCATGGCCCGCCAGGGAGCGAGGCAGAACCCTGCGCTTCTGCGTCCCTATTCTTACGGACGCAAAAATTCACAACAGATGGGAGCGTTCCGTCTTTGTATAACAGCCGTGATCTTCTTTATAAAAAACCTTTCGGCGCGGTGCCGGTGGGGGAAATGGTGAGTTTCCGGGTGCTTCCGCCCCGGGAGATCCAGGACCCCCGGCCGGTGCTGGAGCTGTTCCCCATTGGCATGGGGGAGGATCCCACCGCCGTCCTGGCACTGGAAATGAACTTCCGGCCCCTCCCTGACGGGCGGCCGGCCTATGTGGTCTCCTGGACTCCCGGGGAAGCCGGGGTCTGGCAGTACCGCTTCCGGCTCCGGGGCTCCCTGGGGGAATTCCTGCTTCTGCGCCAGCCTGACGGCCAGGCGGCGGTGAACCAGGGAGGATTCTGGCAGCTTACGGTGTATGAGCCGTTTTCCACCCCCGCTTCCCTGGAGGGGGCGGTGTTCTACCAGATCTTCCCGGACCGCTTCCGGAACTCCGGCGCCCCCAAAGAGGGGGTCCCGACGGACCGGGTCCTCCACAAGGACTGGAACGAGGCTCCGGTGGACCGCCCTGACCAAAACGGTAAATTCCTCTGCAACGACTACTTCGGCGGGGATCTCCAGGGCATCCGGGAGAAGCTCCCCTATCTTGCGGGGCTGGGGGTGGAGGTCCTCTACCTGAACCCCATTTTCGAGGCCCACTCCAACCACCGGTACAACACCGCCGACTACCGGCGCATCGATCCCCTCCTGGGCACCGAGGAGGACTTCCGGGCGCTCTGCGCCGAGGCGGAGAAGCTGGGGATCCGGGTGGTGCTGGACGGGGTCTTTAACCACACCGGCAGCGACAGCGTCTATTTTAATAAGGAAAAGCGGTACGGGGAACACACCGGGGCCTGCAACGACCCCAACAGCCCCTACCGGGAATGGTTCAGCTGGATCCACTGGCCGGACCAGTATGAGAGCTGGTGGGGCTTCGCCACCCTCCCCAATGTCAACGAGAACTGCCAGGGCTACCGGGAGTTTATCTGCGGGGAGGACGGGGTGCTCCACAAGTGGATGGAGGCAGGGGCCTCCGGCTTCCGGCTGGACGTGGCCGACGAGCTCCCCGACTTCTTCCTGGAGGAGATCCGCCGGAGCGTCAAGGCCATGGGGCCGGATAAGCTGCTGCTGGGGGAGGTCTGGGAGGACGCTTCCAACAAACACAGCTACGGTCACTACCGCCGGTATCTCCTGGGGCGGCAGCTGGACAGCGTCATGAACTATCCCTGGCGCACCGCCATTCTGCGGTTTTTGAAGCTGGGAGAGGGCCAGGAGCTTCTGGATGCCATTATGGACCTGCTGGAGAACTACCCGCCTCCGGTGGTGGGTGTGCTGATGAACTGCCTTTCTACCCATGACGTCCCCCGGTGCATCACCGCCCTGGCCGCCCCGGATATGGCCGGCCGGAACCGGGACTGGCAGCGGGAACACAACACCCTTACCCCTGACCAGTACTACTTCGGCCGCCAGATGTTCCTGCTGGCCTCCCTGATCCAGTACACCCTCCCCGGCTGCCCCAGCCTCTACTATGGGGATGAGGCGGGGCTGGTGGGGTACGCCGACCCCTTCAACCGGGGCACCTACCCCTGGGGGAAAGAGGACCAAGGTCTGGTGGAGTACTTCCGCCTTCTGGGGCAGATGCGCAAAAACAGCGCAGTGCTTCGCCGGGGAGGGTTCGAACCTCTCTGCTTCAACGACCACTTCTGTGTCTACCAGCGCCGCCTGGGGAACCTCACCGCCGCCGTGGCGGTGAACCGCAGCGGGGAGTACCGGGAAATCCCCTGGAACCGGAACATCCCCAAAAACGCCAAGGTGCTGATGACGGTGGGAGGCGCCGACGGCACCCGGGCCCTCCATCCCCGCTCCGGCATCGCCCTGCTCTTCTGAGGCGGGCGCCATGACAAAAGGAGGAAATTCCAAATGACCGCTGGCATTTATGACGACGGCGATTTCTTTGCGGCCTATGCCGCCATGGACCGGAGCAGGGACGGCCTAGAGGCCGCCGGGGAATGGCATCAGCTCCAGCCCCTTTTTCCGGACCTGGAAGGCAAAACAGTGCTGGATCTGGGCTGCGGCTACGGATGGCACTGCCGGTACGCTGCGGCCATGGGAGCTGCCAAAGTCCTGGGGATCGATAACAGCGAAAGGATGATCGCCCGGGCTTTGGAGGAAGCCCCCGATGAACGGATCCACTACCAGGTATGCAGTTTGGAGGAATACGATTACCCGGAGTCGGCCTACGACCTGGTGATCTCCAACTTGGCCCTCCATTACGTCCGGGACCTGGAGCCGGTGTATCAAAAAGTCCTCCGTACCCTGAAACCCGGGGGCGTCTTTCTTTTCAACATCGAGCACCCGGTGTTTACGGCAGGCCTCCGGCAGGACTGGGTACGGGACCAGGAGGGGAAGCCCCTGTACTGGGCCATTGACAACTATTTTTATCCCGGTCCCCGGGAAACTCTCTTTCTGGGCCGACGGGTCCCAAAGGAGCATCACACTCTAACCCAGATCCTCAACTCCCTGCTCCAAACGGGTTTCCGCCTGGAGGCGGTGGAAGAGGCCGTGCCGCCGGACCATCTCATGGGACTCCCAGGCATGGCGGAGGAAATGCGCCGCCCCATGATGCTGCTTGTAAAGGCCGTCAAACTCTGATCCCGCTTAACACACGGCCCTCTTTCAAGAGGGAAAAAGGACAAAAACGCCCCCGCCGCGGCGGGGGCTTTTCTCGTTTGCTTCGTGGAAGGTCTTAGAACACCATTTCCTGGAATTCCCGGCGGAAATCGGTGGTGTTCTCGCAGCCGTCCTTGGTGATGATCAGGGTATCGGAATGGCGGAAGCCGCCGACGCCGGGGATGTAGATACCCGGCTCCACGGTAAAGACCATTCCCTCCTGGAGGACCAGGGTGGAGTTGAAGATGAGGAAGGGCTCCTCGTGGCGGCCCAGGCCCTGGCCATGGCCGATGCGGTGAATGGCGTATTCCTCATAGCCGTATTTCCGCAGGACGTCCCGGCCCAGCTTATCCATCTCCTGGGAGGTGACCCCGGGACGAATGGCCTGGATCACTGTCTCCTGGGCCTCCACCATGGCCTTGAAGGCCCGCTCCGCCTCAGGGGCAGGCTTGCCGATGAAGAAGGTCCGCTCCAGCTCCGCAAGATAGCCGTTGATGGAAGGCTTCCGGACGTGGATCACCATATCCCCGTTCTGGAAGCGCCGGGTGCTGGAATAGACGTGGGGCATGACGGTGCGCTCCGGGCCGGAGGGGGTGATGCAGCCGGGGGAACCAAAATGGTAGGGGTAGTCGTTGGAAAGGGCCTCGTAAAGGGCGGTGGTGCCGTACTGTTCGAACTCCATCTCAGAGATGCCGGGGCGGGCGTGCTTCAGGGACTCCCCAAAGGCCAGCTTGCAGAGCCGGGCAGCCTCGCGGATATACTCCTTTTCCTGCTCGTCCTTGATATACCGCATCCGCACCACCTGGGCTCCCACATCGCTGAGGACGCAGCCCCAGCTTTCCAGAAGCCGGGCGTTCTTCAGAGACATGGACCCAAACTCGATGCCCAGCCGCAGCCCTTCCTTCTGGGGAAGGATGGAGCGGAGCACCTCCAGGGGGTTGGTGCCCAGAGGGGCCTTCTCGGGATGCTCATAGTAGACGTGGAGGTGTTTCACCCCGGTGGAGTCCAGGTTGGCGTGGGCCTCTTCCAGGGCAGGGATGATGAGATGGGTGGTATCCGGCTGCACCACAAAAAGGATGGGTCTGGAGTAGGTGATGGCCTGGAAACCGCTGAAGTATTGCATGTTCTCGGGATTGCTGAAGACGCATGCATCCAGACCCTGTTCCTCCATATACTGGCGGATGACCTGAATTCTGAGGGAAGTATCCATGGCTGCTTTCTCCTTTCTTGTCCCAGGCCGGGGGATTCCGGGCCTGGCTTTCCGTACCCGGCGCCGGAAGCAGCCGGGAAACTCCCTAGCTCCCACCGGGCCGTGTAGATTGTATACAGTATTCAGCTTCCGCCCTCATTATAGTCCCCCTGTCCGGCGCAAGTCAAGCTTCCCCTTTTCCTTTTCCTTCCTCCCCCCAGCAGGTTTGGCGGCTGCCACAAAAAAGCCCCGCCGTTTTTGTGAAAACTACAACAATCTCCTTTTTCCCCCTTGCGGCGCCTGAGTTTCAGAGGTATACTAAAAGCCAGATTGTATACAGTATGCATTTTTCGGCAAATTTCTTCCTCTTTTGCTGCTGGGGCCCCAGGGGCTTTGAGGAAGGGCAGCAGAAAGGACCCGTGCCGGCCCGTACTCCTTTCAGGCTATCTCCGTTCCGGCCCTGCTCCTTTCGCTTCCCCTATTTGGGTTGTATTTGTGTTATCCTTATAAAAACAGCCAAAGTATTTGCACATTTTCACCCAAATTATTTAAACTCTATTGACAGGTACCAGCAGATGTGCTAATTTATAGGTGCGCGGAATATTGTATACATTATACATTATTCCGTTTTGGTACGCTTCGGTTCCCATTTTAAAGAAAAGAGGTTGCATGATGAAAAGTTCCAAACGGTTCACTTCCTTGCTCCTAGCTTTCCTGATGGTAGTCCTGGTAGCAGGCTGCGGCGGTACTTCGGCTTCTTCCGGAGCCGAAAGCAGCACTCCTGCCGAAGGCAGCAGCACAGCTTCTGAGGCGGCTCCTTCCGGCGAGGTCAAAAAGTACTCCGTGGGCACCGGTTCCATGGGCGGCGTTCTCTTTGTCACCGGCTCCGGCTGGGCCACTGTAATGAACAACAAACTGGCCGGCCAGTATGAGCTGACCTCCGAGCAGACCGGCGGCCAGTCCTCCAACGTCAGCAT
>JAHZBJ010000137.1:0-4699 GCA_019423445.1 Oscillospiraceae bacterium
ATTCCGGCGATTCTTTTGGAGGTGTTTCCCATGAAGCAGATTAAAGAAGGCATCTTCCAGGTGGGGGCGCTGAACCCTGCCATGCGGGTGTTCGATATCGTTATGACCACCGATTACGGCACATCCTATAATTCCTATCTGGTAAAGGGAAGCGCCAAGACCGCACTGATTGATGTATGCCACAAGAGTTTTTACAGTGTCTATCTCCACAACATTCGGGAAGTGTGTGATCCCAAAACCATTGACTACATCGTTTTGAACCACAACGAGCCGGATCACACCGGGGCCCTTGCAAAGCTCCTGTCGGATCTGAGGGAAGATGTGGAGATCTACACTTCCCAGGCGGGGTCTATCTACATCAAGGCCATCACCAACCGCCAGGATCTGAAGCTCCATGTGGTGAAGGATGGGGAGACCCTGGATCTGGGAGGAAAGACCCTGAAGTTTGTTCTGGCGCCCTTCCTCCACTGGCCGGACTCCATGTTTACTGCTGTCCCTGAGGACCAGGTGGTCTTTACCTGCGATTTCCTCGGGTCCCATTACGCCGAGCCCTATCTTTTTGATACCAACATGGCCTATCCGGAGAAGTACCGGAAAGCTTTCCTGGGCTATTACCAGGCCATTTTCGGGCCGTTCAAAAAGTATGTTCTGGCGGGGCTCCAGAAGCTGGAGGGCCTGGATTTTGACATGGTGCTGCCCAGCCATGGCCCGGTGCTCACCAAGGGCTGCATGCTGGAAGAGGCCATTGCCAGCTACCGTGAGTGGAGTACTCCCGTTCCCCGGGAACGCAAGCGGGTGCCGGTCTTTTACACCAGCGCCTATGGAAATACCCGGCAGCTGGCGGAGGCTGTTGCCCGCGGCATCCTCAGCAAGGTGAACGCCGATGTCCCCATTTATGACATCATTGATCATCCCATGGAGACGATGCATCAGGAGCTCAACGAAGCCGATGCCTTTGCGGTGGGTACTCCTACCATCAACCGGGACGCTGTACCCCCTGTCTGGGGCCTGCTGGCCGGGATGGATGCTGTAGGATGCCAGAAAAAGCCCTGTGTGGTGTTCGGCTCCTTCGGCTGGAGCGGAGAAGGGGTGCCCAATGTGGCGGCCCGGCTTACCTCTCTGAAATGCAGCCTTGCAGCAGAACCCCTCCGGGTGACCTTTGTCCCCACCAAGGAGGATCTGGCCAAGGCGGAAGAGCTGGGCGCGAGCCTGGCGGAAGCCCTGCAATAACACTGATCCAAAGAAGGCCGGCCGGTATCGGACCGGCTTTCTTTTTGTTGAAACGACAAGGGAAAAGTGGTATAATCAATCTGTTAAACTATTGGATTTTATCTGCCCGGAGGACTGAATTTGCCGACGATACAGAACCATATCCTGGACTATGCCCAGATGGCCGGACAGCGGGAATATGTGAGGAAGATCCGGGAGGCTTTGGCCCACCGGTATACCTCTCCACCCCTGGCGCTGGTTCACAGCTACGGCTGCCAGCAGAACGCGGCTGACGGGGAAAAACTCAAGGGCCTTTTGGCACAGATGGGCTACGGGTTCACCGATATCCCGGAAGAAGCTGATCTGATTATTTACAACACCTGCGCAGTGCGGGAAAATGCGGAAAAACGGGTTCTTGGAACAGTAGGGGCGCTGAAACATTACAAGCGCCAGAAGCCGGAGCTTCTCATCGCCCTTACCGGCTGCATGACCCAGCGACAGAGCGTTGCGGACAAGCTCCGGAAAAGCTACCCACATGTGGATCTGGTTTTGGGGGCGGACGCCTGGGCCAGATTGCCGGAGCGGATGTACCAGGTGCTTTGCCAGGGACAGCGGTACATCAAGGCCCCTGAGGAGGAGCCGGACACCATTGTGGAGGGTCTGCCGGTCCGGCGGGAAAGCTGGCCCAAGGCCTGGGTAACGGTGATGTACGGCTGCAACAACTTCTGTTCCTACTGCATCGTGCCCTATGTCCGGGGGCGGGAGCGGAGCCGCCGGCCGGAGGATATCCTCCGGGAGGTGGAGGAGCTGGTGTCTCAGGGATACAGGGACTTTACCCTGTTGGGACAGAATGTCAACTCCTACGGCAAGGGGCTCCCAGACGGCGTGAATTTTGCGGAACTTCTCCGGAGGATCAACAGCATCCCTGGGGATTTTCGGATCCGGTTTATGACCTCTCATCCCAAGGACTGTACCCGGGAGCTGTTGGATGCCATGGCGGAGTGCCCCAAAGTTTCCAAACATCTGCATCTGCCGGTCCAGTCCGGTTCCGACAGGATCCTCGCCCAGATGAACCGCCGCTATACCGTGGAGCGGTATCTGGAACTGGTGGATTACGCCAGAAAGGTGATGCCGGATATTTCCCTCACCAGCGATATCATTGTGGGCTTCCCCGGGGAGACCTACGAGGATTTCCAGGGCACCAAGGAGCTGGTGGAGCGGGTGGGTTATACTGCTCTCTACACCTTCCTGTATTCTCCAAGGGAAGGGACCCGGGCAGCTGAATTGCCCGACCCAGTTCCCGCCGAAGAAAAGTCCCGGTGGTTCCAGGAGCTTTTGGACCTCCAGGGAAAGATCGGTGGTGAGTACATGCAGCGTCAGGTGGGGAAGACCTTCCGGGTGCTGGCCGAAGGGCCGGGTAAGGAGGAAGGAATCCTTACTTCCCGCACCGACCAGAATCTGATTGTGGAGTTCCCCGGTCCGCCGGAGCTGGCAGGGCACTTTTTGGAGGTGGAGATTACCTCCGCCCGAAACTGGGCCCTTGTGGGCCGGTTGAAGGAGGAAATGCCATGAAGCTTCCAGGCGATGGGCGATGCCTCCGCTGCGGCGGGGAGATGGAGTACCGCGGCGCCCAGCAGATCCAGCTGGGGGAGACCGGTATTCTTTTGGGAGATTGGCCCAATATCCTGGCCGGGAGCCTCTCGGTGGAGATCTTCCGGTGCAGGGACTGCGGCAGACTGGAGTTTTTCCAGCATCAGGAAGAGGAGAGCCGGATTGCCCAGCGGGAGTGTCCCCGATGCGGCCGCCGCCATGATATGGATGATCCCAGGTGTCCTGCCTGTGGATACGATTACTGGCACAGATAAAACCATAAAAGGTTTAAACCCTATTACACAACAAAGGAGAATATTGCAATGGACGTTATCACCATGGCCCGGGAGCTGGGGGCCGCCCTTCAGAAAAGCGACGAGTACACCGCTTATATGCTGGCTAAGACTGCCGCTGACGAAGACCAGGAGCTTCAGGGCATGATCGGGGACTTCAACCTGAAAAAGCTGGCCCTCAGCACTGAGGTCCAGAAGCAGGAGAAGGACCAGGAGAAGCTGGCCGCCCTTAACGACGAGGTTCGTTCCGTTTACGGCCAGATTATGGCCCACCCCACCATGATGGCCTACAACACCACCAAAAATGAGCTGGACCGGATGCTGAACTTCATCCAGCAGATTGTGGTTTACAGCGCCAACGGCGAGGACCCCTTCACCGTACAGGAGGAGACTTCCTGCGGCGGAGACTGCTCTGGCTGCTCTGGCTGCGGCTGATTTGCCGTTCTGAGGGAGGCGCAAAGAACAGGGGGATGACGGAAGGATGCTGACACCGGACCAGATTGCAAAGCTTTCTCCAATGATGCAGCAGTATCTGGAGATAAAAAATCAACACAAGTACCAGATCCTGTTTTTCCGGTTGGGGGATTTCTATGAGATGTTCTTTGACGACGCCATCCTGGTGTCCAAAGAGCTGGAATTGACCCTTACCGGCAGGGATTGCGGTCTCCCGGAGAGGGCGCCCATGTGCGGCGTCCCCTTCCATAGTGTGGACAGCTATATCGACCGGTTGATCAAAAAAGGCTACAAGGTGGCTATCTGCGAGCAGATGGAAAACCCGGCGCTGGCCAAAGGGCTGGTGAAACGGGACATCATCCGTGTGGTCACCCCCGGCACCCTCATTGATTCCTCCCTTTTGGACGAAGGGGCCAACAACTATATCTGCTGTATCTATTTCACCGATGAAGGATGCGGCCTCTCCTTTGGAGATATTACCACCGGAGAGATGAATGTTACCCAGCTTCCCAGCGGGGATAACAGCCGGGTCATGGGGGAGCTGGGAAAATTTGCTCCCAAGGAAATTGTCTTTAACGAGGGTTTTCTGGACCAAAAGGAGATTTCCGCCTTTATTCGGGAAAAGCTCAGCTGCACCGCAGATGTCCTGGAGGAGGACCGGTTTTCGCCGGCCGCCTCCCAGCTGGAGATCCTCCGGCAGTTCCGAATCCGCAGCCTTACCGAACTGGGACTTCAGGAGATGCCGCTGGCGGCGGCGTCTCTGGGGGCTCTTATCAGCTACCTCCGGGAAACCCAGCGGGTGGGGATGGAGCGTATCCAAACGATCCATCTTTACTCGGACAAGCAGTTTATGCGGCTGGACCTCACTGCCCGCCGGAACCTGGAGCTTACGGAAACAATCCGCGGCCGGGAGCGCCGGGGCACCCTGCTGTGGGTCCTGGACAAGACCCGGACTTCTATGGGTAAGCGCCTTCTGCGTAGTTACATTGAACAGCCCCTGGTCTCTGCCCCAGTGATCAATAAGCGTCTCAATGCGGTAGAGGAGCTTACTCAAAGCAGCATCCTTGTGAATCGCATCTCCGGGCAGCTGGACGGCGTTTACGATATGGAACGCCTGATGACCAAAATCGTATACGGCAATGCCACCCCTCGGG
>JAHZBJ010000137.1:4709-5211 GCA_019423445.1 Oscillospiraceae bacterium
TGACTGCACTAGGTTCCACCATGAAGAGGATCCCAGCCTTGAAGGGGATGCTTTCCGAGGTGACCTGCACCGACCTTCAAGACATCTTTGCCAGGATGGATCCCCTGGAGGATATGGCGGACCTGATCCACCGGGCGGTTGTGGACGAGCCCCCGCTCACCCTCAAGGACGGGGGCGTGATCCGGGAGGGGTATCATTCCCGTCTGGATGAGGTGCGCTATCTTTCGGACCACACCAAGGAGATCATCGCCTCCATTGAGGCCAAGGAACGGGAAGCTACCGGCATCAAGAACCTGAAGATCGGGTTCAACAAGGTCTTTGGATACTATATTGAGATCACCAATTCCTATAAGGACCAGGTCCCGGCGGAGTATATCCGAAAACAGACCCTTACCGGATGTGAGCGGTATATTACCCAGGAACTGAAAGACCTGGAAAACCGGGTTCTCAGCGCCCAGGAAGAGATCCTGGCACTGGAGGCCGGCCTGTTTGAAGAGCTTCG
>JAHZBJ010000138.1 GCA_019423445.1 Oscillospiraceae bacterium
TGCCATCTGGGCAACGGCTCCTCTCTGGCCGCTATCCAGGACGGCAAGGTTGTGGATACTTCCATGGGCTTCACTCCTCTGGACGGCTTCCTGATGGGCACCCGCTGCGGCGGCATCGATCCCTCTGTGGTCACCTTCATCATGAAGAAGGAAGGCCTGAACCCCGATCAGATGTCCAACCTGATGAACAAGAAGTCCGGCTTCCTGGGCATCTCCGGCGTCTCCAGCGACTGCCGTGACATCAAGGAGGCTGCTGCCCAGGGGAACAAGCGTGCCCAGCTGGCTCTGGACATGCTGGTTTACCAGGTGAAGAAGGTGATCGGCGGCTATGCGGCCGGCATGGGCGGGGTGGACGCCATCGTCTTCACCGGCGGCATCGGCGAGAACGATCCTCACATCCGGGAGCTGATCTGCTCCGATATGGAGTATATGGGGGTGAAGATGGATCCCAAGGCCAACGATACCCGCAACGAGGCCCGGATCTCCGCTCCCGATTCCAAGGTGGACGTGTGGGTCATCCCCACCAATGAGGAGATCCTCATTGCCCGGGATACCGTTGAGCTGTCCGGCCTGAAGAAGTAAAGCAAAAAAGGTTTCCCCGAACTGGAAAAACCGGAAGGCGAAAGAGTTTTGCCTTCCGGTTTTTTGTGCTTTCAGGGAAAAGAGCGGGCAAAGGCCCGGAGCGGGAAACGCTCCGGGCCTTTGCGGGTCATGTGTTGTCGCCGGTGCGGCGGAAGAGAAGGGAAATGCACCAAATGGCGCCGAGGGCCACCAGGGTGTAGATCACCCGGCTGAAAATGGCGGCGGAACCTCCGAAGAGCCACGCCACGGCGTCCAGTTGGAACAGTCCCACCAGTCCCCAGTTGATGCCGCCGATGATCACCAGCAGCAGTGCGATCTTATCCAACATGGAGGGTTCTCCTAACATGAAAAAGGTTCCAGCGGCTCCTTGCTTCACCGCTGTGTCCTTAGTATGTGAAACTGGGCCGCCGCTATTCCGGGATTTTCTCCCGGCAGATCCTGTCAAAATTTATGGAGGGGAGTACTCGGACCCCGGCGAAAAAGCCGGACGCTGGGAAGGTTTTTGTGATGGCGGCACCAGGGCTCTCCCAAAAGCGACATTTTTGTGATATAATAGGCCCGTCAATACAATTTGCTGTTGTCCCTCCGCCGGTGCAGGCGGGGTGGCGATGAAAGGCAGGGATACTATGGATCAAATGGCAGCGGGATTCCCCCAGGGGAATCCCTACGGGCTTTCCAAGAGACGGGGGATTTCGGGAAGCACCCTGAAGATCATTGCCCTTGTGGCCATGCTGATTGACCACACCGGCGCGGTGGTGTTGGAACGGATCCTCATGGCAGAGGGGCGATGGGACGCCGCTACCCCAGCGGAGCTGGAAGCCTTTATGTCGGAATACGGCGGCGTTTTGCTGGCGGATTCCGTTATGCGTCTCATTGGCAGGATCGCGTTTCCCATCTTTTGCTTTCTGCTGGTGGAGGGATTCCTACACACCCACAGCAAGCTCCGCTATCTGTTTAATATGGCGGTGTTTGCGGCGGTATCCGAACCGGTTTTTGATATGGCGGTCCGGGGCGTGTGGTCGGATATGGAAGCGCAAAATGTCTTTTTCACCCTGTTTCTGGGGGTGCTGACCCTCTGGGGCATCCAGGCAGCCCAGAAGCTGCAGGGAGGCCGGGCGGTTCAGGTTTTGTTGACTCTGGCTGTGGCGGTGGCCGGCTGCGCCGCGGCGCAGCTGCTGCACACCGATTACGGCGGCCTGGGGGTACTGGCCGTGGTCCTGATTTACCTGCTCCGGGGTCGCCCAGTGGTGGCGGGAGCGGCGGCCTGCACTGCCCTGATGCCCCTGAGTTTTCTCCAGATCACAGGCTATGGCGCCCTGATTCCCATCCGGCTTTACAACGGGGAACGGGGACTGCGGATGAAGTATTTCTTCTATCTCTTTTATCCTGTCCATCTGCTGATCCTTTATCAGGTGGCCTGTATGCTGGGCTACCGCTATGCCTTCTGAGTGGGATGGCCCGGGAGTAGACTTTCTTCCTTTCAGGGGCGTTTTCTGAGAAGGATGCCCTGGAAAGCTGAAACAACAAAAAGGCGCAGAAACCAAGTCGCGGTTTCTGCGCCTTTTCTTTTTGTGTGGGATCAGATGACTTCAGGCTCCGACTGAGGCTGGGAAGCGGGGCGCTGAGGAAGATTGTTTCCGGCAGCCTCCAGGGCATGGGCCAGTTCCTCCTTGTGGATTTTCTGGCGCTTGATGACCTTCTGGCGGCTGAATTCCTCTCGTTCCTTCTCCTCCAGGGCATCAGTGATGAACTTGGAGGAGTACTCAAAATTGGGAATAATGATATTTTTCAGGGCATTGGCCCGGCTCTGGGTTTTTTTGATGGCGTTGGCCAGACGGTAGATGCAGTTTTCCACCTCTGCCAGCTGGGCAGTCATCAGCTTCACCCGATGGAAGCAAAGGTAGGCGTTGTCCAGCTGGGAGTTTGTGCCGTAGAGACCATAGGAAACTTCCGGCTCTTTGGGAGCGGAAAGGCGGACGGTGGGAAGCTCCACCCCCATCACGCTGCGGTACTGGATATCCAGGCCGTTTTCGATGGGGATGCCGTTTTCAATATCCTCGATGACCCCCAGGGTGATATTGGCCCTCTGAAGGGCTACATAGGCCTTGGCGTAGGTGGAGCTGATTTTGGTGCGCAGGCGCTTGGCGCTGTCGATGGTGGTCATCAGCTCCCGGATGAGGATATTCCGCTTCCGGTCCAGCAGGTCATAGCCCATCCGGGCCAGCTGGAGGGATTTTTTGACGTTGATGAGGTTTCCCTTGGTAGGGAATATGTTTTCGGTGCGCATAGTGCCTTCCGGAAGACCTCCCTTCCTTCAGAATAGGGCTTAGCCCTTGAACATTTTGGCGTTTTCCGGGTTGTAATGCTTTTCCAGCATTTCCTTGTCCACCCGGTCCAGCTCCTCCATGGGGAGCATGGAGAGAAGGTCCCAGCCCAGATCCAGGGTCTGGTCAATGGTGCGGTTTTCCTCCTCGCCCTGGCCCAGGAAATGCTCCTCAAACTTCTGACCGAAGCGGATATATTCCTTGTCAATGGGGGAGAGTTCCTCCTCACCGATAACCGAGGCCAAGCTTCTGGCGTCCTGCACTTTGGCGTAACAGGCGAAGAGCTGGTTGGCCACAGCGCTGTGGTCTTCCCGGGTGTAGCGCTCGCCGATGCCGTCCTTCATTAGACGGGAAAGGCTGGGCAGCACCGAAATGGGGGGATAAACCCCCGTAAGTTCCAGGCTGCGGTCCAAAACGATCTGGCCCTCGGTGATGTAACCGGTAAGGTCCGGCACAGGGTGGGTGATGTCGTCGTTGGGCATGGTGAGGATGGGGATCTGGGTCACAGAACCGCTCCGCCCCTGGAGGACCCCGGCCCGTTCATAGATGGAGGCCAGGTCGGAATAGAGGTAGCCGGGATAGCCTTTACGGCCGGGGATCTCCCCTTTGGAGGAGGAGAATTCCCGGAGGGCCTCAGCGTAGGAAGTCATGTCGGTGAGGATCACCAGAACATGCATGTTCTGCTCAAAGGCCAGGTACTCCGCCACAGTAAGGGCGCAGCGGGGGGTGAGGATACGCTCGATGATGGGGTCGTTGGAGAGGTTGAGGAACATCACAACGTTCTTCATGGAGCCGCTCTTTTCAAAGGAGGTGCGGAAGTAGTCGGCCACGTCGTTTTTGACGCCGATGGCGGCAAAGACCACGCAGAACTTGGAGTCCGGATCCTCCTTGCCGTTTTTGGTGATCTGGGCCTGGCGGACGATCTGCACGGCCAGCTTGTTGTGATTCATTCCGGAACCGGAGAAGATGGGAAGCTTCTGACCCCGGATCAGGGTCATCAGGGCGTCGATGGAGGAGATGCCGGTGCGGATATAGTCCCGGGGATAGCTCCGGGAGACGGGGTTGATGGGCTGGCCATTGATATCCCGCCGCACTTCTGCGAAGACCTCCCCCAGGCCGTCGATGGGTTTTCCGCTGCCGCTGAAGACCCGGCCCAGGACCTCAGGGGAGAGAGGGATCTCCATGGGGTGGCCCAGAAGACGGGTGCGGGTATTGGTAAGGGATAGGCCGCTGGTTCCTTCAAAAACCTGGATTACGGCCCGTTCCCCTTCGATGGTAACAATACGGCCATCCCGGCAGGTGCCGTCGGGGAGCTCCAGCTGGACCATTTCCTCAAAACTGGCTCCCTGGACATGATCCAGTACTACCAGAGGGCCGTTGATTTCTTTCAGTCCCACATATTGTACGCTCATAGGTGTGGCCCTCCTTTCTTACAGTTCGGTCTGGCCGTTGGCGTTGGGGCTTTCGGGGACGAAGACCTTGGCCAGGCCAAGCTCGATGTCCCGTTTGTACCGTTCGAAAAGTTCCGGTTTGTCGTTGGGAATATCGTATTTCATTTTGAGCACCTGGTCGAAAAGACCGGTTTCCTGGATGCTGCTGATGGGAACATTTTTGGCAACCAGGTCCCGGGACTTGTCATAGAGGTGCAGGATGACGTCCATCATCCGCAGCTGCTTATCCAGGGGAACGTAGGTTTCCTCCTTGTGGTAGGCGTTCTGCTGCAAAAACCCTACCCGGATGACCCGGCAGATCTCGATAATGAGCTTCTGGTCGTCGGGAAGGACGTCGGCGCCGATAAGCTTGACGATCTCCATCAGCTTTTCCTCCTCGTGGAGGAGACTTACGATCCGCTGGCGTTTCCGGATGAAGGTGGGATCCACATTGGTCTTGTACCAGTTCCGCAGGTCGTCCAGATATTCGCTGTAGCTGGTGGTCCAGTTGATGGCAGGGTAGTGGCGGGCGTAAGCCAGAGATTTGTCCAAGGCCCAGAAGCAACGGACAAAACGCTTGGTGTTCTGGGTTACCGGTTCGGAGAAGTCGGCTCCCTGGGGGCTGACAGCGCCGATAATAGTTACCGAGCCCTCCTCCCCCGAGAGGGTGTCCATATATCCCGCCCGCTCATAGAAGCCGGAAAGGCGGCTGGGCAGATAGGCGGGGAAGCCCTCTTCGGCGGGCATCTCCTCCAGACGGC
>JAHZBJ010000139.1:0-4357 GCA_019423445.1 Oscillospiraceae bacterium
CATCATCATGGTGATGATGAAGCCCAGAGGCAAAGAAGCGATAATGGTGATAAAGAAAAGCTCCAGGGTGGTGCCCAGTCCGGCGCCTACCCGGAGGAAAGTACTAACGATGTAAGAAAAATCCATCTGCAACAGCTCCAGTCAGGTTTGTCGAAGTCAGCAGAGGGCGCGGAGAGGAATTCCCCTCCGCGTCCAGAACAGTCAATGATGAATGCCTTTGGAATTATTCGCCGTAGCTGAAGATCATCCGGTCTTCACCGAACCATTTCTGGCTGATTTCAGCGGCAGTGCCATCTTTTACCAGTTCATCCAGGGCTCCCAGAACGGCGTCGGCCAGTTCCTGATTGCCCTTCTTGAAGGCGATGCCGTATTCTTCGTCGGCCAGCTGCTCTTCCAGGGTTACCAGCATTCCCTCACCGTTTTCGGCGATGTAGTAATCCGCAAAGACCTTGTCGATGACCACAGCGTCGATACGGCCGATCTTCAGATCACTGAAGAGGCTGATATTTTCGGGAGCTTTTACCAATTCGGCTTCGGTGCCGGCGGCGGAGCAGGAGGAGTACGCTTCGTCGGCGGAAGAGGTTTCCTGGAGGCCTACCGTTTTGCCTGCCAGATCGGCCAGAGTCTGGATGCCGGAATCATTGCGGACCACGATCACCTGGGCGTTGGCGATATAGGCAGGGGACATGAGCATGGTCTCCTGACGCTCTGGGGTAATGGTAAGGCCGTTCCAAAGGACGTCTACCTTGCCGCCTTCCAGCTCCAGCTCTTTGGTGGTCCAATCAATGGGGGTGGGGACAGCTTCAAGGCCCAGTCTTTCGCACACTGCGGTGGCCAGATCGATATCAAAGCCCACCAGGTTATTGCTGTCGTCCCGGAAGCCCATGGGAGGGAATTGGTCGTCCAGACCGATGATCAGCTGGCCCTCGTTAATGGTGCCGGCAACGGTGGCTCCGGCAGCAGAAGATTCAGAAGAAGTTTCAGAGGAAGCTTCCGAAGAGGCCGCAGAAGAAGCTTCCGAAGAGGAAGAAGAGGCTTGGGAAGAAGTTCCGGTACCGCCACATGCAGCGAGAAGGGAAACGGCCATCAGCAGGGCCAGGCAGAAAGCGAGTCTCTTTTTCATAAATCATACCTCCGTTGCGGTTTGCGATCAATGGTTGTAGTTATTTTTGATCCAGCAGATGTTTGTCTGAGCTCATGGGTGTATTATACACTTTAGCATGCTACTATGCTACTATGATAGCAGATCAAAAATCCTGATTTCAGCAAAACAGCTTCCGAATACTGCTGAATACTCTTTGTTTTGCAAAAAATCAGGAAATTTCGCTTATTTAATTTTGCTTTCTTTGTTCAGCTCTTCCAGCAGGTCCAGCAGCTGCCCCGGACGCTCCAGCCGGGGGACATGGGGATACTCAGTTGGGGAGGAGCACCAGCAGGCCAGCGCACACGCGGTGCCTGCGCCTTGGGCGCAGGACATGTCTCCCACGCTGTCTCCCACGTAGAGAACTTCCTCCGCTTTGGCGTCGGCGCGCTGCAGATAAAGAAGCATCGGTTCGGGGTGTGGCTTGTGCTCTTTGGTATCGTCAGCGAGAATGATGGTGGTAAAATAATCTCCCAGTTCCAGTGGGGCAAAGGTGACTTGGAATTCTGCCCGGGTCTGGGAGGAGATGATACCAAGATGGTATCCCCGCAGGATCAGGCTTTCCAAAAGATGGGGAATTCCGTCAAACAAGCAGAACTGTCCCAGATATCCCCGGCATTTATTGCTCCAGCGTCGGTATGCGGCTTCGATATCCGGAAAGCCCAGCACCCGCAGGGCGGCCCTGGCAGGCATAGAGAAGGTAAAACGCAGTTCTGCTAGACTCAGGGAATGCCCGAGAAGCTCCTCCATGGTTTCCTGAAGAGCCAAGTTTACCGCTGCTTCCGTATCTAAAAGGGTGCCGTCAATGTCAAATACAATATGGGTAATGGCCATGGGCCCCTCCTGTCTTTTCTCCCTCAGGGGAGGTTTGGCGTATTCCCGGACTTTTCAAAAAGGAAAAGCTGGAGATACAGGTATAGTATACCATAAATTTGCAAAAAATCCTTCCTTCTACAATTATTTGTCGGAAAACCTAGATTTGTTCAAAAATATCAAGTATGATAAGGGAGGTTTTATTTCCGAATCGAAAGGAGCGACAGGCCCATGACGATTTCCCAGAGAATTTTGAGGACCTGCCTCACCTGTATCATGGCGGTGACCTTTTCCCTTTCCTGCTTTTTTGGCGGGAATAGTGTCTACAATGCAGTTCAGGCCCGAAAGGCTTCTCAGCAGCAGAGCGAGCTGGATGAGCTGTACCAACAGGGAGCGTCCTCTCAGAGCCAGGGTGAAGGGGAGATGGATCCTCAGCTGGCGGCGCTGTATGCTATCAACCCGGACCTGGTGGGGTGGCTTCAGCTGGGAGGGGACGGCGGTTTTTCCGCGCCGGTGGTTCAGCGGGATAACTCCTACTATCTCAAGCACGATTTTTACGGTAAGCCCGACAACCACGGCGCAGTGTTTTTGGATTACCGCAACAAATTGAATCCCAACAGCGAAAACATGATTATTTACGGCCACAATATGAACGACGGAACTTGGTTCAACTATCTGGTGAACTATCAAAATCCGGACTTTGTCTCTCAGAATCCCCTGATTACCTTTAACACGCTTTATGAAAAGGGAGAATATGTGGTGGTATCGGTTTTCGTGGCGGCCACTCTGCCCCAGCACGGAGATGATTTTGACTATCACAACAAGATTTCTTTTCAGACGGTGGAGGATAAGCAGGATTTCCTGGACAGGATCGCCGCCCGGTCCCTTCTGGACATAGGGGTGGAAGCCGATATACAAGACCAGTTTTTGACCCTTTCCACCTGTCTCTACGATTTTGCCGAGGAGCGGCTGGTGGTGGTAGCCCGGAAGCTTCGGGAGGGGGAGACTGCCGAGAACTTCCAGAATCTGACGGTCACACTGGCGGACAATCCGGAGATGCCCCCCATATGGTATGAGCTTTACGGCTGAAGTGCCAGCGGTAATTAGAGAAAGAACAGCTGAAAGCCGGGCCGCAGTGATGGATAAGGAATGTGACAAAGCAGAAAAGGGGTTCCCAACCGGTTGGTATGGGGGCTCCTTTTTATTTAGGAAAATGGAATCAAAAGGGATTCAGCTTTGGGAAATCTGAAGGGGCACAAGGAGTGAAACCAAGGAGAAGCAGGGATGGAAAGGCGGCAGGCGTCCATATCTAGCACTCTGCTATATAGAGCGCTAGATTTTTACAATTTGTTCACAATTCAAATGTTTTTTTGTCACAACCCAGGGTTATACTGATAATCGTTGAAAGGGAACGGAGATCCCCCAAGAGGATCTCCACCCGGACAGAGCGGCGAGGCACCGCACAGAGAGCGCCGCCCTTCAAAATAAATTGATGTGCGGAGAATGGAGTTTTGTATGTTTGAGTTGATTCCTTTCACCCGTGATGAAAATAATCTTTTCCGTTATCTGGACAATATGGAGCGCAGCCTTTGGAACGGTTTCGGAGACATAAATCAGTTCCGGTGTGACATCCAGGACAAGGGCGACAAGTACCTCCTGGAGGCGGAGCTGCCTGGGTTCCGGAAGGAGGACATCTCCGTCCAGGTCAATGGAGACGAGATGGTTATTACCGCCCGCCACAACAGTGAAGCGGAGAAGAAGGAGAAGAATTATCTCCGCCGGGAGCGGAAATTCGGTTCCTACAGCCGCAACTTCAATGTGTCGGGTATTGATACTTCCGGCATCACCGCTGCCTACAACAACGGTGTTCTGGAGCTGAATCTGCCTAAGCAGAAAGCGGAAGTTCCCGCAGCGAAGACCATCGCCATTGAGGGATGAGGAGGGTCCGAAGGACCGGACGCACCGAAAAAAGGGCCGGGAGGCATTGCCTCCCGGCCCTTTTTTGATTGCGGGAAAAGAAAAGGGACACGGAATTACTGGGAGCGAAAATTCCAGAAAGGGAGTTTATTCAGAATTCAGCAACAAATACCCCTGGAGAATACGGTATAATAACAGCGGTCCCGCAGCTGTGGGATACATTTTTTAACCAGGAGGCATATCCATGCGCAGAGCTGCAAAGCAGGCTCTTTCTCTGGCTCTGGCGGGAGTGCTGGCCCTGGCGGCCGCAGGCTGTTCTGAAAAAACAGGACCTTCGACCCCGGATGCCAGCGGTTCCACCCAGCCGGGAGAGGAGCAGACCCTAACCGGAGAGATCACCATCTACACCTCGGAACCTCAGGATCTTGTTACCGATATGCTGGAGGATTTTGTTTCCAAAAATCCAGGCGTTAGTTACAAGCTGTT
>JAHZBJ010000139.1:4367-5032 GCA_019423445.1 Oscillospiraceae bacterium
TTCCGTTCCGGTTCCGGCTCGGTGATCTCAAAACTGGATACCGAGCTCCAGACAGGCAGTACCGAGGCCGATATCATTTGGTTTGCAGACATCGGTGAGATCACCAGGCTGGATCAGGAAGGCCTGATCTACCACTACACCCCCAAGGGGGCCGATAGGATCGATCCTTCCTTCAACTACAACGACGGTATGGCCTGGGAGGTCCGCCAGATCTTCAATGTCATTGCTGTCAATACCCTGAAGTGCGATGTGGAGGTGAAGGACTGGGCCGATCTCTGCCAGCCGGAGCTGGCTGGGCGCTTCGCTATGGCCAACCCCAATTACTCCGGCGGTGCCTTTACCACCCTGGTAGGCCTCACCGGGACCCAGGGGCTGGGCTGGGAGTTGTATGAGCAGATGAAGGCTAACGATGTGAAGTTCGAGCAGTCCAACGGAAACCTTCAGACCAAGGTTTCCTCGGGGGAGTACGCCGCTGTGTCGGTGGTGGACTTTATGGCCCGGAATGCCGCTGCCGAGGGGTCTCCGGTCCAGACTATCTGGCCGGAGAGCGGCGCAGTGATGGTCCCTACCCCCATTGCTATCCTCTCCACCGTGGAGGAGGAGAACCGGGCAGCCTGTGAGGCTCTACTGGATTATATGCTCAGTGAGGAGGCCCAGAAGCTCTT
>JAHZBJ010000140.1 GCA_019423445.1 Oscillospiraceae bacterium
ATGAGTTTAACCTCACTAGAACCTGAATCTAGCGCGTCTGCCAATTCCGCCATACCCGCGTACACAAAGCGCTTTCAAATTGATCAGCGCCTGATGCTTGATTATTATACCAAAGGACCCCGAGGATGTCAACACCCTTTTGAGAAAAAATCCTGTGGTTTTCAAATTGATCTTCAACAAAGGAGAGAGATCACTTGGACACGCCTTGTACTCTCCCTTTCCATGTTGGAAAAAAGGAAGAAGCGGGGTTGGTCGCGGGAAAATGTGACGAAATTCCACGAGAAGGAAAGAGGAAAGAAAGAAATTCACCGGTGAGTAAGATTGATATTTGAGAAATGGCAAAGTATAATGAAAAAGAAACACTTCCGCAAGGAAGACCCGAAGAAAGACAGGTGGTTTTATCCATGGAACGCCGCGTAGAAGATTTTTTTGAAAAACTGAGAGCCAAGAGAGTGGCTCTTGTGGGCTTTGGGGTCACCAATAACGGGATTGCGAAGCTTCTGGCGTCAAAAGGAGTGGACGTCACCATTCATGATAAAAAGGAAAGAGAGGACTTGGGGGCTGTCTGCCAAGAGATGGAGGATGCCGGAGTAAAGCTTTCAGTGGGTTATAACTATCTGCGCAGCCTCAATGAGGATGTGATTTTCCGGGCTCCTGGAGTACGCTTTGACCTTCCTGCCCTTACCGCGGCCAGGAAGGAGGGAAAGACGGTCACCAGTGATTTGGAGGCTTTCTTTGACCTTTGCCCTTGTCCCATTCTGGGGATCACGGGCAGCGACGGCAAAACCACCACAACCACTCTCATTGCCGAAATGCTGAAAGCAGAGGGGAAGAGGGTCCACTTGGGGGGGAATATCGGCAAAGCTTTGCTCCCTGAGATCGAGTCTGTAGAGCCGGAGGATTTCGCGGTGGTGGAGCTGTCCAGTTTCCAGCTGGCATCTATGCGCCGCAGCCCGGATGTAGCGGTGGTCACCAATGTTTCCCCCAACCACCTGGATGTCCACGGCACTATGGAGGAGTATGTGAACGCCAAACGCAACATTCTCCTTCACCAAAATGCTTTTTCCCGGGCGGTGCTTAACGCTGACAACGATATTGCCCGGCATTGTATTCCTGATGTCCGGGGGGCCCTTTCCACCTTCTCCCGGCGCTCCAACGTTTATCGGGGCGCTTGGGCGGACAGCCACGGGGTGTTGTGGTACTCTGACAACGGCAGCCAGACCCGGATCATGGACTCAATGGAGATCCGTATCCCCGGGGTGCATAATGTGGAAAACTTTTTGGCAGCCATCAGTGCTGTATGGGGCTTGGTTTCCCTGGAATCCATCCGGAAGGTGGCCCGGGAGTTCCCCGGAGTGGAGCACCGCATCGAGTTTGTCCGGGAGCTGGACGGAGTGAAATGGTACAACGACTCTATCGCCACCAGCCCCACCCGGACCATTGCGGGGCTGCGGTCCTTTGACCAGAAGCTGATTATTATTGCGGGGGGTTACGATAAAAAGATTCCCTATGAGCCGCTGGCCCCTGTGCTTCTGGAGCGGGTGAAACTGTTGATCCTCACCGGTGCCACCGGTCCCAAGATTGAGGCAGCGGTGACTGCCTGCCAGGGTTTTGAGAAAAGCGGCCTGCGGATCCTCCACGCGGAGGATCTGGCGGAGGCGGTGGAGCTGGCCCGGCGGGAGGCGGTGGAGGGGGATATCGTTTCCCTCTCTCCGGCCAGCGCCAGTTTTGACTGCTACCGGAATTTTGAGGAGCGGGGACGCCGGTTCAAGGAGTTGGTCCGGGCCCTGTGACCTCCGGGAAGGAAAGGACGTTTATGGAATACGACGCATTTTTGGAGTGGGCCCGGAACAAGGGGTGGACGGTGGAGGAGCGCACCGTCCCCCTGGTTTTGCCCGAGGCCCTCTCGGCGCGGTACCAGGTGCCGGAGGAATACCGGGCTTTTCTGGAGCGGGTGCTCCTCTGTTCCGGTCCCATGGAGACCGAATGGTTTCTCTGCGAAGAGCATTACCGCCAGGAGGGCCCCGGGGAAGAGGGCTGGAATCTCTGCGAGGAGGAGAGCCTTGCCGCCGCCCGGGACCTGCTGGATGACGAAATGGAGGAGCGGGTCCGGGCCTTCTGGAACGGAGTGCTGCCCTTTTTCCTCTCAGTGGGGAACGGTTATGAATATTACGGCTTTGACCTGGAGGGAAAATACGGCCCTGCTGGGTGTGTGCTTCACGGCTGGGAGCCTGATTTTGAGGAGCCGGAGGTGTTCGCGGACTCTTTTGGGGAATTCCTGGGAAAAGTGGCGGCTGGAGAGGTCCCTCTGGGCGGCGTTCTTTTCGATCCGGAGGAATACGCCTTTATGGAAATGGCCGGACGGAAAGAGCAGGAGCGCCACCAGAAGGAGACAGCCCAGGCGCTTCGGGAGCTGCTTAAGCCTCGCCCTGCCGCGGAAAAAGAGGAGCACCGGGAGCATGAGGACTGTGACTGCGGCTGCGGTCATCACCATCCGGAGGAGTCCTGACCATGGCGAAAGAAACCTATGTCACAAGTCTCCCGGACAAGCCGGGGGCTTTTTTGTCGGCCTGCCGGGGCATTGCTGCCCTGGGCGGGAATATCATCCGTGTGGGATACAATAAGGCGGTGGACCTCCACACCCTCTTTGTGGATGTGGAGGCGCCAGCTTCTGCCCTGGAGCAGATCACCCGGGAGCTGGATGGCCTGGGGTTCCTCACTACCCGCCTTCCCCAGACCCAGGTGCTGGTGGTGGAGCTGCGCCTGCCGGACCGGCCCGGGAGCCTGGTGGAGGTATTGGAGGTGCTGGCGGGACAGGAAGTGAACATCTCCTATATGAACTCGGTCTCCGACGGCAGCGGCTTTCAGAGCTTCCGGATGGGGCTGCTGATCCGCCGCCCGGAGCAGATAAAAAGCCTTCTGGGGGAGATCAGCCGCCGGTGCCCTATCTCCATTGTGGATTACGACGATTCCCAACCGGCTTTGGACAATACCGTTTTTTATATTCGCTTGGCGGGGGAGATGCAGTCCCTATTTGGCCTCTCCGATGAGGAGACCATGGAATTCCTTTCGGAATCCGCCCGGATTCTCCAACTGCTGGAGGGCCGGGGGGAGAACCCCGCCACCGTCTTTGACTACATCCGGCGGTTGGCCCGCTTTGTGGCGGAGCACAAAGGGGAGAGGTTCGCGGTGGACCTGGACCGCCGGCAGCTTTCCCCCCAGGTGACCCTCACCACCATCCAGCCCCCCTGTGGCAGCAACACCTATGTCCTGGAGGCCCCAGGGGAATTGGTCCTCATTGATACCGGTTTTGCCAGTTATGCCCCGGAGCTTACGGCTCTTCTGCTGCGGTTCTGGCCGGATTGGGCAGAGCGGAAGAAGCGGGTGCTGGTGACCCACGCAGACGTGGACCACTGTGGTCTTTTGTCCTCTCTGGAGGATTGCAGGTTGGTGATGAACCAAAAGAGTGCCCAGAACCTCCGCCTCCAGTGGGAGGGAAAGGACGACCTCCGGGAACAGAAGGGCTTCTGTCTGGGATACAGCAAATTGAGCCGGATCATCTCGGGCTATCGCCCCCCGGACCCGGACCGAATCGAGATTCTGGACCGGGGCACCCCGGAGAGCCATGAGGACCTGTTGCCCATTGGGGAGTTCCGGGTGGGGGATATGACCTTCCAGGTGCTGGAAGGCGCCGGGGGCCATCTCCCCGGGGAGATGGTATTTCTCAGCAGGACCCCTGGGGTGATGTTCACCGGGGACATCCTGGTGAACATTCTGGGCTTTACTCCGGAGCGCCGGGAGTTTAACGCCATGGCTCCCTATCTCATGACAACTGTTAACGTGGATTCCCCTCTGGCTTCCCGGATGCGCCGCCAGGTCACAGCTTTGGCGGAAGCAGTGGAACGGGAGAATGCCGGGGAAAAGGTCCTCATCTGCGGCGGGCACGGGGACCTGGGTGTACTGGAGGACCACCGGCTGGTGCCGGTACCCCGGAAGGAGGGGCCTCGGTGCGATTTGCCAAGGTGACGGAAAATAAAAAGAGGTATCTGGATCTTCTGATTCTGGCGGACGAATAAGAGGAGATGGTGGACCGTTACCTGGACCGGGGGGAGATGTTCCTTTTGGAAGCGGAAGGGCATACCCTGGCTTCCCTGGTGCTGACCCGGGAGGGGCCGGACGCCTGGGAACTGAAAAGCCTGGCGGTGGCGCCCCTCTGGCAGGGGAAAGGCTGGGGCCGGGCAGCGGTAGCCTTTGCCCGGGGCTATTGCCGGGGCCGGGGCGGCCGGCGCTTGCAGGTGGGCACCGGGGACAGCCCCGCCACCCTGGGGTTTTACCAAAGGTGCGGCTTCTCCATCACCCACAGGGAGAAGGACTTTTTTACCCGAAATTATCCTGCCCCTATTTGGGATGAAGCAAAGGGTGGATACCTCCGGGACATGGTGTATCTGGAGATGGGGCTGTGATCTTCCTGTTCCAGGCAGGTGTTGATCTCAAGAAAAATTGAAATTCGTTGGCGAATACATACAAAACGGGGCTCCTTCTGATGTTTTGCAGAGGGAGCCCTGTTCGTTATCTGGATTGGTTTTGGTTTGGGTTCCAAAGATAAACTCAATGATCTATTGATATCCCGGCTGGGGTTAGGCTGTGGGGATATATGTAGGGGTGGCAGAGCAGGCGGGTGGGGTGGATCCTTCAGCCTGGGGTTAAAAGCGCGTCAAAATAGGAAAGGTCTATCTTGCCGCCGGCTTCCATGACACTGTAAAAATGGCCTTCGTAATCGATCTGATCTTCGCTCATCACCAGCAGTTCTTCCACCAAAGGGTTTTCCGAATCATACCACTTCAGCGAATAGCTCCAGCCGCTGTGCTCCCCGCTGGACCCGCCTTTGCGAAAG
>JAHZBJ010000141.1 GCA_019423445.1 Oscillospiraceae bacterium
ATGTGGAGTACGACGACTGATGCAGTTAAAAAAGTCCCGGCAGCCGCGGCTGCCGGGACTTTTTCTGGATTTCAGGCGGGGGAGGAAGACTCCAACTTTTTGAACAGGTGAACCAGTACGGTGACCGCCACAGTGGCCAGGATCACTTCGGCCACAGGCTGGGCATAAGCCAGGCCGTAGAGGGGATAGATCAGGTTGAGAATAAAGAGGGCGGGGATTTCCAGTACGATTTTGCGGAGGATGGCGAAAATCAGGGCCTGTTTGCCCATGCCGGTGGCCTGGAACACACCCACCGCAATAAAGTCGGTGCAGAGGAAGGGGAGGGAGAGGCACATTCCCCGGAGGAAGCGGGTGCCGTAGGCCACGATGGTTTCGTTTTTCATAAACATTTGGATCAGGGAGCTGGCGCCCAGGAAATATCCCACAGATACAGCCACCAGGAAGGAGACCGCAATTTTCATAGCGAAAAGCAGGGTGTTTTTCATCCGCTTGACATTCCCGCTGGCGTAGTTGTAGCTGATGAGGGGCATGATTCCCTGAGAAAGCCCCAAAGCGATCTGCATAGGCACCATGTTGATCTTCTGGGTGATCCCCATGGCGGCTACCGCGTCGGCTCCAAAGGCAGAGGTGAAATTGTTGAGAACGGTCATACCGGTGACGTTGAGGAGGTTTTGAATGGAGGCCGGGATACCCACTGCGCAGACCCCCACCACAATATCCTTGCGGAGGGTAAACTGAGAGGGGTGGATACAAACATAGGTTTTTCCCCGCCGGACAAAGAGCAGTACAAAGAAATAGCAGCAGGCCACACAGTTGGAAAGGAAGGTGGCGAGACCGGCGCCTTCAGCTCCCATATTGAAGCCCCAGGGCAGAATAAAGATCGGGTCCAAAAGGATGTTTAAGAGGCAACCGCTCATGGTTCCGACGCTGGCGTGGAAGGCGGATCCCTCGGACCGCACCATATAGGCCATGACCACGTTGAGGATAGCCGGCGCCGCGCCAAAGGTCACCGTCCATTTCAGATATCCCGCAGTGGCAGCAGAGGTTTCGGCATTGGCACCCAACAGAGTCAGCAGGGGTGTTTTGAAGGCGGTGCAGAGGAGGGAGAAGAGGAGGCCTGTGCAGATGCAGCCGTAAAATGCAAAGGCGGAGCTTCTATAGACAGTATCGTAATCCTTGCGTCCCAGTGCCCGGCTCATCATACTGGAGCTGCCTACGCCGAAGAGGTTGTTGACGGCGTTGAAAGCCAACAGCACCGGAGCGGCCAGGGTAACGGCGGCGTTTTGGATGGAATTGTTGAGCATTCCCACAAAGTAGGTGTCTGCCAGGTTGTAGAGCACCATCACCAGGGAGCTGAGGACGGTGGGCACAGCCAGGTTCATCACCGCCCGGGGAATGGGCATCTGTTCAAACAAAGCGACCTTTTGCTGATCCTCCAATTTTTTCTGCCTCCAGTCCGATCCCCGGCATCCGATGCGCCTTTTCAGAAGCGCCCGACCGCCGGGGATGTTTTTCCTACAGAAGGATAATGTAACAATGATAACATATACCGAATAGGCTTTCAAGACTTTCTGGCGGCGATATCCGGTGTTTCAAATCCAGAGTTGGGTCAGTCGGGCTGTTCCGGCGCCGGGGCGGAAAAGGAAACTCGCCAGGGCAGCATCGCTCTGGCAAGTTTCCTTTTTGTAGGAGGAGGGAACCGCCCGTTGCAGGGAACAAAGCTGTTGGTGATAATGGCGATGAGGCGCTCCCGTGGGGAGTCGATGATCCTGCAGCCTACAATGCCGGCGGCGTTACAGCCAAATCCCATACACATTGTTAACGCTTGTTTCCCACAGGCCCTGGCGCCTTTGAAGCACCGGTCCAAGTTGAAGGCCACCCTGGGGAGATAGCCGAAGTCCTCCAGAAGGGTGAAAAGAGGAAAGAAAATGGCCATGGGCGGCAGCATCACTGAGACTACCCAGGCCAGGACCCGGTAGACGCCGTCTACCAAAAGGCTGACAAGCCAGGGAGGGGTCCAACTGGCAAGGGCTTCCCGGAGAGTGTCTCCCAAACCGAAGAGGGCGGCGGAAAGAAGTTGGCTGGGGTAGTTGGCTCCGGTGATAGTGAGCCAGAAGACCAGGGCCAGAAGCAGCAGCATCACCGGGATGCCGGTGCGGCGGCTGGTGAAGATCCTGTCCAGGCGGCGGTCCAGCTCTCCGGTATTTTCCCGGGAGAGGGATACCGCCCCGGCGGCCACATCTTCAGCGGCAGCCACCAGTGCCCCTACAATGGCCTCCTCCAGTTCCCGTTGGCCCCAGCCCTGCTGGGAGAGAAGATCTTTTGCGGCGGCCAGAGCGTCCGCCACCGAAGGAACCGCGGCAATGTCCCCTCCCAGGTGGGTGGCCATGGAAGCTGAAAGACTGGCGTCGCCTTCCAAAAGCCGCAGGGAAAGCCAGCGCAGGTCCACCAGGCCCCCCGCCGCCTCCCGGACAGCGGGCTCCAGGAGGGCGATACAGTCCTCCACCACCTGGGGATAGACGGCCCGGAAGGGCCGGAGAGGAATCTTGCCCAGGGCCACCTGGCGAACCCGATACATCAGCTCATCCAGGCCGTTGCCGCTGCGGGCGCTGGTTCCAACCACCGGCACGCCCAGCTTTTCCTCCAGCGCCTCCAGGTCTACCATGATCCCCTTCCTGGCGGCTTCATCCAGAAGGTTTACGCACACTACTGTCCGGGGGGTGATCTCCATCACCTGAAGGACCAGGTTGAGGTTGCGCTCCAGACAGGTGGCGTCGCAAACCACCACCGCTCCGTCAGCGCCGCCGAAACAGAGAAAATCCCGGGCCGCTTCCTCCTCGGCGGAGTGAGCCAGAAGGGAGTAGGTCCCGGGGAGATCCACGAAAATGGTGCCGCTTCCCTGCCATTGACACCGCCCCTGGGCGGTGGCCACTGTTTTTCCGGGCCAGTTTCCGGTGTGTTGGTTCATACCGGTGAGGGCATTAAAAACGGTGCTTTTACCTACATTGGGATTCCCAGCCAGGGCGAAGACCTTGTCGCTGGCCTCCTCCTTGCGGATCAGGAGGCCGCTGTCCACCGCGCCAAGGCCGGTGGAGTTCCTTGTGAGTCCCATTACAGTCTCTCCTTTCTTGGGCAGATTCGGGAAAGAAAGGGGTGTATCCAGGACGCCAACCTTCCTTCCCGCCGCAGCCGGGTCATTTCACATCCACCAGGATGCGGCTGCTGTCCTCCCGGCGCAAGGCGATGACAGCCCCCCGCACCAGGTAGGCGGCCGGGTCGCCGAAGGGGCTGTGTTGAAGACATTCCACCCGGGTACCCTGTACCAAACCCATATCCCGCAGCCGGCGCCCCATGGCGCCATCTTCTTCTATTTGGGTGACCCAGGCCTGCTGTCCTTCCTGCAGGTGGGCCAGATTGGTATGTTCCATTGCAAGATCTCCTTTGATGTTGGATGAAGGAAACATTTTGCCCGGCGGGATTTGCCCTTGCCGGAGCGGTTTCCTGTATCATCATATTTTGACAGAGGCCAATGGGTTCCACCAGGGGCGGTGCAGGAGAGGGAAAGGGGGAACGGGTGCCGTGGCTGCGGCATAATCTGACGAAAAGGAGGCGAGGCTGTGGAACGGGAGGAATATTACACCTTGAAGGGGTACCGCCTGCGGGAGGAGAGCCCGGTGACCGAGGCTATGGAGGATTATGTGGAGATGTTGTTCCGGGAAGGGGGCGCAGAGGGCGTTCGGGTGGGGAGGCTTGCCCGGCTCCTCCATGTGCGTCCCTCGTCGGTAACGAAAATGGCGGCAGTTCTCCGGCGCCAGGGCTTGGCGGACTATCAGCCCTATGGCAGGATCACGCTGACCCCTCAGGGAACAGAGCTGGGAAGATACCTGCTCCGGCGCCATCAGGTGCTGCGGCGTTTTTTCCAGCTTCTCAACGGCCCGGACAGCAGCCTGGAGGAGGTGGAGCAGCTGGAACATTTTATCCGCCCCGGGACCCTGGAGCGGCTGGAACGCCTGATTCCCATCCTTTCCTCCTGGGAGAGAAAAGAAGATCCGGAACAGAAAAGCGCCAGCACCTGAGTCTTACACCCAGGGACTGGCGCTTGGCACTGAAAAGATAAAATGACGGGACCGGAAAAGCAGGCCCATGGCCCATAGTAAGAGAAGAACGGGACCTTTATTTTCTGTTCACCAGAGAGGTGCCCTTTTCCCGGAGATAGGTGGATTCCAGATCCGCCAGGTGAAGCTTCACCGCCAGAGGGTACTTCTCGTAGGCCAGGCTGATGGCAAAGCAGCCGCCCCGGGCGGCGTCGTCAAAGCCTCCCATATGCCAGCGGATCGCAGCGGCTTCGGCGGGCTTGAGGCGGAGGAACCGCTCAATGAGAAAGACGCTTTTCTCCCCGTGGCCGTAGGGGAAGGAGTCCTCCACTGAGTAGTAGTTGGCCTTTTCCCACTGGCCGGTCTGTTCGTTCTTGACATTCCGGGTGGAGATCTTGTAAAACTGGGCCTTGCACAGGTCGTGGAGCAGTCCGCAGAGGGCGAAGCTTTCCCGGTTGTCCTCCCCTTCCACAAAGTGCTTTTCCATCATGGTCTCATAGACGCTGATGCTGTGCATCACAAGGCCGGAGGGGCAGGCGCAGTGGTACTTGGTGCTGGCGGGAGCGGTGAAGAAGTCGGTGCCTTCCAGCCACCGCAGAAGCTCTTCGCCGCCCTCCCGGGTGACGTTTTCCCGAAAGATGGTGAGAAACCGTTGTTTGTAATCCATGGGGTACCTCCTGGTGTTGAGATGCTTTCAGTATACCATGCCCCAGGAGAAAACGGAAGGCGGAAAACAAAGAC
>JAHZBJ010000142.1:0-895 GCA_019423445.1 Oscillospiraceae bacterium
TTACGCCTCTGTGTCCGTATTCTCACGGACTTGGGTGCGGCCCCCAGGCCGCCAGGGAGCGGGGCACAATTTTACGCCTCTGTGTCCGTATTCTCACGGACTTGGGTGCGGCCCCCAGGCCGCCAGAGAGCGGGGCAGAAACCAATGCTTCTGCGTCCCCTCTCTCACGGACATCCCTCCCGTTGGTCGGGAACGCGGCCTCGAAAGCCCCACCGGGGCTTTCGTTCCCTCCGGAACCGGCCGGGCTGCCCGGCCTGCCGGGCCGCTCTCTGAGCATATCACCGGGGCAGAGAAGAGCGCAGTGTGTTTCCTGACCTAAGATTCAGAAGGCGCTGAAAAGGATCTATTTGGCCTTCTCTCAGCTTAGGTGATTTGCTCAGGGAGCGAGGTACCGTCTGGCGCTTCTGCGTCCGTATTCTCACGGACCTGAAGGCCTTCCACCTGGCGGAGCTGCCGCTGGATCTGCCGGGTGCGGACCCCCACCAGCTTGTCCAGCTCCTCCCCGGCCTGGCTCAGCCGCTGCTGGGTGGCGGCCAGCACCTGGGCGACCCGGTCAAACTCGGTTTTCACTGCCCCCAGCACCTGCCACACCTGGCCGCTGCGCTTCTGGATGGCAAAGGCCCGGAACCCCATCTGAAGGCTGTTGAGAAGGGCTGCCATGGTGCTGGGGCCTGCCAGGTTCACCCGGAATTCCCGCTGGAGAACCTCTATCATCCCCCGGTTCACCGCCTCGGCATAAAGCCCCTCGGTGGGGAGGAAAAGAATGGCGAACTCTGTGGTGGCGGGAGGATCGATGTATTTGTCCCGGATATCCTTGGCAAAGGACCGGAGGCGGCTGGTGAAAGCTGCTGCCGCCGCCTGGACCGCCTGGGGATCCCCGCTGTCGTAGGCGTCC
>JAHZBJ010000142.1:905-4820 GCA_019423445.1 Oscillospiraceae bacterium
GGAGGTCGGAATAAGCGTCGGCGGGGAACTTGGAATCGATGGGGAGCCAGATGCTCTCTCCGTCTTGGGCGGGGAGCTTCACGGCATACTCCACCACGTTGCGGCTCCCCCGGCGGGTGGCTACGTTGACGGCGTACTGCTCCGGGCTGAGGATTTCCTCCAGAATGGCACCCAGCTGGATCTCCCCCAGGATGCCCCGGGTCTTGACGTTGGAGAGGACCTTTTTCAGATCCCCTACTCCGGCGGCCAGGGTCTGCATCTCCCCCAGGCCCTTGTATACCTGTTCCAGGCGGTTGTTTACCAGTTGGAAGGACTGGGTGAGGCGGTCCTCCAGGGTCTTCTGGAGGCGCTGGTCCACTGTGGCCCTCATATCATCCAGCCGCCGGCCGTTGTCCTCCTGGAGGTACTGGAGCCGCTGTTCCAGGGTGGAGCGGATGCCGGAGAGCTTTTGTTCCGTCTCCATGGCGAAGGCGGTGAGCCGGGCCTCCTGGCGGGAGGCGGCGGCGGAAGCACTCCGTTCGGCGGACTGGGCCAGTTCCTGGCGCAGGGCCCGCTGCTGCTCTGCCAGCTCCCGGCGGAGTTCCGCCAGCTGGCGGGCTGTGCCCTGGTTCTCCAGCCGGGCAAGGCGGCGGCCCGCCAGGAGCCCCAGCACCAAACCGGCCGCCGAAAAGGCCACTGCCGCTCCCAAAAGAAGCAGGATCCATTGTTCCATGTTTTCCAAAACGATACCTCCCCGGCCCTCAGGGGCCGTGTCCAAAACCCCGGGCTCTCCCGCCCGGATTGTCAGTTCCGTCTAAAATGAAAAGCAGAGAAGCCGTTCCGACCCAGGAACCGTCCCCCGCGCAGGGCTGGAAAGAACAGGGCGTTTCAGGGCCCTTTCCAGCCATTTCCGGGTACGCGCCGGCCCCGGCCCGGAGACCGGAAGCGCGCCGCGCCTCCGGCCCCAGTGCCGGGGCCTTCCCTGGTTCCGCCGGGCCATTGACTGGCCCGGATTTTTCACTATGCTGCCTCCAGCAGGTGTTAATTCTCTCCGCCGGAAGGGGGAGTCTGTTCCGGGGTTTTTCCCGGGGTGGGGATCTCCGGCTTGGGAACCCCGGCCAACTGCCCCAGAGACGCCAGGTATTTCAGTTCGTATTCCTGATAAGCCTGAGCATATTCCGGGGTCTGGCTCTTGTGGAGGGCGTGGAGATAGGCATGGGTGTCATAATCCCGGTAACCCTGGCTCTCGGCAATCAGGACCATCCCCACATTGGAGCAGTGGTCGGCGATACGCTCCATGGAGGACAGGGCCTCCACAAAGGCGAAGGCGGCGTCCACCGAGCAGGCCCCGTCCCGGAGCCGCCCAATATGACGGTTTTTCAGCTGTTCCTCGGCGATGTCGATCACCTGTTCCAGAGGCTCCACCCGCCGGGCAGCGGGGATATCGAAGCGCTGATAGGCGCCGATGGCTGTATCCAGGATCTCCACCACAGCACTGCTGTAGAGCTCCATCTCCTTCCGGGCCTCGGGGGAGAAGGTTCCTCCGGCCTTGTAGAGGCTTTGGGCAGCCTCCATAATATTCTCCGATTGGTCGGCGATGCGCTCGAATTCCCCGATCATATGGAGAATCTCCGAAACCTCTCCCTTGGAGTTTTCGGTGAGGTGCCGCCGGGAAAGCTGGATCAGGTAATTTTCGATGCGGTCCTGAAGGGTGTCCACCACCGATTCCTGGGCCGCCAGGGTGGCGGCTTTTTCGGGGTTGTAGCCGTCCAGGATCATATCCCGGGAAAGGCCGAAATTCTTCCGGGCAAGATCCGCCATCTGGTAGGTGGCCCCACGGGCCTGGTCGATGGCAAGCCCCGGGGAAACCAGCAGCCGCTGGTCCAGGTTCTGGGCGATCTTATCCACAGCTTGTCCGTCGTCCTCCTCTTTGCCCTTGGGGACAAAGAAGTAGGCGCACCGCTCCAGGAACCCGATGAAAGGAAGGAAAATAATGGTGATGGTGACGTTGAAGATGGTGTGGAAATTGGCGATGCCGCCTTTGTCAATGGCGTCCCCCCAGAAGGGGATGCCTATCAGGCTCTGGACGGCATAGGTCCCCACCAGGAAGATGGCGGTGCCGGCCAGGTTCAGGGAAAGGTGAACAAAGGCGGAGCGCTTGGCGTTTTTGGAGGCCCCCACGCTGGCCAGGATGGGGGTGATACAGGTGCCGATGTTCTGGCCCAAAATGATGGGGACGGCGGCGGACCAGGTGATGGCGCCGGTAGAGGAAAGGGCCTGGAGGATACCCACCGAGGCGGAGGAGGACTGGATGACGGCAGTGACGCCGGCGCCCACCAGCACGCCGATGATGGGGTTGGTCATGGTCTGGAACAGCTGGGCAAAAGCGGGAAGCTCCCGGAGGGGCTCCACCGCCGCTTCCATCTGGAACATCCCGGTAAAGAGGATGCCGAAGCCCAGAAGCATCTGCCCCACTTCCTTGGCCCGGTCGCCTTTGGCCGCGAAAAAGAGAAGAATGCCCGCAATGGCCATGACGGGAGCCAGGGTATCCGGGGAGATGAGGCGCAGGAAGAAATTATCCCCCTCCACACTGGTGAGGCGGAGGATATGAGCGGTGATGGTGGTGCCGATGTTGGCCCCCATGATGACGCCGATAGCCTGGCGCAGCTTCATCACCTTGGCGTTTACCAGGCCCACGATGATGACGGTGGTGGCGGAGGAGGACTGGATTGCGGCGGTGACCCCCGCCCCAAGGAGAACCCCCTTCACCGGGTTGTCAGTGAGCTTTTCAAGGATCTTTTCCAAGCGGCCCTCGGAGGCTTTCTCCAAGCTGCCCCCCAGAACCGACATCCCATACAGGAACAAAGCCAGCCCGCCGAACAGGCTGATAAATCCAAACAGATCCAATGTGCTTCCTCCCAGCAATTTCTCTTGTTCTCTCATTGCTTGACCGGCCATACCGGCCCAGTATCCATAATAATCTATTTTCCCCAAAAAAGCAAAGCTTTTTTCGGCGTATGCGCTCCTTTCCCACCCACACCATCCTATAGCGGGGAAAAAGGGATTATGCTATAATGAGTTTGTCCTGAAAACACCCGGAAAAACCGGCGCTCCGGGGCAGCCCGGCGCCAAAAGAAAGGAGAAGAAAAGCTTATGAGTACTCCCCACAATGCTGCTGAAAAAGGCCAGATCGCCAAGGTGTGCCTGATGCCCGGTGATCCCCTCCGGGCGAAGTTCATCGCTGAGAATTTTTTGGAGGATGCAGTCTGCTTCACCTCGGTCCGGGGGATGCTGGGCTACACCGGCAAGTACAAGGGCCATGAGGTGTCGGTAATGGGACACGGCATGGGGATGCCCTCGGTGGGTATCTACTCCTACGAGCTCTACGCCTTTTACGGGGTGGAGAAAATCATCCGCATCGGTTCCGCCGGCGGCATGGACCCCGACCTGGATCTGGGGGATATCGTCATCGCCCAGGGCGCCTGCACCGACTCCAACTACGCCGCCCAGTATGAGCTCCCCGGCACCTTCGCCCCCATCGCTGATTACGATATGCTCTCCACCGCCGTCACCCTGGCCCGGAAAGCCGGCCTGAAGCACAAGGTGGGGAATGTTGTCTCCAGCGACGTCTTTTATTCCGCCCACCCGGAGCGCAGCGACAAGTGGCTGACCATGGGAGCCCTCTGCGCCGAGATGGAATGCGCCGCCCTCTACATGAACGCCGCTTTTCTGAAAAAGAAGGCTCTGGGCATCCTTACCATCTCCGACCTGATCAGCGACCCCAATCGGGCTATGACCGCTGAGGAGCGCCAGACCTCCTTCAAGGATATGATGTCCCTGGCCCTGGAGACCGCTCTTCTGTGTCCGTGAGAATACGGACACAGAGGCGTAAAATTGTGCCTCGCTCCCTGAACAAGCAGCTTGGGCTGGGAAGGG
>JAHZBJ010000014.1:0-1195 GCA_019423445.1 Oscillospiraceae bacterium
CCTCTCTGGAACGGCTGCGGGAGCAGATCGCCGAATAAACGGTCAAACGCCGATTGGCTTGTCCAACGTTTGTTTGCTCGATATGGATATAAAAACGCAAACCAGGTAAAACGATTTCGCCGGGCATATTACGAGATGCGATATAATTTGCATGGTACGAAATATGTTCCTAATTTTGACAATTACACATTGGCGCAAAAGCGTGACTTGCTCGCACAGCTCGGAATTCGATGCCTAGAAGACGATATCGAAACAACTTTTCACCAGCTTATCGTAAAAACAGCTTCAGAGCTGGAAAAAGATGTGCAATCGTTTTCTTGAGATTTTCCCAAAATATCTTTTTTGTTAAGACATGCCAATAAAAAGCAGCCGTCCAGAAGGACGGCTGCTTTTTTGTTTTCTGTGAAAGACAAAGGCTTAGAATTCCCGCTCTGAATTGTAAAGCTGCAATCCTTTTATTGTGCAAATATCCCACCACTTTCCCAAATCACAACCATATGCACCGGTTTGAGACTTGGTCTTTCTTTGAGGGAACCCACAAATTCAGTATCGTCACCTGCGCCGGTGTCCGCCCTGCAACTCCAGACAACCTATAAGATAACCCGCAAAGAGAACACCCCATCCTCCGCTTCGTACTGACAGACCGCTCCATATTTTTCGCAGAAGAAGCGGATGGATTGAGTTCCCAGCCCGTGTCCCTCCGCCCCTGCAACAGGGAACCCCATTTCATCAAACCCCACAGCAGTAAGAAAAGGGTTGGCAATCTCCAACATGATGTTGGGAGATCCAATGACCCGGCAGCGGATCCACCGCTGTTCCCGGGGCAGTTCCAGATTTGCATGGATTGCGTTTTCCAGGGCGTTGGCGAAAATAATGGCCAGCTCCCCCTCCTCCACCGGGAGCTTATCCGGCAGAGAGATCTTTGCATCCACCTGGATTTCCTGACGTCGGGCTTGGTCAAAATAGGAAGCAAACACCGCATCCAGAACCGGCGGATGGCACCAATGAACCGCTTGATAGCTGTCCAGGCGGTCCACGGCGGCACTGAGAAAATCCATTGCCGACTGCCGCTCCCCCCGGGCTACCAGTTCCCCCGCTACCTGAAGGCGGTGGCGCAGGTCATGACGCTGGATCCGGATACCTTCTTCCACTTCCTCTATTTTCTGCAATTTTTCCTTGAGGGCTGAAATCTGCA
>JAHZBJ010000014.1:1205-5620 GCA_019423445.1 Oscillospiraceae bacterium
ATACTGACCAATGAGGCTTTTGAAGACAGAAATATACACAACGGCTATGGGAAATATGGCGGCGTAGAGATACATTCTCTGGGAAGCGTTTTCCAGATAACTCCCCGGCCAGGAAGACACAAAAATGAGATAAGCACAGAACACGCAGGGAATCAGGGTGAGCACGCCCCAGCGGGTGGGGATCACCTGCATCAGCATACGAAAGGGCCGCCGCAGAAAACGCCACTCCAAATAGATTACCGCAAAATAAAACAGCCCCATCAGCAGCATGTTCGCCCATTGCGAGAGGCGGAAGAGCTCTGTTATCCAACGGATCAGAGAGGCTGACAATGCCGACACCATGATCTGGGTGGTATAGTTGAACACCGCCTGGGCAGGGGTGTCGTTGGCTGTCCAGTAAATCAGAATCGTAGCCGGGATGGAAATGGTGAAGAAGAACGCACGGAGCAGCAGCAATTCCCCGCCTAACCGCAGCAAAAGCGCACTGGAACCGAACACCCAGGCGCTGTAAATGGCCAGAATACACAGCAGCTTCCTGGGTGCAAAGCGGAACTCGCTCAGGCTTGCCATCATTCCCACTGTCATGATGGTGATAAAAAAAGTGCGGAAGGTCAGGAAAATTACAGTTGTCATTTTGACGTTTCCTCCAGCCAGTAGTTCCCCCACGCCCGCTTAAACTCCATAGCCGCCCTCCGGGGCAGGACCACAGTCCGGCCATTATCCAACAGGGCGTCTTGACCGTTGACCCCGGATATGTGCTGGAAATTCAGAACAAAGCTGGCCCCGCACAGATAAAAGCGGGGGTCCGCTAAAAGTGGGGCCGCAGCATCATGAAACGTCCCCCGAAGCGTCTGGGAATCCACAATGCCGTCGGTGCAGTGGCAGCGCATCACCCTGCCTGCGCGTTCCGCATAAAGAATATTTTCCAGCCGGATGCGCCGGGGACCCTCCCGGGTTTCCAGTATAAACGCTTTTTCTTCCCGCTGTGTCAGTTTCTTGACGGCGTCATCCAGCACATGAAACAGCTTTTCCTTTTCCACCCGCTTGAGCAGGTAAAAGAACGCCCGTACGTCGTAGCTGTCGGCGGCATAATCGTTGGATCTGGTGAGGAAAATCACCTCTCCCCTGTCCCCCATGCTGCGCAGGCGCTTTCCAACGGCGATACCGTTTTGTTCCGGCATCAGGATATCCAAAATATAGACGTCAAAACTGCCGTACTCCTCAATGTAGGCCAAAAGCTCATTCCCACCCAGGAAGGTTTCCACTCTGGCGGTCAGTTTGGGGTGGGATTGGAGATATTCCTTCAAGAGGATTTCAATTTTCTGCAGATCCTCCCTGTGATCGTCACAGACAGCTATTTTTAGCAGCGGTGCCACTCTCCCTTTTCCACAACAAATATTGCGCAAAATACAACAAATTTCACACAAACCGTACAAAAAAATTGTTTCCACAGTTAAACTAAAAATAGCATAAGGCACACAAATCGTCAAGGACAAACGGATTTCTCTTCCCCAGCAAACGATACCGCCGTCCATGCCCCAGGTGATACCCGTGCCCTGTTTTTGAATCATTGAGGAGGCTCCCATGAACAAACTGCATCACCGTATCCTGTCCCTTCTGCTGGCCGCAATGATTGCGGGATCCACCTGCAACCCCGTCGCCTTTGCCGCCCCAGAGGCGGAAAGCGATGTTGTCCCCGGCACAAACCCTCCATCGGCAGTCCTGGATGTGGGCAACGCGGACACAGGACCAAACCCGCTGGGTGATTCCACGGAACAGAGTTCCAACTCCCAGGAAAATTCCTCCTCGGGAAGCAGCACGGCCCAACCTGGGAACGGCACTGAAGGCGGCACCGACCCCACAGGAGAACCCGGCGCCGAGGGCGGCACCGACCCTGCAGGGGAGCCTGGCGCTGAAGGCGGCACCGACCCTGCAGGGGAGCCTGGCGCCGAGGGCGGCACCGACCCTGCAGGGGAGCCTGGCGCCGAGGGCGGCACCGATCCCGCAGGGGAGCCAGGAGCCGAGGGGGAGACCGCCCCCAACGGGGAAGGACAGCCGGAAGGGGACTCCCTGGAGGAGCTGGAAGCCGACCCCAACGCCGCCACCGACCCCAACCCGGAGAAGCTGAACCTGGAAGCCCTGGTGAATGAGGGCTTTACCGCCCTGCGCAGCGCCATGCTCCTGACCCAGGACCTTCTCGGCCACACCATCCTCCTGGGATCGGACAACGAGGACAACGCCTACAGCGGCGAGGCTGACGGCGACATGGATGTCCTTGTCCGAAACAGCTACTCAATCCACCCCATCGAGGTGCGGCTGGAGGTTGAGGAAAACCAGCTTCCTCAGGAGAGCGCCGTCCTTGCCATCAAGGCCTTTGACGTGGACGAGGAGTCCGGGGAGATCGATACCGTTTACTGGAACGGCGTGGAGATCGGCCGTCTCTCCGGCACCAACCAGACCTGGAACACCACGGTGCTGGAGGTGCCCCTGAACCTGATCCGCAGCGGCGGCAACTATGTGGAGATCACCGTCAGCAATGGCTGGGTGGTGAAGATCGACTGGTTCCAGCTGCTGCTGGACGGCGGGGAAAAGGACGCTGCCGTCCAGTCCTTCGACATCGAGCTGGGGAACCCCACCGCCTGGCGGAACAGCCAGGGGGAGATCACCGGCCTCTCCCTGCCGGTGATCGTCACCCTGGGGATCAGCGGGGAAAAAAACTACCTTACCGAGTACAGCCTCCTGGACCAGGAGGGGAATGTCATTGCCTCCGCCTTCGGCGAGACGGACCAAAGCACCAGCCAAACCGCAGACCTGACCTTCCGCAACCCCGGAACCGGCACCTACCAGGTGGTGGGGCTGCTCAAGGACCCGGACACCGAACAGATCTACGCCCGGGACGAGGTGAACTGGTACTTTAACGCCGAGGACCCCTCCCTGGATGTCCCCAGGGTCCAGGCCGTCATCTCCCAAAGCCAGGCCCAGCAGGAGGTGAGGATCTTCTTCAACGCAATGGGGTGGAACGGGGTGGAGATCCTCAGCCTCTACTCCGAATACTTCGGCGTGGGAGAGAAGAAAAGCTCCATGAGCTGCTACGCCACAGAGAACATGAGCCAATCGGTGGACATCGATGTGGAATACACCGTGGACGGCGTCCTGAAAACCGCCACCGTGCCGGTGTGGATAGCGGTGGAGAACATCGACCGGGTGGCCCCGGAGATCCAGCTGCCGGAGACCCTGGAGGTCTCTGAGGGGCTGACCGACGACTGGGTGAAGGAGCAGGTGCTGGCCCTGGCAAAGGTCACCGACACCGTCTCGGCAGGGGGCAGCCCCAAATTCGCCGGGATCAAGGAGCTGACCTGCCAGCCGAGCTGCCAGAACATTTCCGCCGCCGGGGGCACCGCCACCGTCACCGCCGTGGACTACGCCGGCAACACAGCCCAAAAGACCATCACCATCGCCAAGCGTTCCCAGCCCCTCCAGCTGGGGATGCCCACGGCGGAGCGGGAGACGGGGGCCGACACCTTCCTCCTTGAGGCGGAGCTTGTCTCCGACGGGGGGCTGAATGTCACCGCCACCGGCTTTGTCTGGGGCGTGATGCAGAACCCCACCGTGGACGTCAACAACGGGAAGTCCGTCTCCAGCCCCACCGTAGGGAAAGGGGGGACCATCTCCGCCAAGGCCGACGTTGTGGACGGGGTCACCTACTATGCCCGGGCCTACCTCACCGCCGGGGGAACCACCTATTACAGCCAGCAGGTGAGCTTCGGCATCAATGCCAAGAACTACGGCACCCTTTCCATTGTGAACAATAACAGCAACACCTTCACCATCAGCCGGGACGGCACCGACGGGGACCAGACGGTCTACTACCGCACCGTCAACGGCTCGGCGGTGGGGGGCACCCACTTTGCGCATCGGGCCGGATCGGTGACCATCAAGGACGGGGAGAAAACCGCCACCGTCACCATCCAAGAGTACGATGTGAACACCCCATACAGCGGTGAGAAGCCCGCCACCGGCTACAGCAACGCGCCCCGCACCTACCAGGTGGAGATCTGCCGGGCGGAGGGGGGCGCCTCCATCGGCGAGAACAGCCGGGCCACCCGCACCATGAGCGGCAACCGGGAGGCGGAGCGCAGCTGGTTTACGGAGTATACCGTGGGCATAACCAACAAGAAACGGGGCGACTATAACGATGATGAGCTGGGCTGGTCGGACGGCGACAAGATCGGAGATAACGCCAAGGAAACCGCCTCGGTAAGCCAGGAGGGTGCAGACTACTGGAAGAACACCGCCCAGAGCATCCGCTACTACATTACCTTTGACGCCTGGGAATTGAACGAGGGCAAAACGCCAGGGGGATATCAGTCCATCCAGATCCTGCCGGGGACAGAACTGGATACCAGCATCCACCC
>JAHZBJ010000014.1:5630-10303 GCA_019423445.1 Oscillospiraceae bacterium
GAATGAAGGGACCCTCGTAAACCTGAATAATATCAACAACACTAAAATTTACTATGCCTCTATGTTTGAGCATGGTCACGGCGGCGGCCCCAATACCACCCCTGTCAGCTACCGCTTCCCCTACACCAGTTTTCCCGCTGCATCCACCGCCACTAAAAACCAAACCAAATACCGCGCCGGGCAGTCCGGGGATGCCCTTTACTTCCCATTGAACACCACAGACATCACCGTGGGCTTCAGCGGCAGCGGTGAGAAAAACGACAAATGGTACACCCAGGACGCCAAGCACCACATCCAGGTCTACGACGATCAGGAGCCCCAGCTCCTGGGGATCGCCCCCCTGGCGGCTACCACCTACAAGCCCGGGGACCAGGTAACCCTCTCCCTGGTCTTTGACGAGATCGTGGACAAAGAGAACAGCAACGGTATCGAAGAGGTCTCCCTGAATACCAGCTGGGGACCCTTCCGCTACGCCGGGGGTGCGGATACCAATGTCCTCTACTTCACCGGCACCGTGCCGGCTAATGCCGCCGAAAATATCACCGTGGACAGCATCGTAAACGCCAATCTCATCAAGGACATGTGCGAGGCCACCAAAACCAGCACTTCCCAGGACGGCGACTCGGTGAACGCTTCGGTGGACACCACCGTCCCCACCATCTCCATCACAGGGGACAAGGTGGAAAACGGCACCGCCAGCGCCAAGGTGACGGTGACCAATGACAACAGCCCTCAATATGTCTGGACCCAGAGCGAGGCCATGCCGGTAAACGGCTGGCAGGAGTTTTCCAGCGGCGATACCCTCTCCACCCGCCAGGCCGCCGGGGA
This sequence comes from Oscillospiraceae bacterium, assembly GCA_019423445.1. GTDB lineage: Bacteria > Bacillota > Clostridia > Oscillospirales > Ruminococcaceae > Angelakisella. The sequence continues at coordinate 6,459 of JAHZBJ010000014.1, forward strand.
GACCTGGTACCTGCATATCCTGGCGGAGTACAGCGCCACCGGCGCCATAGCCCATACATATCAGGAGTTCAAATTCCCTGAGAACGCCGTCCTCCCCACCCTGACGGTTTCGGCGGGCAGCGGCAGCAGCTGGGTGCAGCAGCGCACCATCACCCTTTCCTACACCCCCGCCACCGCCACCGTCACCATGACCGGCCCCGACGGCAACCCCACAAACGTTTCCGCCGGGAATCTCACCGTCACCCAGAACGGCTGGTACTCCTTCACCCTCACCTCCGGGGAAGAGACCCTCACCCAGGCGGTGGAGATCCAGAATATCGACCGGGAAGCCCCGGTGGTGGAGGATCTGCGCCAGCCCACCCAGGCCGATCCCCCGGCGGCGAGCCTGACCTTCAGCGGGGTGTTCAGCGACGCCCTCTCGGGGATAAAATCGGTGGAATATGTCTTTACCCAGTCGCCGGGAACCCCCGCCAGCGGCTGGGATACCGCCGCGGCCAGCGACGGGCGGTACCTATTTACCTACACCAGCCAGAGCCAGGACGAGGAAACGGTGTACCTCCACCTGAAGGCCACCGACAACGCCGGCAATACCCTGACCCGGAACTCGGGGGCCTACAAGGTCCAGGCGGCCCCTGCCGGGGACCTTACCGTCTCCCTTTCCGGCGTCTCCGACACCTGGCAGGCCGGGGCGGCGACCCTCACCTGGACCCTGGAGGGCGCCAACAGCGACGGCCCCTTTACCCTCTACGGCGTCTCCGGCAAGGGCGGTATAACAACAGAAGACACCTCCGGCACCTTCCTTGCGGTCCAAAACGGCCTCTATACCGTCACCGTCGCCGACAGCCGGGGCCGCACCGGCGAGTCATCGCTTGTCATCAACTACATCGACACCCAGCCCCCCACCGGCCGGGTGGCGGTGCCCTCCGGCTGGACCAACCAGCCCAAGACCGTCACCCTCTCCGGGGCCGGGGATAACGGCACCCCACTCTACGATGATAGCGGCAAGGTGACCGGGTACGGCGGCAGCGGCCTTGCCAAAAAGCAGTACAAGCTGGCCGGCGCCGAGGACAGCGAAGCGGAGACCATCACCGGGGACAGCTTTGAGGTGGCCGAAAACGGCGACTATTTCCTCATCCTCACCGACCAGCTGGGCAACCAGTCCCGGCAGCTGTTTACCGTTTCCGGCATCGACACCGACCCGCCGGAGGCAGACCTCAGCTCCAGCGATTACGGCAGTTCCCAGGATTGGCAGCAGGAAGTGGAGGTCACCCTCACCTTCTCCGACGCCGGCAGCGGCGTCGCCTCGGTGAAAACCGGGTTTACCAGCTCCAACGCCTCCCGCCCCGCCAGCGGCCTGACGGAGCATCCGGACTTTGATGGGGGGACCGTTTCCGTCTCCACCACCAGCAGCAGCCACCGCTACCTCTACTATGAGGTCACCGACCTGGCAGGCAACACCGCCTGGGGCTTCTCCCCGGCCATCTATGCCGACGGAGACGCGCCGGCCATTTCCTCCATCACCCAGCCTGCCGGACTGGAAAACCAGCAGGAACAGGCGGTGCTGGAAGTGACCGTTTCCGGCGTCCAGTCCGGCGTTACCCTGTACCACTCCGCCGACGGCAGAGATTATGAACCCCTGCCCTCCGGCGATGTCACCCTCACCGCCCCCGGGGACCACTGGTTCAAGGCGGTGAGCGGAGCCGGGGTGGAAAGCGAAGCCCAACAGGTGACCCTGTATCAGGTGGCCCTGGACCCCGGCAACGGGGATTCCCTGCCCTTCCGCCTGGTGCTGGAAGGGGGCACCGTGGCGGAACCCCAGGACCCCGCCTGGACCGGCTTCACCTTTGACGGCTGGAAGAAGGGCGGCGCGCTCTACAACTTCGGCCAGGCTGTAACCGGGGATTTCACTCTCACCGCCGGCTGGCAGCTGGACGACCCCTCCCTTTCCATCACCGCCGCCTATAACGGCAGCGCCACGGAACCTTTTCTTTACAACAAAGGGGACCTGGTCTTTACCGCCCATCCCACCCATCCCGCCGCGGGAACCGCCTACACCTTCCAGTGGTATGACGCCAGCGGGGAAGCAATTCCCGGCGAAACGGGAGAAAGCAACTCCATCCCCGCCGCAAACGCCGGAGAGTATATCTGTTTCTGCACCGTCACCGCCACGGCCGGAGGGCTTTCCTCCTCCGTCCAGCAGAAGGCGGCAGCCTCCATCCAAAAGCAGGAGGTGCCGGTCCCGGCGGCGGACGACAGCGTCTTTACCTACAACGGTGAAGAACAGACCTACCAGATTGCCGGCGACTCCCGCTACGAAGTCCAGGGAGCCGCCCAGACCGGGGCCGGGAAATACACCGTCACCGTCTCCCTCCTGGACACCGACAACTACCAGTGGGAGGACGGCGGCACAGCCCCCAAAAGCTACCCCTTTGCCATTGCCAAGGCCCCGGTGGCCTTTGAGGTAACGGACAACCGCCTGGACTACAACCAACAGGAGCAGTCCGCCCAGGTGGCCCCCCAGACCCATGTGGAGGGACTGACGGTATCCTCTGAGGATTACACTGTCCGCTATGAACAAGAGGGGGAAACCGTCACCCCGGTAAACAACGGCAGCTATGACATTATCGTCACCCTCCTCAACCCCAATCTGGAGTTTGAAGAGGGGGACGGCACCCTGACGGAGCAGAAGGTTGGGATCCTCACCATTCTGGGCGTCCCTTACCCCGAGACCGATGTCATGACCTGGCCTGAGGCTGCCTCCCTGACCTATGGACAGCCCCTGGCGGAAAGCTCCCTCACCGGCGGCGACCAGTGGGATGCCGGCAGCTATGCCTGGAAATCCCCGGACGCCATCCCCACAGTGGAAAACCCTGGCTGCACCGTAGTCTTTACCCCTGACGACACCAACTATCCCCCTGTGGAACACACCATAGCGGTGGAAGTTACCCCCAAAGAGCTGACCATTTCGGGGGTTTCCGCCCAGACCCGGGGATACGATCCCAATGACACCGCCGTAACCCTTGCAGGGGGCACTCTGGTTGGGGTGGTCACCCGGGAAGGTGCACTGGATGATGTGACGCTGGACAGCTCCGGCGCCCAGGGCAGTATCGCCGCGCCGGATGCCGGAGAGAACCTTGCGGTTGCCGTCAGCGGGTATGCCCTTGCAGGGGAGGACGCAGTCAATTACACCCTGAAGCAGCCGGATTACGTCACTGTGATCATCACCCCCGCCCAGGGCGCCGCCACCGTCACCATTGCGGGCTGGACCTATGGGGAAGCACCCTCCCAGCCGGTTGTCTCCTCTGAAACCAATGGGGAGGCCAACGTGACCTACCGTTACACCGGGACCCTGGCGGACGGAACCACCCCTTATGACTCCGCCACACCCCCCACCGACGCCGGAAGCTACCAGGTGGAGGCCACCTTTGCCGCCACCAATAACTACCAGCAGGTGACAAAACAGGCCTCTTTCACCGTGGAACAACACACCATTTCGGCTACCTGGAACAAACTGGACACGGTTTACAGCGCAGCCCCCCAAGCACCGGCGGTGATGGGGCTTATCGGGGTGCTGGAGCCGGACCTGGGAAAGGTTTCGGCCTCTGCCGAAGCTTCCGCCCAAACCGGCGCCGGTGATTATACCGTTTCGGCGGAGCCTTCAGGGGAGCGGGCCCACAACTATACCCTCCATAACCGCACCCAATCCTTTACCATCCGCCCAGCTCCCGTCACCTTCCAGGTGCAGGAGAACAGCGTCCAGTACGACGGGCAAAGCCACACCCCTCAGGTGACCGCTGAGGCCCTGGGCCAGGCCTTCACCGCTTTCACAATCAGCTACCTGGGTC
>JAHZBJ010000014.1:10313-15970 GCA_019423445.1 Oscillospiraceae bacterium
GGCAGCCCGGTGGAACATCCCACCGAAGCGGGCAGCTACCAGGTGCTGGCGGAGATTACCGACTCCAACTACCGCCACGCCAACACCGGAGACGGCGCCGCCTGCCAGATCGGCGTGCTGCAGATTTACCAGACCTCCGCCCCCGCCGTCTACAGCATCACCTTCCTGCCAGGGGCGGAGGATGCCGCGGGAGAACCGCCCTCCCTGCCGGAAAGCATCCCAGGCAGCATTCATTTCCTTCCCGGGCCAGGGGATCTGGAACGGGCAGGGTACCAGTTTGCCGGCTGGGAATACGGCGGCAGAATTTACTCCCCCGGCGCCGCCTTCCACATGCCCGCCAGGGATGTGACCTTCACCGCCTCCTGGACCGAAGCGTCCTTTGAGATCGGCGGTTCGGTGGTTTGGGGAGATGACGGAGATGACCCGCAGCCCGCGGAAAATGTATTGGTCACCCTGATGCGCGGAAACCAGGAGATCGCCTGGGCCCAGACCGAATCCGACGGCACCTTCTCCTTTGCACAGGTAGCCCCCGGGTTATATAATCTGGTGGCCTCCTACGGCGAGATCATCCAGACCGAAAAAGTCCAGCTGGTGGATCAGGACGAAGATCAGTGCACCATTCATCTGCCCCTGGGCAAAACCAATTCGGTGCTGAAAGTCCTGGACGGAACACCGGCTGTGGTGGTAGGCAACCTGGAGAAGATCTTTACCCCGGAACCGGATGAGGTATATACCGCCGAGGACCGCGCCCTTGTGGAAAACGGCGGCACGGTGGAGATCCTCATGACGGTGGCCGATGCCAGCCCCGCCCCGGACAGCTCTCTGGACCAGAAGATTGCCGCCCTTTCCAGCAGGTTCCAGGAGGGGCTCACCCTGGATCTGACGGTAGAAAAATTCCTGGAGAACGCCGACGGCGAATCTTTGGGCAGCAGCTCCATCCCCGAAACCAACCAGATTATCGACATCGTGATCCCCCTCAGCGGCGAGCTGCAAAGCTGCCGCAGCTACCGGGTCCTCCGGGAGCATGAGGGCGCTGTGGATGAGCTGGGCACCTCCCCCAACGGGGAAGGGGAATACTATGACCTGGATCAAAGCAAAACGGTTCTGACCATCCACGCCGGACAGTTCTCCCTCTATTCCATCCTTTACTCCAACTGGGTTCCCGACTACGGCGACGACGATGACGATGAAAAGCCTCAGTCCCAGCCGGTTGCGGAACCGCCGGCGGAGGAAGAACTGCCGGCGGGGGAGCTTCCACCGGAACCTGTATCCCAGTCCCAGCCGGAAATCGTCCCGGAGCCTGATCTCCCGGACTCCCCGGAAGACGGTCCTGATTCTGTCCCAGTTCAGCCGGAAACGGAACCCAGCGGCGCTGCCGCTGTCCCTTCCGGAAAACCCTTCGTCCTGCTCAACGCAGCCGGAGCCCTGGCCTCTATCCTGCTGGCCATCTTCGGAAAGGGCAAGGGAAAGGACCGTCTGTTTACAGCGGCCTGTGCCGCCGGTGCAGCAGTCATCACCCTCCTTACCACCGGCTGGCAGGGGATCACCCTGGCCAACCTCTGGACCATTCCTGTGGCCGTCTTTGTGCTCCTGGCCATCCGGTATTCCCGGCGGCCCCAAGAGAAGGCATAAGCTGCAAAGGCCTTTGGAACTACCCGGTTCCAGGCCGCCCAGAAGCCAGCGAACAGATCCGTATACCCTGGCCAAGGACCTCCTCAGGCCAAAAAAGACAGCCGCCCAAAGCCGGGGCGGCTGTCTTTTTCACTTTGGGGCTTCCGGCTGTGGGGGAATGGATATCCCTCCCCGCTTTTCCTGCCCGGGTTTTGTTTTGTTCAATGGTTTGGGGCCGCCTCACCTCATTTGGTGAGACGGCCCCTTTGTTGTTTCGAGGGATTCCGCTCCCGGACTTTCCGGCATCAGCTGTTGCTGCGCCGTTTCCACAGAATCCAGAGGCTCAGCGCCGCCAGCACCGCAGCCACGGCCGCAACGGCCAGTGCAGGGCTGTGTTCCGCCGCGCCCTGTTCCGCGCCGGAGAGGCCGCCCTGGGCCGGAGAAAGGGGAGTGCTTTCCAGCACCTTCTGTTCCGGGTCGATACCCTGGGTACTGGGGGTCGGGGTAAGGGAAACCGATTCCGGAGCGGCTGGCGCCTGGATCACAATGACACCGCCGGTCTCAGGATTGACAGAGGGAGAGGACTGGCTCTGCCCTTCATACTGCTCAAGGAGGTAGGAGAGGGGGTAATAGATCCGTCCCGCTTCGTCAGGCAGCGCCTTGCCGGCAGGGATCACCACCGTGTCTCCACCTTTCCAGTTCACCACCAGGGAAACTCCCGGATTGTTGCGCAGCGCCTGCATCACCGTCCAGGACATCTTGTCGTAATGCCCTGCGTCGACGCGGACGGTGCTGCCGTCCCCGGCCCGGTCGATCCGGACCTTGACCTTGTTCCAGAAATCATCCTCGTCGTCATCGCTGTCGCTGCCGCCGGTGTTTCCGCCGCCGGCATTGCGCCAGGCCACCGCAAAGGGACTGGTGCTGTCAGCGGACACGGTGATGCCGTATCCGGAACTGTCATGGGCGGCCTCCAGGGCCTCCAGGGTCTCGTCGTCCTTCATGTGGATCACGGCAAAGACGGTATTCCTTCCGGTACCGGAGGGATAGGGGAAGAGGATGGTGGCCCCTTCGTTGGTAAGGGTCCAGGTCCCGCTTTGGAGCTCCTCCACCTCCAGGTCATAGTAGGCGATGTTGCTGCCGATGGTGGGGATGGTCTTTTGGGCCTCGGCAATGAGAGCCGACTTCACTGCGTCAGGGTCGCCATAGGCAGCGGTGAGGGCCGGGTCATAGCTGCTGTAGGCCTCGTCGATGGTGCGGACTACCAGCCGCTTCTCGGCGTCGCCAAGGGAAACCGGCTGGGTGGGAACAACGATGTTCCCGGTGAGGGTGCAGAAAACCGGCGCGGTGTACTTCCAGGCGTCCTGACCGGCGGGAGCACTGATGCCGGAGACGGTGACTGTCTTGCCGGTCCCTGCCTGGGGGCTGTCAAAGGTAACTGCGGCATAGCTGGGGACATCCAGGGTATCGCCGGGTACCACGCCAGCATAGGCCAGGGCTCCCGTAACGGCGGCGGCGCTGGTGCCGTCATAGGTCTTCTCAGCCACCGTCAGTCCTGTGGTGTCGTAGCCCAGGGCCTTGGGGGCAATGGTGAAGGTGGTGCTGCCGCTGCCCTTCTGGGCGTCGTTCTCATAGGTGGCGGTGACGGTATAGCTGCCGGGGTCGGCGGGCTTTTCACTGGAGGGGCCGTAACCGCTGCCGTCCAGAGCCGTCCCTGTATAGCTGTAGGTCCAGCTGCCGCCGGTGGCTCCGGTGGTGCCAACCGGCTCGGACCCGGCATCGCCGTAGGTCCAGCCCGCCATGGCCACTGTGATATCGGTGATGGGCGTCTTATTGGTCACCTGGATGGTTACCTCCATGGTGCCGTTTTCGTAGTTGCCGCCGTCGGGGGTAAAGATGAGGGTCACTGTGGCGGCTTTCCCAACATCCTCCAGGGTGAGGCCCTCCGCCAGGCGGAAGATCGCATTTCTGCCGGAGGTCCCTGTCCAGGCAAGGATATTTTCCTCATCCGCAACCCAATCCACGGCCAAGGTGCCCGGGAGGTTCTGGAAGGCCTCCGTCGTATCCAGCTCCAGGAGGTCGGTATTGCTGTAGTTTATGGAAAGGGTTATGCTCTCCGGGGCCAGGGAAGCCTTCTGGATCACAAAGGTCCCGGGGACCACCGATGCCGCGGTGTAGTTGCTGTCGCCAATGGCTGCGGTAAGGTCATAGGTGCCCGCGTTGGGCCAAACCGCGCCGTTCTGCCCGGCGGGAGTGATAATGACATCGGTTTTTTCGGCGCCGGTGATGTCGGAGTAACGCCCGGTGAGCTCCGGCACACTGCCGTAGATGGCGGAAGTCTGGTCGACGGTGACCTCCACCTTCTTGGGGGTGATGGTGCCGGTGAGGGTGCAGGAATCCGGCGCGGTGTACTTCCAGCCGTCATCGCCGGTGGGGTTGCCCGGGGCGCTGACGGTAACCACCTTGTCATTCGCCGCTTCGGCGTCGGCAAAAACAGCCGTGGTATAGACAGGGGGATTCAGAGTATTGCCGGTTTCCACGCCGGTATAGGCCAGGGTTCCGGTAACGACAGCGTTGTCGCTGCCGTCGTAGGCCTTCTCAGCCACCGTCAGTCCTGTGGTGTCGTAGCCCAGGGCCTTGGGGGCGATGGTGAAGGCGGTGCTGCCGCTGCCCTTCTGGGTGTCGTTTTCATAGGTGGCAGTCACCGTATACTCGCCGGGGTCGGCGGGTTTTTCACTGGAGGGGCCGTAACCGCTGCCGTCCAGAGCCGTCCCTGTGTAGCTGTAAGTCCAGCTGCCGCCGGTGGCTCCGGTGGTGCCAACCGGCTCGGGCCCGGCATTGCCGTAGGTCCAGCCCGCCATGGCCACCACGATGCCGGTAATGCCATCCTTCTCGCTGAGCAGAATGGTCACTTCCACGGCAGCTGTCTGATAATTGCCGCTGTCCTCAGGGGTAAAGGTCAGGGTCACCGTGGCGGTGCTGCCTACCATCCCTTCGGCGAGGCCGTCTTTCAGCTGGAAGGCCATGTCTCCGCCGGAAGGCGCTTTATCCAGGATATTTCCGCTGTCCTCCACCGAGGCGACGGTAAAGCTCCCGGGGATCTCGGTGATACCGGTTGTATCAATGGTGTGCTCCCCGGTGTTGCTGTAGCGGACCTGGATGGTCTTGCCGGTAAGGTCAGGCTGGACCTTATGGATGGTAAAGGTGGTGGAGCTGAGGGAATCCACCTGGTAGTTGCTGTCGTCGATAACGGCGGTGAGGCCATAGGTGCCTGCATTGGGCCAGACCGCGCCGTCCCGCCCGGTGGGGGTGATGGTAACTCCGGTCTGGGTTTCCCCATTCACATCCACATAGCTTCCGGTGAGTTTCTCCGGCACGCTGCCGTAGACTGCGGAAGTCTGGTCAAGGGTGACTTCCACCTTCTTCGGGGTGATGGTGCCGGTGATCCCGTTGGGATAGGTGATATTGTAATTTTTCAATTGGAAACCCGTTGCCTGGGCATCCTCGGAATCAAAGATGAGGGGGATCTCCTGTCCTGCGTCGGCGCTCTCATAGGCACAGCCGCTGAAGGACAGGCTGCCCGCTGCATCCACCGGTACCAGCCCGGTGACGGTCATGGGGATCTCGCCGGTATAAGCGGTGGTGCCGTCATATTCCTTGGTCACCTCCACGGTGGGGGTGGCTTTGGCCGACTTGGGGATGATCTCCCCATCGGTAAAGGTGATGATTTCTGTGCTGGACAGCCTGTAGCTGCCGCTGGTGATTGGGTCGGGGGTGAATTTGATGGTCTTGCCAGTGCCTACATCGGCGTCGTCATATCTGGCGGTGCCGGTGATGGTGAGGGTATCGCTGCCCACCAGGGATTCCGCCTTGACCTTGACCTTTGCACTGCTGACAATGGTGCCGTCGTACATCTTTTGCTGGCTGCCGGCGCTTTCGTCATAGATAAGGTCTGCAGCGGTGAGGGTCTTAGGTTCCACAATAACGCGGCAGGTGGCGGTGTATCTGGAGCCATCAATTTCGTATATCAGCGTTAGGGTAACGGGTTC
>JAHZBJ010000014.1:15980-24599 GCA_019423445.1 Oscillospiraceae bacterium
GCGCGTTTGGGCGTTATCGTATAATAGCCTCCGTCTGTCCAGGTGGACCCCAGCCCGGCCTTCAGAACGTTCACAGCGCTGTTTTCAATGCCGTTAGCACTTGCATCACCGGCATTCTCTATTCTGTACCAGAGTTTGTAGGGGTTGGATTGGCTGTATTCACCATAGGGAATGCGGATGATGGCGTTACTCTCCAGCGGGTTTCCGCCTTCCCCGTCCAGGACGATAATACGGGGGTCCTGGCTGGATATGAGCCGGATCGTCTTGACGCCTTTGGGATTATCTTGGCCGTTCTTATTAACCTGGATTTGGATGACTGCCCTCTGCGCCCCGGCCTCCACCCTCAGGGTTTTCCCATATGCGATCTGATAGGTATCTGTAAATCCGACCTTTTCCTCCTCTTCTTCCTCCTCATCCTCCTCATCCTTGATCAGATCCCAGACAGGCTGATCCCGAAAGTCATCTGTTTCCGGTATCTGCCGGCCGTACTGGTCATAGAAGCAAGCCGAATAATCGATCTCCACAGAACCCTCGTCGGGGATTTGGATGGTGTCCGGGCCGTCGATCCCCACCGAGCGTATGATCTGCTCTTCTTCCCGGCTCAAGGTGATCTCCTTGGTGGCGAAAACCCCTTCACAGCTGGCCCGGATGGTCACAGTGTCCCTTTCTGTATTGGTGTAAACGGTCAGGAGGCCGGAAGGAGAAATTTCCACGACGCCTGGCTGAGATCCTCCCTCAATGCTCCAGATGATGTTTTTGCCGTAGATGGCGCTGCCATTCTGGTCATAGACCTCGGCAGCGAGCTGCTCCGAAACGGACGTCGGTTTGTTAGACGCGTCGAGAAGCGGGGATGACCCCCACCTTGTTCACCGGCACCTCCACCGAGTTGCCGGTCCCCCGGGCCTCCGCCCGGATGGTGATGATGCCGGCCACGGCTTCGGACGTGACGGTGAGGACGCCGGTGGAAGGATCAATGGAGATCCCCGGGGAGTCGGTCTCAACCCGCCAGGTCACCTGATCCTGGCCCAGGTCGTAGGGCTGGCCGTACTGGTCATAGGCCTCGCAGGTGAAAGGCTGGGTCACCAGGTCCTTCTCTCCCTCCAGGGGCACTGTGATCCGGTCCACCCCGCCGCCCATGACCAAATGGGTGGGAACACTCTTCTCCTTTGTGATGGTGATGCTCAGGGAATCCAGCAGCTCACTGTAATCATTGTTCCAATAAACGACAGTAGCAGTACCCGGCTGGGCGGTGTTGCTCACACGCAAAGTAGCTTGCCCACTCATGTCCAAGGTAACCCCCTCAGGAAGATCGCCGGCCCCCCAATAATGATAGTCGCCAGTATTGGAGGTTTCGAAACCACAACTGTAACGTTCCAGCACTAGGAAAAGGCATTCGGCAAACGTCGTTTCCCCCGGCCCGGCTTTGGGGACGGGCATAGGATCTGAACCCCTCATGATGAGAATCTCCCCAGATACTCTCACAATAGGTTCAAAAACCACGGTGATGGTCTGTGCGTCGGTGTCGATCGTTGCCGACTTCGCCCGTTCAGGCAGCACGAAAGTGGGATTCGCCGGCAACTCATAGCCATCCTCCACCTCATAGGAGATGGTGGCGGTGTAGACAACATTCTCCCCGAACCGATAATCATTGGGAGACCAGGCCACTCCAGCGGCGGTCATCCCTGCGGGTAAGGTGGCGGTGTTGACCTGCCACAGATAAAGACCCCGACTCGGGGACGTCATCCCGATGGTGATGGGATTCTCAATCTCAATCACAGAATCCCCCTCCGCCCCTTTGCAGGCGGAGAGATCAGCATCCGCCGCCCCGCAGACGGGGCAGTCGGGATTCGCGCCCCCCTCGGTGCAGGGGGCGGTGCAGATGCAGGTTGGGGTGGATTCCCCCTCCGTCCCTTTGCAGACGGAGAGATCAGCGTTCTCCACCCCGCAGACAGGGCAGTCGGGATTCGCGCCCCCCTCGGTGCAGGGGGCGGTGCAGATGCAGGTGGAATCAGGCCCCAGCTTCTCCGCTTGGGGGCCGTTCTCAGGGGATGTTCCTTTACAGACAGACAGGTCCTCCCCCGCTGCCCCGCAGACGAGGCAGTCAGAGTTCTTATTGTCCGCTGTACAGGGAATCGTGCAGGAGCATTGCTCCTGGGGTTCCCCTGCCCCATTGCAGATCTCACAGTAAAAACCGCAGGGGGTGTTTTCCCCATAGCCGCAGCTCTGGTCATGCTGGGTGTGGTGTTCGCACGATCCCCCAGCGATGGCGGCTGCGCCGCTGTCCGGGGCATCCCCCTGGGCGAATGCGGTTACAGGCAGCATGGACAGGACCACGCATATGGCCATGCATAGAGACAGAATCCGTTTCCTCATGGTGATACGCCTCCTTCAAAGATCTTCGGGGCTTTCTATTAAAACCAGTATACCAAAAAAAGCTCCACTGCCCATCCCCCATTTGCCCCCCAAAAACGGGGGATGCCCGCAGGGGGTTTATTGTGGCATTTTTCCTCAGGAGAGCATGGACTCTGGAAAAATGGCCCGGAACATCCGGGTATTCCCTGGTTTTCCGGCTGGCTGACCGCTATGTCCGCTTATGCTTGGGTGCTGATCTGGCGGGCTGAAAAATTTTTATGAATATCTTCGCTTTGTGAAAAGTCCCCGAAAAAAATCGGGGACTTTTATGCTCAACACAGATTTACTCTCACCAGAAGCAGCAGATCGGTCTCAGATGGTTGTACCCATTGGAAGCTGAAAATCCCGCTTTTTAGGCCCTGACAACTTTTTGTCTCCGTTCCCAAGGCCCATACTTCTTACCATCATTCCACAGCGCATAATATTCCTGCTGGTTTCTTGACAACAATATTGTTTAACCCCTATAATAATCGTATGCGATGTATCGCCTGCGATTTTTGGAGGGACAAGTCATGACACAGCCGCTTACCGCCCGGAAAATTGTTCTGCTGGGCAACGCCATTACCAACCGCAGGAATCGGAAACTGGGGGAACGGGGCCTCACCTCCCCTCAAGGGGATGCCATCCGCTGCATTCTCAAGGGATACCGGGAGCGGGAGATCACCGCCGGGGACGTAATGGAGGAACTCAAATGCTCCCAGTCCACCGTGGCCGGGATCCTGGCCCGGCTGGAGGAGAAAGGCCTGATTATCCGCCGCCCCCACAGTTCCGACGCCCGGAAAAGCATCCTTCTTCCCTCTCCTCAGGGCAGGGAGCTGGAAGGGTATCTCAAGGATTCGGGCCGGCGCACCGAAGAGCTCCTTCTCGCAGGGATGACCCCCGGAGAGCGGGAGGAATTCAACCGGCTTTTACAAAAGGCCCTGGACAATCTGTCCTCGGCCCAAAGCTGAAAGGAGAAGGCGCCATGCACGAAAATAAGGAGATCTTTGAAAGTATGCCTGTGCCCAGGGCCCTTGCCACCCTGGCCGTCCCCACCATCATCAGCCAGCTGATCACCATGATCTACAATCTGGCGGACACCTTCTTTATCGGCCGGACCAACGACCCCTATAAGGTGGCGGCCGCGTCTCTGGCCTATGTGCTGTTCTTTGTCCTCACCGCCCTCTCCAACCTTTTTGGCATCGGCGGCGGCAGCCTCATCTCCCGGCTTTTGGGCGCCGGGGATCATCAAAGCGCTAAAAAGGTGTGCGCGTTCAGCTTCTACGGCGCCATCGTCATCTCCGCCACCTACTCCCTCTGCTGCTTTCTCTTTATGGAGCCCCTCCTTACCCTGATGGGGGCCAGCGAATATACCATGCCCTACGCCATCCAGTATGCCCTGTGGGTGGTGGTAGTGGGGGGCATCCCCGCCACCCTCAGCATGACTATGGCCCACCTGCTGCGCAGGGAGGGCTACGCCAAATACGCCAGCCTGGGACTTGGAATGGGAGGTGTCCTCAACATCATCCTGGACCCCCTGTTTATGTTCGTACTGATGCCTCAGGGGATGGAGGTCACCGGCGCCGCCGTGGCCACCATGATCTCCAACATCTGCGCCCTGATCTATTTCCTCCTGACCTTCTTCCTCCTGCGCAAACGGACCGTCCTTTCCTTCTCCTTCCGGGAAGCTCTTCCTCAGCGGCATCATATCGTATCGATTTTTGCCGTGGGCTTTCCCTCCGCTCTGAATTCCTTCCTGGCCTGCGTTTCCAACACCCTGATCAACAAACTCACCTCCGCCTACGGGGATATCCCCCTGGCGGCCATGGGTATCGTCAAAAAAATCGACATGCTACCCCTCAATGTGGGAATGGGCCTCTGCCAGGGGATGATGCCCCTGGTGGCTTACAACTACTCCACCGGCAACTACAAGCGGATGCGGGAAACCGCCCACTGCGCCCGGATGGCGGGGATCTGTTTCGCCGGCCTGTGCATCGTGGCGTTCCAGTTCTTCTCCCCCCAGATCATCCGCCTCTTTATCCAGGAGGAGGCCACCGTGGCCTACGGCATCGACTTCCTGCGCATCGCCTGTACCGCCGTTCCTATGATGATCATCAACGCCCAGATGACCTACACCTTCCAGGCCATCGGCAAGGGGAAGCAGTCCCTCCTCCTTTCCTGCTGCCGCCAGGGCATTATCAAGATCCCTCTGCTGTTCCTCATCAACTCCATCTTCCACCTTTACGGCATCATCTGGACCCAGACGGTGGCCGACGCCATCACCCTGGCCATCTCCTTCACCCTTTACAGCGGTTTGAAACGGGAGCTGGCTCTTCAGGAAAAAGAAGCGCTCCAGGCGGAACCGGTTTAACCGCCAGCCGCCCCATGGAATTTTCCACCAGGGACCCCGCGCTTTGGGGAAAACCAAAAAAGATCCAAAACGGCCCCTTCATACTTGTTTGTATGAAGGGGCCGTTTGACTGTGCCCACTGCGAATATCTTCTCTTACGGACGGGGGAGCAGGGCCTGCCCGGCCTCGATCTCCAGAAGACGGTTGTATTTGGCTACCCGCTCGCTGCGGCAGGGGGCGCCGGACTTGATCTGGCCGCAGCCGGTGGCTACCGCCAGGTCGGCGATGATGGGGTCCTCGGTCTCGCCGCTGCGGTGGGACATCACTGCCCCCCAGCCCTTTTCCTGGGCCATAGCCACCGCCTGAAGGGTCTCGGTGAGGGTGCCGATCTGGTTGGGTTTGATAAGGATGGCGTTGGCCGCTCCCTCTTCCAGCCCCCGCTTCAGCCGGCGGATGCTGGTGACAAAAAGGTCGTCCCCCACCAGCTGCATCCGCTCTCCCAGGCGGCGGGTAAGCATCTGCCAGCCCTGCCAGTCGTCCTCGGCGGCTCCGTCCTCCAGGGAGACAATGGGATATTTGGCGGCAAGGCCCGCCCAGTACTCCACCAGCTCCTCCCGGGTCCAAACCTTTCCCCCCTTGGGGGTCTGGTAGACCCCGCCCTCCTTCATCCACTCGCTGGCGGCGGCATCCAGGGCCAGGGCGATCTCATCCCCAGGGCGGTACCCCGCCCGGGCCACCGCATCCATAATCAGTTCCAGGGCCTCCTCGTCAGAGGCAAGGTTGGGGGCGAAGCCGCCTTCATCCCCAACCCCGGCGGCCATGTGCCGCTCCTTTAAAAGAGAGCCCAGAGCATGGTACACCTCGGCGCACCGGCGCAAGCCTTCCTGGAAGGAGGGCATCCCCCGGGGGATGATCATAAACTCCTGGATATCCACGTTGTTGGCGGCATGGGCCCCGCCGTTGAGGATGTTCATCATGGGTACCGGGAGGATCTTCTTGGCGCTGGGGCAGAGCCAGCGCCAAAGGGGCTCCCCGGCACTGGCCGCCCCCGCCCTGGCCGACGCCAAAGAGAGGGCCAGAATGGCGTTGGCCCCCAGTTTATCCTTGTTCCGGCTGCCGTCGGCATCCAGAAGGGCCTGGTCCACCTTCTCCTGGTCCAGGGCGGAAAGTCCCTTCACCGCCCTGGCCAAAGGGCCCCGGACATTCTCCACCGCCTGGAGCACCCCCTTGCCGCCGTAGCGGTTCCGGTCCCCGTCCCGGAGTTCATGGGCTTCGTGAACCCCGGTGGACGCCCCGGAGGGAGCGTTGGCCCATCCCTGGCTGCCGTCTTCCAGCACCACCCCTGCCCGGACGGTGGGATTTCCCCGGCTGTCTAAAATTTCCAGGGCGTATACTTCCTTAATTTTTCCATTGTTTGACATTTTCCTCTTCCCTTTCGCAAAAATTTTTGAAATAATAAGAGAGAGCATTTCGTTTTATAGTGTGGATGGACGGCGGGGAAAATATGCAGCGCCTGGAAGAAGATGGAATAATAATTCCGCACTGCCGGCGCACACTAAATGCCGAGGCAGCACCGGTGTTTTCCGGCGGCGCCTCCCTTGGCCCCGCCAAGGCATTTAAAAAGAAGAACAGGTGATTTGTCAGATGAAAATGAAACGATTCGCAGTTCTGCTGACGGCGGCGGTCCTGGTCCTGGCTGTGGGGATGACCGGCTGCACCGGCGGCTGCACCACCGACGACACCCCCAGCACCAGCTCTTCCTCGTCCAGCAGTTCCAGCAGCTCCTCCAGCTCCAGCAGTTCTTCCAGCTCTAGCTCCAGCAGCATGAGCGAGCCGGAGACCAGCACCCCCGACGAGGACAGCACCCCGGAGGATTCCAGCGCCAGCACCACCTCTAGCATGCCTCCGGATTCTACCTCTGCAGAAGCTACCATGGGCACCGATTTCGAGGAGATCGGTGCCCTCTCCTCCCAGAGCCTGGACTGGGGCCCCGGCGGCCCGGTGGACGAGAAGAACCGCTCCCAGGGAGCCCTTCTCTATAACCAGAAATTCGGCAGCTACGATGCCATCTTTCTGGCGGAGGACGAGCCGGTGGTCTACATGACCTTCGACGAGGGCTACGAATACGGTTTGACCCCCACCTTTCTCTCCATTCTGAAAGAGAAGGGCGTAAAGGGCCTGTTCTTTGTTACTTACGACTTTGCCAACCGCCAGCCGGAGCTGGTGCAGCAGATTATCGACGAGGGCCACGTCCTGGGGAACCACAGCTGGAGCCACAAGAACTACAGCACCCTCACCCCCAAACAGGCGGCGGAGGACCTGATGAAGCTCCACGACTACATCAAGGAAAATTTTGACTACGAGATGAAATATTTCCGCTTCCCCAGCGGCAACTTCAACGAGCAGAGCCTGGCGGTGGTCCAGTCCATGGGGTACAAATCGGTGTTTTGGTCCTTTGCCTACAAGGACTGGCTCACCGACGACCAGCCGGAGCCTGCCGCCTCGGCTGACAAGATCGTTAACGCCGCCTGCCCCGGGAATATTTACCTCCTCCACGCCGTTTCCCAGACCAACGCCGACGTCCTGGGGGATGTCATTGACCGGATCCGGGATGCGGGCTATACCTGGGGGGACCCGGAGGATCTTTGAGGTCTGTCATTTTGACTGCAATCTCTTCCACCATCTGGAGCAGGAAATCCAATCAGGCCGGCAAAAAAAGGGGACGCCATACGGCGTCCCCTTTTGGATTTTATTTTTTGTTCCCTTATTCGGTTTGGGGCAGGTCCACCTTGATGGACAGCTCCTGAAGGCTCTTGTCCTCCACCGTGTCGGGGCAGCCGGTCATCAGCTCGCTGGCGTTCTGGACCTTGGGGAAGGCGATAACCTCCTTGATGGAATCCCGTCCCAGCATCAGCATCACCAGGCGGTCCAGACCGAAGGCCATACCGCCGTGGGGAGGCGCGCCGTACTTAAAGGCGTCGATGAGGAACCCGAACTGGGCCCGGGCCCGCTCCTCGGTGAAGCCCAGGGCGTGGAACATCCGCTCCTGGATCTGAGGGTCGTTGATCCGGATGGAGCCGCCTCCCACCTCGCAGCCGTTGAGGACCATGTCGTAGGCTCTGGCCCGGCAGTGCTCCGGGTCGCTGTCCATAATGGGGAGGTCTTCCAGCATGGGGCTGGTGAAGGGATGGTGCTTGGCCACATACCGCTCCTCCTCCTCGTCGTACTCGAAGAGGGGGAACTGGGTGACCCACAGCAAGTCGAAGGTGTTCTCGGGGATCAGGTCCAGGAGCCGGGCCAGGTGGTTCCGCAGGGCGCCCAGGCTGTCAAACACCACGGTGTTCTTGGGGTCGGCCACAATGAGGATCACGTCCCCGGTCTCGGCCCCCATCCGCTCCCGGATGGCCCGGACTTCCTCAGGGGAGAGGAACTTCTCGTAGGAGGAGCTTTCCCCATCGGGGGTCAGCCGGGTGAAGGCCAGGCCCTTGGCGCGGTAGGTCTTGACGAAATCGGTGAGCTTGTCGATCTCCTTCCGGGAGAGCTTGGCGGCAGCGCCCTTGGCGTTGATGGCCCGCACCGAGCCGCCGCCCTCCACCGCCCCCCGGAACACCTTAAACTCGGTGTCCTTTACAAGGTCGGTGAGGTTTTGGAGCTCCAGGCCGAACCGGGTGTCCGGCTTGTCGCTGCCGTAGCGCTCCATAGCCTCCTGGTAGGGGAGCCGCCGGAAGGGGGTCTGGATGTCCACACCCAGCACCTCTTTGAAGACGTGTTTCATGAACCCTTCGTTCACCGTCATCACGTCTTCCTCGTCCACAAAGGACATTTCCAGGTCGATCTGGGTGAACTCCGGCTGCCGGTCGGCCCGGAGATCCTCGTCC
>JAHZBJ010000143.1 GCA_019423445.1 Oscillospiraceae bacterium
AGGGGGTATTGGATACCCCCTGGAAGCGTGTCGAACTTTTTCGACACGCTCAGGGGACCTTTTCCCAAGAGAAAAGGTCCCCTTCTTTTTGTGTCCCACAGAGATGTTGACCCTTGACCTGTGAAGAGCGGCCTACAGTTTGTGTCAGGGGTTACGGGAGTTACGCCCAAAGGGACTCGTCCCTTTGGAAACCCGTTGTTGGGGCAGCAGCGATCTGGTTAGTCAGAAACAGTGCCTGCCGCTGTTTTGGTTGGTACTTTTTAGTGTTAGGGGGAACGGGCTGGAGGGATGGTTTCTGCTCCTGTCCCGGCATAGATGATACCGCCCGCTCGCCGGTTGCCCGGGTAAAGCCGGACAATCCACTCGCTGCTTTGGTGTGGAGCTGGCCGTCTTGGGCGGCCAAAGGGGGCGGCGGATAAACCGCCGCCCCACCTTTTTGAAAAAGTCAATGGAAGCAGATACAGGAATTTAAAGGGGTATCGAATCTAGTTTCATCAGAAATCAAATTCAGATCTAAAAGATACCTAATCTCCCTTGGAAGTGTGCCGCGCTTTTTCGGTACGCTCAAGCGGCGGCAGTTTATCTGCCGCCGCCCGGTTGGAAACCATATTTTTGCTGTCCTTTTGTTGAGAGAATAGATCCATGGAAGGCTCATTTCAGCTAAGACCTTCGTTTTCGATTGACCTAGAGGCTGTTCCTCACAGTAAGGAGAAAAGAAAAATTTCCCCACTTGATCTTCCAAAAGGCAATCTTGGGCCGGCATCAGTAGTCCAGTCTGCGCCGTTCCCGACGCAGATCATTCCGGCGCTGCCCTGCGGCCCATTCCTCCCGCTGTTCCGGTGTATCCAGCCGCAGCGGAGGGACTGCGGTAGGCTTGTCATTTTCATCCAGGGCCACCATCACCAGATAAGCCCGGTTGATCATCTCCTGAGTGCCGTCCAGAGCTTCGGCGAAGGTATCTACCCGAACCTCCATGGAGGTGCTGCCCACAAAGGTGACCTGGCCCTTCAGCACCACCACATTGCCGCAGTAGGCGGCGGCTTTGAACACCAGGTTGTCGATACAGGCAGTAGTGACATTGTGGTTGCAGTGGCGTCTGGCTACTACTCCTGCCACCACGTCGATCCACTCCATCAGCCGTCCGCCGAAGAGACGTCCCGCGCCGTTGATGTCGCTCTTCATAATAATGTGTACCTGCTCAGCCCGGGACTGGTCAGGGGATTTTTCCATCAGTATTGCCATGGTTCCTCCTTTTTCGCCATGGACCTTCCGCCATGGGGCGGTTGCGGTCAGTTTGTGTTTGTCGGTATTCCGGTCCTCTTCAGTCATGCTCAGGGGAGCTGCGCAAAAAGATGGTATATTATTCTGCGCCTGAATCATTCTTCCGGCAGCGGATACCCTCTTTATTGGCAGTGATATTCTTTCCACCTGTCCTTTTCAGTATAAAGCAGAAAAAGCGTCCCCGTCAACAGCGGCATCCCATGGAATTTTACCCGAATGTATGGTAAAATCGGTGTTGCCGATGGGTAAGCGCTCAATAATGGCCCAGAGGCAGAAAAGGAGCACCTGATGAAATTTGCGGATCTGCATGCCCATACCTGTTTTTCCGATGGTTCCCTCACCCCCGAACAGCTGGTGGAGCTGGGAGCCCAAAAGGGTCTTTCGGCTCTGGCCGTCACCGATCACGACACCGTGGACGGGGTGGAGCGGGCCTTGGCTCATGGCCGGAAAATTGGGCTGGAAGTGATCCCCGGACTGGAGTTCTCCTCCCAGCTGGAGGGGCGGAATCTTCATATTGTAGGGTTGTTTGTGGACCCCCGCAGCCAGGCCCTTCAAAGGGTTTGCCAGAAGATGCAGCAGATGCGGGATCAGCGGAACCGGCAGATGCTCCGGCAGTTGGAAGAGGCGGGCTTCCCTGTTTCAGAAGAGACCTTCCGGGATTTTCAGGGTACTTCCCTCACCCGGGCCCATGTGGCGGATGTGCTCATCCGGGCGGGCTACGGCAGCAATATGAAGGAAGTGTTCCAGAACTATATGTCCAAGGGCAAGCCCGGCTATGTGGCCCGGCAGGTGGTGCCGCCGGAGGAGTGCATTGACGCCATCCACCAGGCGGGAGGCCTTGCTTTTGTGGCCCACCTCCATCAGATCTCCAAGGACCCCGATACCTGCGTCCGCCTTTGTCTGGACACCCTGGACCTGGGAGCGGACGGCCTGGAGACCCGGTACAGCGAGTTTGACGACCACTGGCGTAATACCGCTGAGGAGATCGCCCGGCAGCGGGGATGCCTCTCTTCCGGAGGCAGTGATTTTCACGGTGCTTTCAAACCCGGTCTGGAGCTGATGACCGGCTATGGGAACCTGGAGGTGCCCTATGACTTTGTGGTGGAGATGAAGAAGGCGCTGCGCCACCGGCAGGAACAAAGTGATTCCGCCGGAGAAATGGAAGCAAAAAGCGGGAAATAATAGAGACAGGACCGGGGCAAGGAGTCCCCGGTGAAAATAAAAGGGAGGCATCAAAACAGGCATGACCTTCAATACCCAAGAGGAAGGCCGCCGGGAGAGGGCGGTACTGGCCGGTGTGGATACCGGGGAATATGATATGGCCATTTCCATGGAGGAACTGCGGGAACTGGCGGATTCAGCGGAGCTGGATGTGGTGGGTATCGCCACCCAGGTCCGGGGAGAGCTGGAGCCGGGCACCTGCATGGGGCTGGGACGTCTGCGGGAGCTGGCAGAGCAGGTACGGGCCCTGGAAGCGGATGTGATCATTTTTGACCATGAGCTGTCCCCCGCCCAGCTGCGGAACATTGAGGATATCTGCGACTGTCCGGTGATCGACCGCACCATGCTCATCCTCAATATCTTTGCCCGGCGGGCTGTCACCAGTGAAGGCAAGCTCCAGGTTCGGCTGGCTCAGCTGCGGTATCAGCTGCCCCGTCTGGCAGGCCGGGGTGTGCAATTGTCCCGTCAGGGCGGCGGCGGCGGCGGTGGCGGCGGCGCCCGAAGAGGCGGCGGTGAAGCCCAGCTGGAAGTGGATCGCCGTCATATCCGCCGTCAGATTACAGCCCTGGAAGCTCAGTTAAAGGAACTGACCCAGCGGCGGGAGCGGCTGCGTCAGCGGCGGAAAAAGGACAATGTTATCACAGTAGCCATTGTTGGTTATACCAATGTAGGCAAATCCACCCTGCTCAATACCCTCACCCAGGCGGGAGTGCTGGCGGAGGATAAGCTGTTTGCCACTCTGGACCCCACTTCCCGGGCACTGGAGCTGCCGGACGGCCGCAGGGTGATGCTGGTGGATACGGTAGGACTGGTGCGGCGGCTGCCCTATCATCTGGTGGAGGCCTTTAAGTCCACCCTGGAGGAAGCGGCGTCGGCCGATCTGGTGCTGAATGTCTGCGACGCCACCAGCAGTGAGATGGAGGAACAGCTCTCCGTCACCCGGTCCCTCCTGCGGGAGCTGGGAGCGGAGCACACCCCTGTCATTACGGTACTGAATAAATGCGACCTTCTCCCCACGCCCCCGGACCTGGCGGGGATGAAGGCGGTGGCCATTTCCGCACGGGAAGGCCGTGGCCTGGAACAGCTGTTAAAAGCGGTGGCGGACGCGCTGCCCCGGACCCATTTGCGGGTGCGGCTGCTGCTGCCCTACAGCGCCGGGGAGCTGGAAGCCAGGATCACCCGGGATGGCAAGGTGTACAGCCGGGAATATACCCCCGACGGAGTAGCGCTGGAAGTGAATATGGACCGGCGGCTGCTCCATCTGGTGGAAGCCTATGTGAAGCCCCTGGAAAGCGGGGAGGAAAGGAAATCAGTTCATGCAGCAGATCTTGGGAATGATGCGTAAGGCCATCACCGATTATCAGATGATCTCCGACGGGGACAGGGTACTGGTGGGAATCTCCGGCGGAAAGGATTCGGTGGTGCTTTTTGCCGGACTGTGCCGCCTGCGGCAGTTTATCGGCATCGACTATCAGGTGATCGGGGTGACGCTGGACCCCGGCTTTGAAGGAGTCAATACCGATTACAGCCCTATTGTCCGATTGGCGGAGGAGTATGGAGCGGAATATCAGGTGCGCCATACCGATATCGGCCATGTGGTGTTCCAGGTGCGCCAGGAGGAGAACCCTTGCAGCCTCTGCGCCCGGATGCGTCGGGGCGCCCTCCACGATGTAGCCAAAGAGCTGGGATGTAATAAGGTGGCGCTGGGCCATCATGGGGATGACGCGGTGGAGACCTTTGTGATGAATCTCTTTAATGAAGGGCGGATCGGCTGCTTTTCCCCGGTGACCTACATGAGCCGCAAGGATCTCCATGTGATCCGTCCCCTCATCTACGCCCGGGAGCGGGATGTACTTCATGCGGTGCGCACCAATGATCTGCCGGTGGTTAAAAGCGTTTGCCCGGTGGATGAGAAAACCAACCGCCAGTGGACCAAAGAGTGGCTGCTGGAGATGGAGAAAACCCATCCCGGCATCACCATGCGTCTCTATGGGGCGATGCAGCGGGGCCACGTCAGCGGTTGGTGAGGTACATACCTATCAGGACCACGGGAAAGATGGATCTGGCCCAATACAGGGTGGAAGCTTTTGCTAGGGCTACGGGGAGTTACGGAGGGGTTACGCCCAAAGGGACTCGTCCCTTTGGAAACCCGCGTCGCGGTGGACTGCGCTACACTCGGAACACCCAATTGAGAATTGGATATTCCTCGGCCGCTCCGTCACCGCTCCTTCTCCCCAAAAGGTCCCGCTTGCTCCGGCTGCTCGGTTGGTAAACGCCCTCCCGACGCCTCCGCTGCGCTA
>JAHZBJ010000144.1:0-3666 GCA_019423445.1 Oscillospiraceae bacterium
GAACATATCCTGGAGCACCGACTGGGTGACTTCGATGACGTTGGCATTGGCCTGGGCACAGGCGGCGGAGACCTTTGCCAGGATCCCCACCATGTCCTTGCCGATGACAGTAACAACAGCGCGCATGGATTTTCTCCTCCGTTCCATAGATGAAATTTGCTTTTGTGTTTTTATTTTCTAACATGCCCTCCGCCCTGGCTGGGGCCTGGAAGGAATGATAGTTCCGTTTTCCTCAGGGCGGCAGTGTTACTGCCGTTTTCTGTTTTCCCCAGGGTGGCTTTGAAATTTCTCCACCATCCGGGGCGCCATGCGTTCCAGCACCATGAATATGCCGAATCCGGCCAGGATACCCAGCAGGTTGCAGAGAATGTCGTCCACGTCGAAGCTGCGGCCCACCAGGGGCTGAAAAATCTCCACTGCCACCGGGATCAGCAGGGCGGCCTTCAGGATATTCCCTCCGCGCATCTTCCCCGAAACCAGGGGGAGGAAGAAGCCCATGGGCAGAAACATCAGGATGTTTCCCACCAGCATGGTTTTTGTCCAGCTGCCCAGGGTGATCTGCCCTGTTGCCCAGAGAAAGAGCCGGGGGACAAGATTAAACTCCAGGGTAAACAGCGGCCCCACCTGACAGCCGCTGTAGCCGATGAACAGATATGCCCAGATGGCAGTCCAGAGGTTGTTGGGCACCAGCACCAGGTTCACCAGCCCGGTGAGGTAGCAGACAAAGAGCAGCCTTACCGCCTCGGGACCCCAACCGGAAAAGGGGCTTCCCCTGCGGATCTTCCCGTACCGCCAGACAGCGTAGAGGACCCCCACCAGGCAGGTAATGGGCACTACCTGGAGAAACAGACCCAGCACAGTTCCGGATACCAACAGCTGATACATATCTGTCCTCCTCTTTTCTTTCGAGGTTCTCCTTGCAGGACCTGGGGACTTGGGGGGCCGCCTGGGAGAAAGAGCGGAAATTTCTTTTTATCATAGCACAGATCCGGTTTGGCGGCAAGGCGGAGAAAAGATCGTTTTCAGACAATTCAGATAACGAAGCCGCCGTTGACCCCCAGCACCTGACCGGTGACGAAGGAGGCTTCGTCTCCCGCCAGCCAGGCCACTGCCCGGGCTACCTCCTCCGGGGTGCCGATGGTGCCCAGGGGAGTTTCGTCCTGGAGCTCCGCCATGGTTTCGGGAGAAAGGGCAGCGTTCATGTCGGTGGCGATAACACCGGGAGAAACGCAGTTGACCCGGATCCCCGAGGGCCCCAGTTCCTTGGCCAGGGCCTTGGTGAAGCCGATCACCGCCGCCTTACTGGCAGAGTAATGAACCTCGCAGGAGGCTCCTACCTCCCCCCAGATGGAGGCGATGTTGACGATGCTGCCCCGGTGCTCCCGGACCATGTGGGGTACCACCGCCTGGCAGCAGGCGTAAAGGCTCCGGACATTCACTGCGAACATCCGGTCCCAGTCCTCTTGGGTAATGTCAGTAAAAAGCTTCTGCTGGGCGATACCGGCGTTGTTCACCAACAGGTCGATGCGGCCCCAGCGTTCCAGCGTCAGCCGGGCCATTTCCCGGGCGTCCTCCACCCGGGAGACGTCCCCCTGAACAGGAAAAACCTCTAGTCCTTCCAATTCCAGAGCAGCGCAGAGCTCCTGGGCCAGGGAAAGGTTGGTATGGCAGCCCAGGGCTACCCGCCAGCCGCTTCGGGCCAGAAGGGAAGCAGTGGCTGCGCCGATACCCCGGGAGGCGCCAGTGACGATAGCTGTCTTTTTCATGGAATCACTCCTGTTTTGAAAGGCCGGGTCTCAGGGGGAGGGGCCGCCTGGCGACCGGGCCCTGTGGATGGGCAAAGACGGCTGCCGGGCTGTTACAGCCTGCGCAGCCAGACGAAGATCCAGACCAGGATGCACAGAAGGGTCAGGACGCAGAGACCAACGAAGATGGCATAAGCGTCCTGGGACACCAGCACCGTTACCGAATCCGGGTCTACCCCGGTTTCCGCCGCCAGGTCCATTTTGGCGGCCTGGGGGAGATAGTGCATCAGCTGCCAGCTGAGCCAGGTAAGGGCGGCGCTGACAGCGGTAAGGATATACATCACCCGGAAGGCGGGGGTAAAGAACCGGGGCTGCCTGTCCCGGTGGCGGCGCAGGGCTTTCCGGAGTTTTTTCAGCAGTGCTTTTGCCTGGGTCAGTTGGGGTTTGGCCGGGGCCGGCATCTCCATTCCTCCTTGGGTCTTGATGGGTTACGCTTTATTGTACCACATCCCGTCCAAAATGGGTAGAGTGGGGTGGAATTTTGGGGGATAATCAGGATTCCACCGGACTTCGTCACAGAACCTTGACAGAAGGCGCCCTTTCAGGCTAAGATACCCTCAGTGGGCAAAATCGAGAAATCTTTCCAAGGGCGTCTTCCCGGGTCCTCCTTTGTTCCGTTGATGTGAATTTCCCTGCCCACAGGGAGAAATACCGGGGAGAGCAAAAACTGTAAGAATCAGCGGAGGTGTTTTTATGCAGTACGAGATCAAAGGCGGTGCGTTTCCGGTGGTGGTCTGCCAGCTGGCGGACCGGGAGAAGATGATCACTGAAAAGGGATCTATGGTTTGGATGAGCCCCAATATCGCCATGGAGACCCAGGGAGGTGGATTGGGGAAGATGTTCTCCAAGGCCTTCTCCGGCGAGAGTATGTTCCAGAACATTTATACAGCTCGGGGCGATGGGATGATCGCCTTCGGTTCCAGCTTCCCCGGAAAGATTCTCCCTTTGACCATTGCCCCCGGCAGGGATATGATTCTGCAGAAAAATGCTTTCCTGGCCTCGGAAGCGGGAGTGGAGCTGTCCATCCATTTCAATCGGAAACTGGGAGCCGGCTTCTTCGGCGGCGAAGGTTTTATTATGCAGCGCCTTTCCGGAAGCGGTACCGCCTTTGTGGAGATCGACGGGGAACTGGTGGAATATCAGTTGGCTCCCGGCCAGCAGATAGTGGTGGACACCGGTAACGTGGCGGGCTTTGAACCCACGGTGTCCATGGATATCCAGCAGGTGCCGGGACTTAAAAACAAGCTTTTGGGAGGGGAAGGCCTCTTCAACACCATCCTCACCGGTCCTGGGAAGATCTGGCTCCAGACCATGCCCATCTCCAATGTAGCCATGTCCATCCGGCCCTATATCCCCACCGGCAACGGCTGACCGGAGGAGGAAAGAGTGTAGCCTGACGTCCCGTTGACAGCGGAGGGAAATCTTGCTACTATAAAAAATAATTTCAACAGCCCCAAGAAGGGCCGGAGGAGCATCTGACTGTGGAAAAGCTTGTGACCATCCTGACGGAAAACCCCATAATCCCGGCGGTGAAGGATGACTGTGGCCTGGAAAAGGCCCTCCAAACCGACTGCCACATCATCTTCCTTCTGTACGGCAATGTGTGTAATGTAGCCCGGTTGGTGGAGCGGATCAAATCCGCAGGAAAACTGGCTATGGTCCACATTGATCTGATCGATGGCCTTTCCAGCAAAGATATCGCGGTGACCTTTCTGCGGGAGAACACCCAGACCGACGGTATCATCAGCACCAAGCCCCCCATTGTCAAAGCTGCCAAGGAGCAGGGGCTGCTGGCGATTCAGCGGTTCTTCCTCATTGATTCCCTGGCCCTTTCCAATTTCCAGAAATACGCCGAAACTGG
>JAHZBJ010000144.1:3703-4532 GCA_019423445.1 Oscillospiraceae bacterium
TGCCCCAGGTAATCCGGAAGATCACCACCTACTGCAAGCTCCCCATTATTGCAGGCGGCCTTATCAGTGATAAGGAGGATATCCTTCTGGCCCTTCAGAATGGCGCCACAGCGGTTTCGTCCACCAACCAGGGGGTCTGGAATCTCTAAACCCCGGAAGCGTGGGAGAAGAATTGTCTGGCAGATGGTTTCCGTAGCCGCGTTTTGCGGCTCGGTGGATTGTTAGACCAACAGGCGGACGGCAGCAGCCGTCCGCCTGTTGTGTTTTATACCGGCAATTTGCTTTGCCATAGACAGGATCAAACTACTGGATCACCGCCGGGGAGAAGCTAAAAGAATTTTGCCGTAAGCGTGGAGTGAATATTATGCCTCACAGCTTCAACTTTTCCACCCAGGACCGTAGCTCTTCTTCCGAAAGCCGGCCGTTAAGGAGGCGCCCGTCAGCGATTTTTGCGCCGGGAGCACTGTTTTTCAAATCTGCGGCCGATTTGCCAAGACCGCTGCCGCCGGAAGTGGCGAACAAAATGATGGTCTTACCGGCAAAGTTATAGGCTTCCAGAAAGCTATTAACGATAGTAGGCGCCGTGTACCACCAGATGGGGAAAACAAGAAAAATCACATCATAGCTGGCAACAGGAGCATCTGTGCTGGCCAGGGCGGGACGGGAGTGCTTCTCCTTCATCTCTACACTGCTCCGGGAGTTTTTGTCCATCCAGTTTAGGTCAGCGGCGGTGTAGGGTACAGCAGGTTTAATTTCATAGAGGTCTGCCCCCGCAGCTCCTGCCAGGGCCTTTGCTGCTTTGGCGGTGGTGCCAGTGGCGGAAAAATAA
>JAHZBJ010000145.1:0-3764 GCA_019423445.1 Oscillospiraceae bacterium
GCTGTTTACCGAATGATACATGAGCACCGGCAGGCGAATGGGATGTTCAGCGGCCTCTGCGATGGAGATGGCTGCCACCGATTCCGGAGCCAGCCGGGATTCGGCGTACCAGGTGCCCCACACCACACCGGCGGTTATCGCAATTACCACCGCCAACCGTACAATTTGTTTCAACACGGCAGTTCCGTCCTTTCCGCCCAACCCCTATTCCATTGGGGTGAGCCGGTATTTTCGCTGGTATTCCCCGGCTCTTTCCCCGGGGACCACCGTACTACGGCGACGCTCCAGAAGGTTCACCAAGTGGTAGACGTCGATCCAGATCTCGTTGTCGCTCTCCTTCTGGCTCTCATCAAAGATGAGCTGGAGACCGAAATGTAGGTGGGGCACCGTCATGCCGTTGGTGTCCGGGGTGGTGCTGTAGCCGGTCATCCCCACATAGCCGATGACCTGTCCCGCCTCCACCTGGACCCCCTCCGCAATCCCCTGGGCAAAGGGATGCCCCTTGCGAAGGTGAGCGTAATAATAGTACCGCTTGCCGTCATGGGATCGGATACCGATGCGCCAGCCGCCGTATTGGTTCCAGCCGGCGGCTTCCACCACGCCGCTTTCCACCGCTACCACTGGGGTTCCCACCGGCGCAAGAAGATCGTTGCCCAGGTGTTTGCGCCGGTAGCCGTAGGAGCGGCCATCCCCAAAGTCGTCGTAATGGGAGTAACCGTATCCCCTGGCGATGGGACAGAAGGCGGTGAGACCATAGCCGGGGGTCTGGATGAGATGTTCCGGATCCTGGGGGTCCGGTTCCTCCACCAGGTAATTCCCCCGGAGGTTCACCAGTACCGCGCCGTAGGCTTCAAAATAATAGTCAAAGTATTGGGAAGCGCCTTCCCCCAGAATCTCTTTGGGACTTTGTCCCTCCCCTAAGGCGGTGGCGTATTGACGGAGGTGGCTTTCCCGGTAATGGGAAAAGTCCCCGCCGTATTTTGCTCCCAGACAGGCCAGCAGTTCCACCCAGTCTACAGGTTCACCTTCTCCGGGGTCTTTGTGGGTGGCGATATCCTGATCCAATGCCGCCGAGAGGGCGGAATAAGTGGGCCCAAAGTCCACCCAACGGATGATCTTCCCCTCTTGAACGGCTCGAGCGTTTACCACCGCCGCACCGCTGAGAAGGGCCAGAGCCAGGCACACCGCCGCCCCCCAGAATCGTTTTTTTCCTACGCACCAATACAGGGCGGCCCACCTCCCTTCCCTGAGAGCCTATGCGCGGGCAGGGGGATTTCATGTCTGTCCATAGGGGAAACAAGGGAAGGAGGGTTGGAGGGAGCCACAAAAAAGGAGGCGCGGATTTGTGAAAAAAACGCCTTGTGCTTTTGCAGGACACACAAGTATAATATAAGCGGATGCTTAGCAAATAAGCAAAAAACGAAGGAGGGGGCGCTGTGACAGAACGGGAACGGCAGATTATGGACCTGCTTCGCCAGGATCCCATGCTCCCCCAGGGGGAGTTGGCCCGGAGACTTGGAATCACCCGGTCCTCGGTTGGGGTACACCTGGCCAATCTCACCAAAAAGGGCTGCATTCTGGGAAAGGGCTATGTTCTGGCGGATGGACGGGGAGAATATGTGGTAGGGATCGGGGCTGCCAATGTGGACCTGATGGGCCGCAGCCGTGCCCCCCTGGTGATGGAGGATTCCAACCCCGGCTGTATCGGCATGTCGGTGGGGGGAGTAACCCATAATATCTGTGAGAACGCTGCCCGGATGGGGGCCCCTGTAAAGCTCATCACCGCCGTGGGGGACGATATCTACGGGGAGAAGATCCGCCGGGAGTGTCAGGCCGCTGGGATGGACACCTCCGGCTTCCTGGTGCTGGAGGGGGAGACCTCCTCCACCTATCTCTCCCTCCATGACGCTTCGGGAGAGATGGCGGTGGCCATGTCGGATATGCGGGTGCTTCAGAAGCTTTCGGTGGAATTCCTCCGGCGGCGCCAGGGGGTGATCCAGGGGGCCGGGGCCATTGTGGTGGATGGAGGCCTCCCGGAGGAGATACTGGAATATGTGACCTCCTGCTATGGAGAAAGGATCCCTGTTTTTGCCGATCCGGTGAGCACCACCTACGCCCGGAAATTTAAAGGGCGGCTTGGTGGAATCCATACGTTAAAGCCCAACCGCATGGAGGCGGAAGTGTTGGCGGAGATGGAGATCCGGGACGGCAGCAGCCTGGAGGAGGCTGCCAAACGCCTCCTGGACCAGGGCCTGAGCCGTGTGGTGGTGAGCCTTGGAAAGGACGGCTGCTACTACCGGGATCAAGAGGGCTTGGCCCTGATGGTACAGGGGAAACCAGTGGAACAGGTGGTGAACCCCACCGGCGCCGGGGACGCATTTATGGGAGGACTGGTGTATGCCTATCTCCAGGGAATGCCCCCGGAGGAGGCCCTGGTCTTTGCTACTGCGGCGGCCCGGTTGGCCCTCTCCCATCCGGACACCATCAACCCTGAGATCAGCCACCGGAAGGTTCGGGAGCGGGCGGAAGCGGACGGATTGATCTGCCAGACCGCCCCGGGAGCCTCCCGGCCGGACAAAAGCGGAAAAAAGAGACAGCGTTCAGACAGAAAGGAGAAGCAGCAATGAACCGATACCTGACCGTAGCCCCTGAAATCGCCGGGGCGCTGGAAGAAGGGAAGCCTGTGGTGGCCCTGGAATCCACCATCCTTTCCCATGGGATGCCCTATCCGGAAAACGTGGAATTTGCCGGCAAGGTGGAGGAGATTGTCCGGGGGGAGGGGGCTGTTCCGGCTACCACCGCCATTATCGGCGGCAGGTTAAAGGTGGGCCTGACTTCCCAGGAGTTGGAAGTGATGTGCCGGGCAGATGGAGTTGGAAAGGTAAGCCGCCGGGATGTGGCAGTATACTTGGCCACCGGGAAGACCGGTGCCACCACTGTGGCCACTACCATGATGCTGGCGGCTATGGCGGGGATCAAGGTCTTCGCTACGGGAGGTATCGGCGGGGTTCACCGGGGGGCGGAAACCACCTTTGATATCTCCGCGGACCTCCAGGAGCTGGCCCGGACCCCGGTGGCGGTAGTCTGTGCCGGAGCCAAGTCCCTGCTGGATATCCCCAAGACGCTGGAGTATCTGGAGACCATGGGGGTGCCGGTGCTGGGAATGGGAACCGACGACTTTCCTGCCTTCTACTGCCGCAAGAGCGGCTGCAAGGTGGATTACCGGGTTTCCGGCCCTGAGGAAGCCGCCCGGATCCTTCGGACCAAATGGGACCTTGGGCTTCCGGGAGGCGTAGTCATTGGCAACCCCATTCCGGAGGAGTATGAGCTGGATTTCGACGAGATGGAGAAAGTCATCAACCGGGCCCTGGATGCCGCCAAGGCGGAGGGTATCCGGGGCAAGGACACTACCCCCTTCCTTCTGGCCCACATTAAGGACTACACCGGGGGAGTCTCCTTTGCCTCCAACCTCCAGTTGGCTTATAACAACGCCCGGGTGGCTGCCCGTATCGCAGGGGAGCTCTGCCGCCTGGACCATGCTGGAGAATAAGGGGCCGGTGAACGGCAAGCAGAAAAGGACAAAAGGTGCAGGAAAGGGGTGACCCGTTGGAGGAGAATCAAAAGAAGCGAGCGGTGGTGTTGGGGGGCGGCGGCTCCCGGGGGGCCTACCAGATCGGGGTTTGGCAGGCGATGCTGGAGCTGGGGCTGGATTACCATGTGGTCACCGGTACCTCGGTGGGGGCTCTCAATGGGGCTCTGATGGC
>JAHZBJ010000145.1:3774-4525 GCA_019423445.1 Oscillospiraceae bacterium
ATGGCTCAAAGGGAGTTTCAGGCTGCCTATGATTTGTGGTGGAACATGGACAATGCCCGGGTGATGGAGGGGATCCCGGAGGACGTGGGAACCCCTGACAGCCGTCTGGGGGTTTATCGGGCTTTTGTTCGGGAGATGGTCACAAAGGGCGGGTTGGATATCAGCCCTCTGGAGGCCACCATCCGCGGGGTGCTGAATGAGGAAAAGCTCCGTTCCAGCGGCATTGATTACGGTATCGTTACGGTAGATATGACCAGCCTCAAACCGGTGGAACTCTTTCTGGAGGAGATGCCCCAGGGGGAGGTGGCGGACTACATGATCGCCTCCGCCTCCTGCTTCCCTGCCTTTAAGCCCCGGACCATCCGCAAAGCCAGGTTTATCGACGGCGGGTATTATGACAATCTTCCCGTGGAGATGGCTACCCGCTCCAAGATTCAGGTGGATGAGATATGGGCGGTGGATGTGGAAGGAATTGGGGTGCGGCGGAAGTTCCGCCCCCAGGTGCCCCTCCATACCATCCGCTGCTATTGGGACCTGGGAAATTTCCTGATCTTTGAGCGGGATCTGTGCCGCCGGAACATCCTTCTGGGGTACTACGATGCCATGAAAGAGGTGGGGCGGTACGAAGGCCGGGCTTATGTTTTTGTCCCCGGTACGGGAGAGAAAGCTCGGAAGACCCGGGGTTCCGGCATGGAGGAATTGACCCGGCGGATCCTGGAGGAATTGAACCCCAAGACCCGTTCCACTGTGG
>JAHZBJ010000146.1 GCA_019423445.1 Oscillospiraceae bacterium
AAGGAAATAGGCGAAGTATATACTAATAGTATAATGTACGCTTTGTTTCCTTAAGGTATATTATCTGCAAGCTAAGTCCTTCTAAAAGCTGAAAGCCGGGAAGAGACAACACTCCCCGGCTTTCAGCTTTTATTTGATAATATACTATTTGTATAAATATATTATTTTATCACAATTTGTAATCAAAACCACTTTACCGGGTTACTTACCCTCCCCATGGACCAGAGTGGTTTCAATGAGGTACCGAGGCCGATCCTTGGTCTCCAGATAGATCTTCCCCAAATACTCCCCGATAAGCCCCAGTCCCAGGAGATTCAGCCCGGCAGCGGTCCACACTGAGGCCACCGCCCAGGCAGCCCCGCTGGCGCCCCGGCCCAGGCAGAAGAGCACCAACAATGCCAGCAGCCACAGGCAGCCGCCTGCGAAAAGCAGCCCGCCCAGAAGGGTCATCACCCGGATGGGGCGTACCGAAAGGGATGTGATACCGTCGATGGCGAAGTTGAGCATCTTGGACAGCGGATACTTGGATTCCCCGGCAAACCGTTCTCCCCTGCGGTACTCCACCGTGGCGGTGCGGTAGCCGATCATGGGCACCAGCCCCCGGAGGAACAGATTCACCTCCCGGTACTGGGCAAGACCGTCCAGAGCCCGCCGGCTCATCAGGCGGTAATCCGCGTGATTGTAAACGGTATCCGCACCCATGGCAGACATGAGACGGTAGAAGGCAAGGGCGGTCCCTCGCTTAAAGGCAGTGTCGGTGTCCCGGTTGTTCCGAACCCCGTAGACGATATCGCACCCCTCCCGGTACTTTTCCAACATAGCGTCCATAGCGTCTATGTCGTCCTGAAGGTCGGCGTCCATGGAGATGGAAACGTCACACAGCTCCCGGGCAGTCATAAGTCCCGCCAGGAGGGCGTTCTGATGCCCACGGTTGTGAGCCAGCTTCACCCCTTCCACCAGGGGATTTTCCCGGTGGAATCCCTGGATCATCTCCCAGGTCCGGTCCCGGCTGCCATCGTCCACCAGAAGCATCCTGCTTCCAGCCCCCGCCAGACCCCTGTCCATCAGGGAATGGAGCTTTTCCGTCAGGCGGCGCACTGTTTCCGGCAGGACCTCCTCTTCGTTGTAGCAGGGCACCACCACATACAGCTTTTGGGATCCCATATCCATTGATTTATATCCTCCGTTTTTATTTTTCCGAAAAAACATCCCCAAAGGTATCCCGCCGGAAGATGGCCTTGCCCATTACCAAGGCCGCTACCCCCATCTTTTCCAGCCTGGGGACCGCCTCCTGGGTGATCCCGCCCTCCAGCCAGACGGGGATCCCGGTGGCCACCAGCTCCGCCGCCTTAGCCTCCAGCTCCGGCAGGTATTCCCCATCCCGGGCGTCCGGCTCGCTGGTCATCTGAAGGATGGCGTCCACCTTATGCATCAGGTACTCCAGCCCGGCTGTGGTCTCTTTGGGGGTCAGGGCCAGCCCCACCCCCATCCCCAGGGCCCGGAAGCGGTTTACCGCCTCCATCGGGTAAGGCAGGGCCCCCAGGTGGAGAAACACCGTCTCCGGGTAGCACCGGGCCAGGGGCTCGGCATAGGCCAGAGGGTTGGTCACCAGCAGATGCACCGAAAGGATGGACTTTGCCACGTCGCAGATCTGCCCCATAGCCCGCATCCCAAAAGTGATATAGGGGACGAAATTGCCGTCGGCAATGGTGAAGTGGAGCTTGCCATACTCCTTGTCTGCGAACTCCACACATTTTCCCAGGTTCAGGTAATCGGCGGAAGCGATGGATGGCACGATAAACATTCCAGGGTCCTCCTCTTTCTGTCAGTTTACAGCCCGCGGCGGTCCAACCGCCGCTGCAGCTCTTTTAGGGATCCTTCTTCCTGCCGGTAACGGGGCATCCGCTCCTCCACCAAAGCCCAGAACCGGTGGGAATGGTTATGTTCCCGGGTATGGGCCAATTCGTGGAGGATTACGTAATCTACCGCTTCCGGGGCAGCGTAGCAGAGACGAAAGCTGAAATTCAGATGATTTTTCCCTGAACAGCTTCCCCACCGGGTTCTGGCACTGGTGACAGAGACTCCCGCCGGGGAAAATCCCCACCTTCGGGAGAGCTCCTCCACCCGTCCCGGGAGATACCCCCGGGCCAACCGGCGGAGCACCTTTTCCAGGCAGCTTCGCAGCTCCCCTTGGTCCTCCCCCTGGAGAACCAGCCGTTCCCCTGAAAGGCCTGCCCTCTCCCCCGGAGCGGCCAGGGAGACCCTGTATTCCCGGCCCAGGATGGACACCGGCGTCCCCTCCTCCAGACGGAACACCTCCCGTTCCCGGACCCGCTCCAGGACTTCCTCCCGCTTCCGGGCAATCCAGGCGCCTTTGGACTCCACAAATTCCTGGATCCTCCCGGCGCTTACCCACCGGGGGGCCCGGACCTCCACCCTGCCGTCAGGGCGGATATATACCGCCATGGTCCGGCGGGGAGCCCGGACCACGGTATACTCATATTCATCCACCAGCGCCACCCAGGACCCGGTCCTTCACCTGTTCCAGGCGTTCCAGTGCACGTCTGGCCTCCCGCCGCACTGCCTCGTTGGCCGACTGCTCCTCCTCCAGCAGAGCCCGGTTCCTGGCGTCATGCTCCGCCAGCGCCTGATCCGGGGATTCCCCCCTGGCCCAGTCTGCCAGCAGAGGGGCAAAGGCGGCCATAGCGTCCTGCCAGCCCAGGGCCCGCCGCCGCCGGAGGGATCCCGCTGTAAAGTCCATGGTGCCGGTGCCGGGGGCTGCCTCCAGGGGCTGAGAGGGATAGAGTTCCAACACCTTGGTAGGGGACGGGAAAAGAGAGCGGTCGATGCGGTCGTAATGGTTTAGGTACACCACCACTACAAGATCCAGCCCCAGCCCCGCCAACGGCGATGCAGGGACCTTGTCTCCATTGTCTTTCCCGGAATAGGGGGGCACAATGCCCCCGTCACAGAAATGATGCCCCTCCACCTCCACCGGGGGAAAGGCCACTGGGATGGCGCTGGAGGCCATGGCCAGCTCCACCACCTGATCGAAGGGGCGTCCCTCCAGCCAGAAATACCGGGGCCGCTCCTCCTCCATATCGTAGGCGCATACTGAAATTTGGGGCCTGCCGGAACGGAGCTTCTGAGGATCCACCTCCCGGCGCACCAGCTCCCGGAGGCTGTCCTGGGTGGTGATCCAGAGGTTTCCTCCCTCCAGGAATTCCCGGAGGCTGCGGGACTGTCTAGCCCCCTCCATCAGCTCCCGGAACCGGGCTCCAAGGGCCTCCATCCCCTGGCCGGAGGATCCTCCTTCAGGCATCAGGCTGCGAAGGCCCACTTCGTCCCAGACCCGGCTCCAGAGGGCGGGGTCCCCCATGGCAAAGAGGAGGGCGTTGAGGGCTCCGATGGAGCAGCCGGACACCGCCTCCACCAAGGGCGCCACCCCCAGCCTTGCCAGGGCCTGAAACACCCCCTCCTGATAAGCTCCCTTGGCGCCGCCTCCCGAGAGGATCAGTCCCACCCGGGGGCGGGGAAGCTCCTGCCGCTGTGTCATAATACGGTTCCCTTCTTTCCTAGGTATCTCCGGGGCGCTTTCTCCCCGATACCAAACCTATTTTTATGATACCACAATTTTCCCTGAAACCAATGAAATTTTTCTGAACAGAAAAACGGAACTCCAAAGGAGCAAGACACATATTTTCCAAAAAAATGGGAATAATTTCCCGCCGCGGGGTCCATACTTCCGTCAGCATCAACGGAAAGGACTTGAAACTATGAATCTCCCCTCTCTCTTCTCCCGCCGCCGGGACGCCCTCCTGGCCGCCGGAATGCTTCTCGCCATGCTTCTTGCCCCTCTGGCCGGCTTCGGAGTGCAGTGCGCCCAGGTCCGGGGGGAGGTGCTCCGCCTTCATATTCTGGCCAACTCCGACTCCCCCGCCGACCAGGCCCTGAAGCTGGAGGTTCGGGACGCCGTTCTGGAAGAAACAGGGGACCTCTTCTCTTCCGCTGCCACCCTGGAGGAAGCCCGAGCCCTGGCAGAAGAGAACCTCCCCGCCATTGAGGAAACCGCCCGAGAGGTCCTGGCGGAGAACGGATGCAGTGACCCAGTACACGGTGAAATCACCCAAATGTACTTCTCCACCCGAACCTACGGGGAAGAGACTCTCCCTGCCGGGGAATACACCGCCCTTCGCCTCACCATCGGGGAAGCCAAGGGGCAA
The DNA here is from genome assembly GCA_019423445.1 of Oscillospiraceae bacterium. GTDB lineage: Bacteria > Bacillota > Clostridia > Oscillospirales > Ruminococcaceae > Angelakisella. The sequence continues at coordinate 4,224 of JAHZBJ010000146.1, forward strand.
AATTGGTGGTGTGTCATGTTCCCGCCCCTCTGCCTTCCCGCTGCCGGAGAAGCCCTTTCCGGCGAAAGCGGTGAAGCCGCCCAGGACATTCAGCTTTTGAATCAGGAACCTCATTACCGGCTGGCCTTCGCTTCGGTGGAGTGGCTGGAAGAGGTCATGGAGGAACTCTCCCCGGATCCCGCGGAAGATCCCTCCA
>JAHZBJ010000147.1:0-2029 GCA_019423445.1 Oscillospiraceae bacterium
TCAACGGCGGTCTGGAGGTAGTGGCGCAGGCCCTTTTCATCCGAAACGATCTGCATGGCCCGGCCGCCCAGGACGTAGGAGGGCCGCACCAGGACGGGATAGCCGATATCGGCGGCCACCCGGACGCCGTCCTCGATGTTGGTGACGGCCTGTCCCCTGGGCTGAGGGATGTGGAGGGACTCCATCACCTTTTCAAAGGCATCACGGTTCTCCGCCTTTTCGATGGCAGCCACATCGGTGCCGATGATCTTCACTCCCAGAGCCTCCAGAGGCGCCGCCAGGTTAATGGCGGTCTGGCCGCCCAGGGAAACCACCACACCGTCGGGCTTCTCCAGGGTGATGACGTTCATCACGTCCTCCACTGTCAGAGGCTCGAAGTAGAGCTTGTCGCTGGTGGTATAGTCGGTGGAGACAGTCTCGGGGTTGTTGTTGATGATAATGGCCTCGTAGCCCGCTTCCCGGATGGCCCAGATGGCATGGACGGTGGAGTAATCGAACTCCACCCCCTGGCCGATGCGGATGGGGCCGCTGCCCAGGACGATGATCTTTTTCTTATCGCTGACCACCGACTCGTTCTCGTCCTCGTAGGTGGAGTAGAAATAGGGGACATAGGACTCAAACTCGCTGGCGCAGGTGTCGATCATCTTATAGACCGGGAAGATCCCCTCCTTCTGGCGCAGGCGGAACATCTCCCCTTCGGTCATGCCCCAAAGCTTCCCGATATACTTGTCCGAGAAGCCCATCTTCTTGGCCTCCCGAAGGACCTCCACGTCCCCGGGGGCGGCAGCCACCGTCTTTTCAAAGGTCACGATGTTTTTCATCTTCTGGAGGAAGAGCATGTCTATCTTGGTGGCGGAGGCAATAAGGCCCAGGTCCACCCCCAGGCGGATCAGCTGGGCGATGGCAAAGACCCGGTCATCGGTGCCCTCCCGGATATACTCCAGGAGCATATCCTGGGTGGAAAGATCAAACTTCTTATGCCACAGGTGGCAGACGCCGGTCTCCAAAGAGCGCACCGCCTTCAGAAGGCTCTCTTCCATGGTGCGGCCGATGCTCATCACCTCGCCGGTAGCCTTCATCTGGGTGGAGAGGCGGTTGGAGGCGTCGGAAAACTTGTCAAAGGGGAACCGGGGGATCTTGGTGACCACATAGTCCAGGGTAGGCTCAAAGCTGGCGGGAGTGTTGGCGATGGGGATCTCGTCCAGGGTAAGGCCCACAGCGATTTTGGCGGAAACCCGGGCGATGGGGTAACCGCTGGCCTTGGAGGCCAGGGCGGAAGACCGGGACACCCGGGGATTCACCTCGATAAGGTAATACTCGAAGGAGTGGGGATCCAGGGCAAACTGAACGTTGCAGCCTCCCTCGATTTTCAGGGCGCGGATCAGCTTCAAAGCGCTGTCCCGAAGCATCTGATACTCCCGGTTGGTGAGGGTCTGGCTGGGGCAGACCACGATGGAGTCCCCGGTGTGAACCCCCACAGGGTCGATATTCTCCATATTGCAGATGGTGATGGCGGTGTCGTTGTGATCCCGGATCACCTCGTATTCAATCTCCTTATAGCCCTTGATGCTCTTTTCCACCAGCACCTGGTGCACCGGAGAGAGCTTCAGGGCATTTTTCATCAGCTCCTGCAGCTCCTCTTCGTTGTCGGCGAAGCCGCCGCCGGTGCCGCCCAGGGTAAAGGCGGGACGCAGCACCACCGGGTAGCCGATCTTCCGGGCAGCCTCCAACCCCTCCGCCATAGAGCTGGCGATAAGGGAGGGAAGCACCGGCTCCCCCAGCTCCTGGCAGAGCTCCTTGAACAGCTCCCGGTCCTCGGCCCGCTCGATGCTCTCAAAGCTGGTGCCAAGGATCTCCACCTGGCACTCCTCCAGAACGCCCTTTTTAGCCAGCTGCACCGCCAGGTTCAGGCCGGTTTGGCCTCCCAGTCCGGGGACAATGGCGTCAGGACGCTCATACCGGACGATTTTGGCCACATACTCCAGGTTCAGGGGCTCCATGTATACCTTATCGGCAATGTGGGTATCGG
>JAHZBJ010000147.1:2039-4414 GCA_019423445.1 Oscillospiraceae bacterium
GGCCGCTGACGATGACCAGCACTTTCTCGATGTCGGTTCTTCTAGGCCTTCTTCTTTTCCTCCCCTTCCATCAGCTGAATAAACTGTCCGAACAGATACGTGGAATCCTGGGGTCCGAGGGCACTCTCCGGGTGGTACTGCACCGAAAAGATCCGGTCAGCAACACACCGCACCCCTTCTGCGGTGTTGTCCAGAAGGTTCAGGTGGGTCAGCTCCAGCCCCGTCCCCGCCAGGGAGTCCACATCCACGGCATAGGAATGGTTCTGGCTGGTGATCTCGATCTTGCCGGTGAGGAGGTTCTTCACCGGGTGGTTCCCGCCCCGGTGGCCGAACTTCATCTTATAGGTCCTGGCGCCGTAAGCCAGAGAAATCATCTGATGCCCCAGGCAGATGCCGAAGATGGGCAGCTTGCCCCGAAGCTCCCGCACCAGGGAGATCACCGTCTCCACGTCCTCCGGGTTGCCGGGGCCATTGGAGAGGAAGAGGCCGTCGGGCTTCAGATCCAGCACCTCCCGGGGGGTGACGTTATAAGGCACCACAGTGACATTGCATCCAAACTGGTTGAGGCTGCGGATAATGTTCAGCTTGATGCCGCAGTCCACCGCCACCACGTTGAACCGGTGACGGGGAGTACGGGAATACCATTTCTTCCGGCAGCTCACCCGGGCCACCACATCCCGGGGAAGCTGGTAGGCCTTCATGGCCGCCACCGCTTCTTCCCGAGAGGTCTCCGGGGCAGTGATCATGATTTTCTGGCTTCCCTGGTCCCGGATGATCCGGGTGATCTTCCGGGTGTCCACTCCGCTGATGCCGGGGATGCCATTCTCCTCCATCACTTCTCCCAGGGTCTTGGTGTAGCGGAAGTTGGAGGGTTCGTCGTTGTACTCCCGCACCACCATTCCGCCGATGGTGGGAACTTTAGTCTCATTGTCCTCGTCGGTCATGCCGTAGTTACCGATGAGGGGATAGGTCATCACCACCATCTGGGCGGTATAGGAGGGGTCGGTGAGAATCTCCTGATATCCCACCATAGAGGTGTTGAAGACAATCTCGTTGATGGCTTCCTTTTGGGCTCCAAAGCCGTAGCCGTAGAACTCGTCGCCGTTTTCCAGAACTATTTTTCTGTCGAATGCTTTTCCCATACTGTCCTCCCGTTCACCATTGTACGCACCGCCTGTCCCCGGACACTCCATCCGGCGAAGGGGGTGCTGCGGCCCATGGAGCTGAAGCTCTCCGGGTCTATCGTATATTCTGTTTCCAGATCCAGAAACGCCAGATCGGCGGGTTCCCCTTCCTCGATGCTGCCGCCGGGGAGATGGAAAATCTCCCGGGGGCGCACCGCCATCCGTTCCACCAGTTCCTCCAGAGTGATAAGCCCCGGCAGCACCAGGCGGGTATAAAGGACCGGGAAGGCGGTCTCCAGCCCTACAATACCCATGAGGCTTCCTTCCAGGCCCTTTCCCTTCTCCTCCGCCGTGTGGGGGGCGTGGTCGGTGGCGACACAATCAATGGTACCGTCAAGAAGCCCTTGGCGCAAGGCCAGCATATCCTCCCTGCTCCGGAGAGGCGGGTTCATCTTGAAGCGTCCCTCCTCCTGGAGATCCTCATCGCAGAGAACCAGGTAATGAGGAGCTGTCTCGCAGGTTACCGGCAGGCCCTTGGCCTTGGCCTGACGGATCAGCTCCACCGTCTCCCTGGCGGAAACGTGGCAGACGTGGTAGCGGCAGCCGGTCTCCTCCACCAGTTTCAGGTCCCGCTTCACCTGGCCCCACTCGCTCTCCGAGCAGATGCCCCTGTGGCCGTGGGCCTTGGCATACTCTCCGTCGTGAATGTAACCGCCCCGGAGAAGGCTCTCATCCTCACAGTGGGCCACTACCGGCTTCCCCAGAGGGGCCAGCCGCTTCATAGCGCACCGCATCCGCCCCTCTTCCTGGACGCCTTTCCCATCATCGGAAAAACCAGGGACATAGGGAGCCATGGACTCGTAGTCCGCCAGTTCTCCCCTGCCGGTCTGCCCCACAGTGAGGCAGCCGTAGGGGTAAACCGGCACCACGGCGTCCCTAGCGATGATCTCCCGCTGTACCTGGAGGTGCTCCAGGCTGTCCGGAGGGGGCTGAAGGTTGGGCATGGCGCAGAGGGCGGTATATCCTCCCCTGGCCCCGGCCAGAGTCCCGGTGGCTACCCGCTCCTTATAAGAAAAGCCGGGCTCCCGCAGATGCACGTGAACATCCGCAAATCCCGGCACAATATACAAATGAGAAACATCCGTTACACAGTCAAAATGCTCCTGGGGAATGGAAACACCGATCCCACGGATAACGCCGCCGTCCAAAGCCACATCCAAACGGGAAAAAACGCCCTGGTGATAAACCATA
>JAHZBJ010000148.1 GCA_019423445.1 Oscillospiraceae bacterium
GATCAGACTCAGGCAAACAGGGCGTTGAAGCTGGCCACCACGTCGTCCGCGCCCTCGCTGAGGGCCACCAGCATCACGTAGTTGCCGTTGGAAACAATCCGGGAGCCGGTCTTCCAGCCCTCGATGCTGCCGGGGTACCAGGCACCGCCGGGATTTTCATCATCTCCCACCTGGTAGTCGATCCGGGCCTGGAAAATGTCCTTGACTGTCTGGACGTCAGAGGCGTTCTTCACCTCCACCAGGGCAATCTCACCTACGGAAGCGGAGATCACGGAATAGCTGACCAGACACTGATTGGTGGCTACATCGCTGAGGCCGGGGTAATAGCTGTCCAGCACCTCCCCCTCAACCGCTGCCATGGCAGGCCAGCTCCCGCTGGAGGTCACACTGTCTCGGAAGGCCGTCAGATCCACAGAGGAACTGCTCTCCGGCTTCTGCTCCTCCGCGGGTTTTTGTTCCGCGGTATTCTGGCCGCCGGAGGGCTTTTGCTCCACTGAGGGCTTTTCCACCGGCTTGCTCTCAGGCGTTTTATTGGTATCAGCGGAGCCGCTGCCGGTCTGGGGCTTCTCATTGGGATTTGCAGGCTGTTGCCCGATCTGAGGCTCCTTTGCCTGCTCCTCTTCCACGTCCTCAATGTCGACAACCGTCATGTCCCCGTCGGTCTCGCTCCCCTCTTTATCCGTCCCCGGCAGGCTATCCGCTTCCTCCTGTTCTGCATCCTTCGGCAGAGTATCCTCCGCAGAGGTACTGTCGTCAGCATCGTTTTGCTCCCCGCCGCCGCAGGCGGCCAGGGACACCGTCAGGGTCAGGGCCAACAGCAGGGCCAGCAGTCTTTTCTTCATGGGTATCCGTCTCCTATCTTTCTTCGTTGGGCGTCATGCATTGATATCCTGAGCTTTAGACGCAGACCAGGGAAAAAAGTTCCCGGAAATTTGCAATTTTTCCCGTTTCACCGGGCAGTCTTTCTTTTTCTCTGCGGAACACCGCCCCTTCCCAGCGTAAAAAAACGCCGGAAGTTTCAAAACTTCCGGCGCGCAGGATTTCACACACTCATCAGGAGCTCCCGGTGATCCAGAACCTCCTGGATATCCGCGTCATTGTTCACCAGATTATCCGCCGCCTTGGACTTATTGGCCAGGGCGCTCTCCAGTTCGGCGATCATATTCACGGTCACCGCCTCATCCGGCTGGGCGTTTTCCACCGTCTTCAGATACTCCTCACAGGCCTCCAACAACTTCTGGTTGGGCGTTCCGGAGGGACACCCACAGAAAAAGTAGGCGTCCAGCTTAAACTTCTCGTTGGAAACAATCTCTTTCACTTTGGAAATAATGTAATCTTTTCCCTGGGTCTCTGCCATGGTATCTGCGCTCCTTTTTTACAAGATATACAGGAATGAACTGCTGGTGCTCAGCGTTTGGCCCATGGTATCATCGAAATCTGACCGTGTCAAGGGAAAAATCCCCTGGAGAGTCTCTTTTCCGGTCCCGGCGGCTGCGGATCCCCGGAGAGAACCTCCGCCGTTTCGGAGCTCCGCTCCCGATCAGCCCCCTAAACCAGGAATCCGAAGGCATTTCAAATGGAAACGCACACTGTCCACAACAGGTGGACACTTCTGTAGGCATTTCCAAAACGCATTTTTTACCGTCCCCCAACGGTTTCAGCCGGCCGGAATCGATTTTCCTGTCTGCTTTGTCACAAAAATAACACAATATTCCCACTTTCCTTTCTGTTTTTTGTACAATATTTTCGTAAAAATCTTGTTAAAAAGTGGCATTGATTTTTATTTTGGGGTGTATTATAAAAAATATAGACAAGTCAATATCGCCCGTGTGAAGACAATCCGAAACGTTCCATCGTCCACAGCAGATGGAAGACCGACGCGGAAAGGTGGGGTGCTTTGCGAGCATCTCACAGAAACTGACAGGTAAAGCAAAGGGTTGTTGGACGGGACTTTGGAAAGATCACGTTATGTGGCGCCAATGAGGCTATAACCAACTGGCAAAAAGACAGAGGAATTACGCTTGTAATTCTCCCTGTCTTTTTTTATATTTTTACGCCCCCGATCCCCCATGCAATCCCGCGGTAATTCCCCGGCAGCGGCTCCCTTTGTAAGAAAGATTAGCTGCAGCTGATCTTTTGCATGATATACCCAAGTCACTTTTACGTTGGTATTGAGTCAAGAGGAGGTTTGGTATGAGCGAAAAAAATACGGAAGCCCTGAAAAAGGCAAAGTTGTCAACCATCGGTGTGGTTGCCATCATCTTTTCCTTCGTAGCGGCCGGTGCCTTCGGCATTGAGGAGGCAATCGCTGCCAGCGGCCCGGGCCTGACGCTGATCATGCTGTTGGTCTTCCCCTTTGTCTGGGCATTCCCCCTGAGCGAAATGGTCAGTGAGCTGGGCTCCCTGATTCCCACCGAAGGCGGCATCTACTCCTGGGGCCGCGAATCCTTCGGTGAGTTCTGGGGCTGGCAGATCGGTCTCTGGTCCGCCCTGACCACCTGGATGTGCCAGGCACAGTACTGCGCGCTGGTGGTGGGTTACGCCGCCAAGTTCGTGAACATGTCTCCCACCGGGGAGTACATTGCCAAAATCGTGATGGTGGTTATCTTCACCGTCATCAACATCATCGGCCTGGATTGGCTGGAAAAGCTGGAAACCGTCTTCACCGTGCTGGTGCTGGTAGCCTTCGGCGCCGTGACGGTGGTTGGCTTCCTGAACTGGAACTACAATCCCCTGGAGCCGCTGTTCAATCCCGAGGAGGGCCTGTTCCACTCCATCGGCGGCGGCATCGCCATCATCATCTGGATGTACATGGGCTATGAGTGCATGTCCAACATGGCCGGAGAGATGGAGAATCCCCAGATCATTCCGAAAGCCATGCGGATCTCCCAGCCCGTGATCGCCCTTTCCTACATTCTGCCTACTCTGGCAGCCCTGGCAGCCATCGGCAGCTGGAGCTCCTGGTCCACGGAGTCCGGCGGCGGCGCCGTCGGTTATGCGGACGTCCTGATCCAGTACGTCGGCAACTGGGCCGGCCTGGCCTTTGTGATCGTAGCCGTTATTTCCAACTGCTCGATCTTCTGCTCCTACATCGCCCATGGTTCCCGCGCCTTCTTCGTCATGGCGGACGACCACATGTTCCCCCTGATCATGAAGAAGGTCGACAAGCGCGGTATTCCCACCGTGTCCATCATCCTGCTGGCCATCTTCACCATCATCACCTGCAAGTTTGACTTCACCACCCTGGTGATGGCCACCACCCCCATTCAGCTCTATATGTACCTGGCCATGATTCTCTGCGTGGTCCAGCTGCGCAAGCTCTATCCCGAGGCCGTGCGCAAGAAGCCGGGACTGACGGTCATGCCCGGCGGCTCGGTCGGCTTCGCGATTCTCTCTATCTGCGTCTTCGTCATCTGCATGTTCGCCATTTACGTCAACGGCACGGACTACTTCATCACCGGCTTCCTGGTCCTGTTCCTGGGCCTGGTGGGCTACGTGCTGTGCAAGTGGTTCTATAAGGGCCGGGTTCTGGACAATCCGGAAATCTATCCCCTCAATCCCAAGACCAAGCTGGGTCTGGGAGACCTGATCGACATCGGCGTCTATGTGATTCTCACCGGCGCCATGGCGCTGGGCGGCGCGGTGTTCCTGTACTTCTATGAGGCCAGCTATGGTGAGGAGTACTATCTGGAGGAATACGGCACCGGCTTCTTCAGTGATTTCTACGGCATGATCAACGCCTGCAAATGGCTGGGTATCGTTCTCCTGGTTGTGGGCATCGTGATCTGGCTGATCGGCAAAAAGACGGAAGGTCCCCAGGTTCAGGCTCTGAAGGCCGCCAGAAAGGCGGAGCTGGACAAGATGATCCAGGAGATTCACGGTGAGATTCCCGGCGAGACCTCCGCACTGAACAAGTAACCGCTATTCGAGTATTTCGTTTTCTACAAACCAGCAAGTAAGAGCAATCAATTCCGATACACCATCAACGGCCAAATCTTCGGCCACGTCATAACAAATAAGGAGGAAATTCAAACATGAAAAAGGTAATGGTATGCGGCTGCGGCGCTCAGGGCTCCACCATTTGCAGAAGACTGGACGAGGAACCCAATATCGAAGAGGTTGTCTGCGCGGACTATAATCTGGCGGCGGCGGAGGCTGTCTGCAAGCTGATGAAGAAGGGCACCCCCA
>JAHZBJ010000149.1 GCA_019423445.1 Oscillospiraceae bacterium
TAAACGCCCATGATCATATTGGAAATAACGCCCATCAGCAGGGTGTAGCCGAAGGAATAGACCGACCCAGCGGTGGTCTGGCCAAAGAAGAAGAATATCTTGGAGAAGATGCTGCTGGCCGGGCCGAAGGCGCCCATAAGGATTACCGCTACAATGACATTGGTAATATTGCCGTCCAGAATTGCGGAAAATGCACGATTGAAACCGAGGCTCACGGAACCGTCAACCGTCTTGCCGGCGCAGATCTCTTCCTTGATGCGTTCGGCGGTGATAATGTTGGCATCCACCCCCATGCCAATACCCAGAATGATACCGGCAATGCCCGGCAGAGTCAGGGTGAAGGAGGGGACATCAGGCAGCAGCCGGGTAACCGACGCCACCATAAATACCACCTGGCCCAGCAGGGCAAAAACCCCCACAAAGCCCGGCAGGCGGTATTTGAGAAGCATGAAGACTGCGACAAGGACAAAGGCAATGATTCCGGCTTTCACCATGACGTCCTTTGCGCCAAGACCCAAGGTAGGAGAGATGGAACTGTAGTCCCGGGTCGTAAGTTTAAAGGGCAGAGCGCCGCCCTGGATCTTCTGGGCCAGGGCCAAAGCCTCATCGGCAGTAAAGTCGCCTTCAATCATCCCCTCGCCGTCACTGATAACAGACTGAACAGTGGGGTAGGAAATCAGGGTATCATCCATCCAGATGGAGATGACTCCTCCCAAATTTTCCTTGGTAGCCTCGGCAAACTTGGTGGTGCCCTCGGGGCTCAGCTTGAAGGAGACCACATACTTGTAGCCGCCAGTGGTGGAATCCTGGTATACGGCCCGGTTGGCTTCCAGAAGATCGGAACCCTCCAGCACCACTTCGCCGGTGGGGGCTCCGTTCTCATCCATGCCAGTACCTACCCGGAAAGTGAGAAGAGCCGTCTCCCCCAGCTCGCGGATTGCCTGTTCCGGATCGTAGTCAGTTTCGTCGGCCTTCCAGGGGAAGCGCACCACGATTCGGTCTTTGGCGGTATCGGTATATACCTCATAATCGGTAATACCCTGGGCTACCAGACGGGTCTTCATCACCTCAGAGGCGGCGTTCATCTCTTCCTCAGTGGCGTCATAGCCGTCTGCAGGAGTGAAGGTGGCGTCTACACCGCCTCGGATGTCGATACCCCAGCGGATATCAGACGCGCCCTTAATATGAGTGGTGGTGATATCCCCCCAGGTGGTCCGGAAGCCGAAGAAGGTAAAATAGGCGGCCACCAGGATCAGGAGTGCGACCACAAAAAAGGGCCATGGCTTTTTTCTTCTCATTGACAAACCTCCAATGGTTATTGCGCGCCGGACTGAAAAACATCTCCCAATGAGGAAAAAAGGTTTTCGCGCCAGCGCTTCGAGATTCTCCCGGCGGGCCCCGCCGGGACAGGCACAAACTGTATTATATTCCAATCAAACTTCAAAAGCAACAAGCTTTTCCAAAAAAGGAGCCATTTCCCTGCCTTTGTCAAACAAACTGCCTTTCCCTATCTATTGCCAATTGTCAGAAATAGAGTATACTGTAATAGTATACCTTCAATAAGACATTGCATACGGGCGTCTCTGCTGCGCCCTCTGGAAAGGAGTCTGTCTATGAGAATTTTTCGTTCCGTCACTCAGCTCACCGGAGGCACCCCTCTGCTAGAGCTTAGAAACTATCAGAGCAGTCATCACCTGGGAGCTACCCTTCTGGCCAAACTGGAAGCCATGAACCCCGCCGGGAGCGCCAAGGACCGGGTAGCCCGGGAAATGGTTGAAGATGCGGAAGCCCGTGGACTCCTGAAGCCCGGCTCTGTAATTATCGAACCTACCAGCGGAAACACCGGTATCGGCCTTGCTTCCGTAGCTGCCAGCCGGGGGTATCGGGTCATTCTCACCATGCCTGACACCATGAGTCAGGAGCGCCGCAGTCTCCTGGCGGCTTACGGAGCCCAGCTGGTTCTCACCCCCGGCTCCAAGGGAATGGCCGGGGCTATTGAGAAGGCCCAGGAACTGGCTCAGGAAATCCCCGACAGCTTCATCCCCGGGCAGTTCGAAAATCCTGCCAACCCACAAGCTCACCGCAAAACCACTGGTCCCGAGATCTGGGAAGACACTGACGGAACGGTTGACATTTTTGTAGCGGGCATCGGTACTGGCGGTACCATTACCGGGGTTGGTGAATTCCTAAAATCTCAAAATTCCTCCATCCGTATCGTCGGGGTGGAGCCCGCCTCCTCCCCTCTCCTCACCAAAGGCACTGCCGGGCCTCACGGCCTTCAGGGAATCGGGGCAAACTTTGTTCCCAAAATTCTGAACCTTGATGTGGTAGATGAGATTATCCCAGTTACCGATGAGGATGCTTACACCACCGGCCGGGAGGTGGCCCGCAAGGAGGGGATTCTTGTGGGAATCACCTCCGGCGCCGCCGTTTGGGCCGCAGCCCAACTGGCACAGCGCCCGGAAAACCAGGGGAAGACCATTGTAGTCCTTCTTCCCGACACTGGGGACCGATATCTATCCACCCCCATGTTCAACTGCTAAGATAAGAAAGGAATGACTGCATGACTCAACATAACCTGCCCACTGAAGCTTCCGCCCCTGTCACCCAATGGATGCTGGAAAAGTCCGCCGACATGGCGGAGCGGTTGACCGAAATCAATCAGTTATCCGCCCAGGAAGAAACCATCAGCGGCTACGGAATGAAAAATAAGGTCATCCGTCTCATCGGCTTCCTGCGTACCGCTATGTACCCCACCATTTTCTGCGGCCAGGAATTGCGTCGGGAATTCCTCAGCACCGTCATCCGCGATAACCTTCAACAGTCCGCCATGCTCCTCTATGAAATGTGCCGGGACGCTCTCTCCTCCACCTGCCGCAACAATGAAAAAGACGGCGTCGCCTGTGACCAGTGCCGCCAGAAAGCCAGCGGCATCACCGTCCAGTTCATGGAAAGCCTGGGGGATGTTGCATCTCTCCTGCGCACCGATATCCGGGCGGCGTACGAAGGGGACCCCGCCGCACGCTCTGAAGAGGAAATCCTTTTGGCCTATCCGGCTTTTGAGGCCATCAGCATTTTCCGCCTTGCCCACCGCCTCTTTGAACTGGGAGTTCCCCTCCTTCCCCGAATGATGACCGAACACGCTCACCAGCTTACCGGCATCGACATCCACCCTGGAGCTACCATTGGGGACCACTTCTTCATTGACCACGGCACCGGCGTGGTTATTGGCGAGACCTGCGTTATTGGTAACCATGTAAAGCTATATCAGGGAGTCACCCTGGGGGCCAAAAGCTTCCAGAACGATGAAAACGGCAATCCCGTCAAAGGGGTCAAACGCCACCCCAACATCGGGGACAATGTCATCGTTTACGCAGGCGCCACTATTCTCGGAGGCGACACCTTTATCGGGGACAACTGTGTCATCGGGGGCAACGTTTGGCTCACCCATTCGGTGGAAGCGGGAAGCGTGGTCTACAACCAGCTGGGCCGCAGTGGAAGAGGGTAAAAGTATCCCCCCTGCCGCCTTACATGAACCTTGGAATTTTATATCAAAATCCAGAATTCAAAATCAGGGCAGAAAAAAGGCGCCCCTTCTATCGGGGGCGCCTTTTTACATTTATACAGGTTTAACCTCTCCCGGGAGTCAGATGCTGGTGGTGAGGTAGTATTCCACTGCGGCGATTTTTACCGCCAGGCAGAAAAGCCGCGCGGCCACTTCCAGCTCCGGAAGCTCGGGGTAAGAAGGAGCCAAACGAATATTGGTGTCTTTCGGGTCGATACCGTAGGGGAAGGTGGCGCCGGCAGTGGTCAGGGTTACTCCAGCTTCCCTGCAAAGGGCCACTGTGCGCTTGGCGCAGCCAGGCAGGGTCTCAAAGGAAATAAAGTAGCCTCCTCTCGGCTTGGTCCATTGGGCAATTCCCAAACCGCCCAGCTCCTGATCCAGGATCTCCTCCAAAAGCTGGAACTTAGGACGGAGGATAGCCGCATGTTTCTTCATATGTTCCCGCACATGGTCGATATCCTTGAAAAAGCGCACATGCATCAGCTGAGTGATCTTGTCATAGCTGATAGTCTGGATGGCCAGCTGGCGCTTCATAAAGTCAATGTT
>JAHZBJ010000150.1 GCA_019423445.1 Oscillospiraceae bacterium
CTGGCCTACTTTAAGACCCATTACTACGGCGGCCTGAAGAAGTACCAGTGGACCGCCATCCCCCTGGCCCTTCACGGGGTGATCGTGCGCCGGGACGGCTCTACTGTCACCGTCACCATAGGAGAGGACCCGGAGGATCCGGTGTTTTGCGTCACCGACCTGCTGCCCCATCTGGGCAAGGATCAGATGAAACTCCCCATGACTGAGGGAATCAAAGGGGAGCAGCTGAACATCCTCATCGGATGCCAGATGTACCGGGATGAGAAGGTAAGCGAGAAGGTGAAGCTGAACATTGCAAACCTCCTCTTTGAAAAGTACGGCATTGTGGAGCGGGATTTCCAGTCCGCGGAGCTCTGCGCTGTTCCCGCCTTCCGGGCCAGGGATCTGGGCTTGGACCGGGGAATGATCGGGGCCTATGGCCACGACGACCGGGTTTGCGCCTACGCCCAGCTGATGGCTGAGCTGGAGGTGAAGGACCCTGCCCACACCACCGTTACTGTCTTTGCCGATAAGGAAGAGGTGGGCAGCGACGGCACCACCGGCCTGCGGTCCCACTTCCTGGTGGACTATATCGAGGACCTTGCCCAGGCCGGAGGCCGTGAGCTGCGCCATGTGCTGGCCAAGTCCGTCTGCCTTTCTGCCGACGTCAATGCCGCCTATGATCCCTCCTTCCCCGAAGTCAGCGAGAAGCGCAACAACGCTTACCTGGGGTATGGGCCGGTTCTGACCAAATACACCGGCGGCGGCGGAAAATCTTCCACCAACGACGCCCCTGCGGAGGTGGTTGCCTTTGTGGAAGACCTTCTGGAAAAGGGCGGAGTTACCTGGCAGACCGGCGAACTGGGCAAAATCGACCAGGGTGGCGGCGGTACCGTGGCAAAGTATGTCTCCTACTTCAATGTGGACACGGTGGATATGGGAGTGGCGGTGCTTTCCATGCACGCTCCCTTTGAGGTCATCTCCAAGGTGGACCTCTATATGACCTACAAGGCCATGGCGGCGTTCTACCGGTAAAGACATCGGGGTTGTGAGCCGGTGCCTGGGGAGGCGGCCCCTTTTAATCCCCAAGCGATGAAAACCGGAGGACCGTCCGGCCCTCCGGTTCTTTTTGCGCGGGGTGGCCGGAACCCGGCGAGGATCCGGCCTGGGGGCGATGGACGGGAGGCTTCCCCGGTGAACCGCTTTGTTTTCATACAGCAAAAGGCAGCAGGGAGATTTTATGACAACGATTCTGATTATGTGTGCCGGTGTGGCGGTGGGAGCCACCATCTTCCCGGCGGGACTGAAAAAATGGAACGAAAGGCTCCAGCTGGTGGTTACCGCCCTTCTGATCTTCACCATGGGGGTAAGCCTGGGGAGCCGGCCGGCTTTTTTGGAGGAGATGGGGGCAATGGGCCTGGACAGCCTGATCTTTGCCCTGGTGCCAATCCTTTTGTCGGTGGCGGTGGTTTATCCCCTCAGCCGCTTTATGGACAGAAAGAAGTGAGGGGGAGAGCAAATGGTTTTTCTGGCTCTTGGATGCCTGGTGCTGGGGGTAGCCTGCGGCCTGTGGTGGTTTGATCCGGAGGTCACAGCTTTTTTTACCGGCAATTCTGAACGGATGCTCTGGATCCTGATGTTCCTGGTGGGGATCAGTGTGGGACTGAGCAAGTCGGTTTTCCGCAAGGTGAAAGAATACCATCTGCGGGTCCTCATTATTCCCCTGGGGATTATCGCCGCGTCGGTGGCGGCTGGGTTCCTCTGCGCCCCCGTCACAGGAATGCCCCTGGCGGAAAGTGTGTGCATCACCAGCGGCATGGGATGGTACAGTCTCACTGGGATCATGCTCACCGACCTGGCTGGAGCCGGAGTTGGGGCAGTAGCTTTCCTGGGGAATCTCATGCGTGAGATGCTCTCTTTCCTTTTGATCCCCTGGATCGCAAAGCATCTGAACCACTACACAGCCATCGCCCCTGCGGGGGCCACCAGCGAGGATACTACCCTTTCCATGCTGGTGCGGTATACCCGGGAGGAGATTGTGGTGTTGGCGGTGTTTAATGGTGTCCTCTGTTCCGCTGCCGTGCCCCTTTTGATCCGGTTTTTCTATACGGTATTGACTTAACTGGCCTGACAATGGGAACTGCTCAGCTGGAGCGTTTGCGCTTTTGTGCAAATGCTCCAGTTTTTTGCTTTTCCGGTAGAAATCTATGAGGAATCTATACCTTTACAGCAAATGAGAGGTGATGTATAATTATGCAAATAAAAGGAATGAATAAACAATCATTCCTAGAGAAAATCAGGTGTTTGAAGGGTTGAGTGAATAAGTATGAAAAAGTCCAAGTTCGTGGTCTCTTTGTTGTCAATGCTTTTGGCCCTGTCCATGGCAGCCTGCGGCGGCGCTCCCGCCTCCCAGGCGGAAACGTCCTCTTCTCAGGAGAGCGCTGCATCCTCTCAGTCGGACACCACTTCTGCTTCTTCTGAGGCCTCCTCTCAGGCTGAGGAACAGGAGGGCGCCCAGGAGATCAAAACCGTACAGGAAGGAAAACTGATTCTGGGGACCTCTGCCGACTATGCCCCCTATGAGTTCCACATCCTGGAGGACGGCCAGGACAAGATTGTGGGTTTTGATATCTCCCTGGCACAAAAAATTGCCGATGATCTGGGTTTGGAGCTGGAAATCAAGGATATGAATTTTGACTCTATCCTTATGGAGCTCCAGCAGGGAACCATCGATATGGCCATCGCCGGCATTGTTCCCACCGAGGACAGAAAAGAACAGGTGGATTTCTCCCAAAATTATTACACCAGCAAGCAGACCCTGGTGGTGCTTAAGGAAAACCTGGATAAATACACCAGTCTGGACTCCTTCCAGGGGCTGCCGGTAGGGGCCCAGATGGGGACGGTCCAGGAGGAGTTGGTAAATACAGTGATTACCGGGGCCCAGCCGGTGCTTCTTACCAAGATCCCTGAGCTGATTATGGACCTGAAGACCGGCAAGGTAGAGGCGGTTTGCCTGGTGGGTACGGTGGCGGACGGTTATGTGGCCACCCAGGACGACCTGGCCATTGCGATGGAAGTTCCTTATGATGGCTCTCTCTCCGCGGTAGCGGTGGCAAAGGGGAACACTGCCCTGCTGGAAGCCATCGACGCCACCATTGACCAGGTTTTGGCGGATGGCACCATGGATCAGTATGTGGCGGATGCCAGCGCTCTGGCCAATGCCAACGCCACTGAATGAGAAAGAGGAAGATGAACCAGGGGAGGGGACAGGGTTCCCCTCCCCTTGGAGTATGGTGACCGGAAAAGTCTGGGAGGAGGATACACAATGCTGACCACAACCCTGACCCCTTATACCGTTGGATTGGATGCCTTGGACATTCTGGGAGAGCTGTTCCCCCGGGGAGACAGGCTCCTGGTCATTGGGGGCCGAACTGCCCTGGAAAAGGCGGGGCCGGCCCTTGCTCTGGCGGCGGGGCGGGCGGGCCTCACCCTTCTGGAACCTTTGTGGTACGGCGGCCAGTGTACCCGGGAAAATATGGAGACTCTGGCAGCGAAGGGGAAAAGGATGAATGCCCAGGGGGTGTTGGGAGTAGGGGGCGGAAAAGCCATTGATACCGCCAAAGGAGTTGCCCGCCGCCTGGGGCTGCCTCTGGTGACGGTGCCCACCATTGCTGCCACCTGTGCAGGGGTTACCCGCCTTTCGGTGGTCTACCGCCAGGACGGGTCCTTTGAAGGGTTTGACTTTTATCCCCGCCCACCCTTACACTGCATTATCCCTACTGGAATTATCGCTCAAGCGCCGGTGAGGTACCTCCGTGCGGGGATGGGGGACGCCATCGCAAAGCATCTGGAATGCACTATGGCCAGCCGTGGGGATGATCTGAACCATTCTTCTGCCATGGGGGTGGCGGTGAGTGCCCCCTGTCTCCAAATCCCCTTGGCCCTGGGGAAGGCGGCGCTGGAGGACTGTGCCGCAGGGGAGACCACCCCGGCCCTGGAACAGGTGGTGCTGGCTAATATTGTTACCACCGGTATGGTGGCTTCCCTGGTGGACGAGGAATACAACGGGGCGGTGGCCCATTCGGTGTTCTATGGGCTTACCACGGTGCCGGGATTGGA
>JAHZBJ010000151.1 GCA_019423445.1 Oscillospiraceae bacterium
CTTTTCACCACCACCATTCATTTTTGGGGTTGACTTTTAATAGTTAATCTTTCATCAAAAAGAGGAACAGGGGAGGATCCCTCCCCTGCCCCTCTTGTATGCCGGGGTTTCCCCGCTTATTCCAGGAAGTCCTTCAAACGCTTACTGCGGCTGGGGTGGCGGAGCTTCCGGAGAGCCTTGGCTTCGATCTGCCGGATACGCTCCCGGGTCACGTTGAACTCCTTCCCCACTTCCTCCAGAGTGCGGCTGCGGCCGTCCTCCAGACCGAAGCGGAGCTTCAGCACCTTCTCCTCCCTGGGGGTAAGGGTCCCCAGGACTTCCTCCAGCTGCTCCTTCAGAAGGGTGTGGCTGGCCACGTCAGTGGGGGCGGGGGCGTCGTTGTCGGGGATGAAGTCCCCCAGGTGGCTGTCCTCCTCCTCACCGATGGGGGTCTCCAGGGAGACTGGCTCCTGGGCCACCCGCATGATCTCCCGCACCTTCTCCACCGGCATATCCAGCTCAGCGGCGATCTGTTCGCTGGTGGGCTCATGGCCGTTCTGGTGCAGCAGCTGGGAATTGACTTTCTTCACCTTGTTGATGGTCTCCACCATATGCACCGGGATCCGGATGGTCCGGGCCTGGTCAGCAATGGCCCGGGTGATGGCCTGGCGGATCCACCAGGTGGCGTAGGTGGAAAATTTGAAGCCCTTGGTGTGGTCGAACTTCTCCACCGCCTTGATGAGTCCCAGATTGCCCTCCTGGATCAGATCCAAAAACTGCATTCCCCGGCCCACATACCGCTTGGCGATACTCACCACCAGGCGGAGGTTTGCCTCAGAAAGGCGTTTCCGGGCGGCTTCGTCCCCCTGGGACATCCGCACCGCCAGCTCCACTTCCTCGTCGGCGGAAAGGAGGGGCACCCGGCCGATCTCCTTGAGGTAGACTTTCACCGGGTCATCGATGTTGATTCCCTCGGCGTAAAGGACACTCTCCAGATCGCTGTCCTTGTCGGCGGCGATGATATCGGAGTTAAAGTCCTCCACAATCTCGATATTGTTGCTCTCGAAGGTGTCGTAGAGCTTATCCACCTGCTCCACGTCAAAGTCCAGCTCCTCCAGGGCGTCGTTGATCTCCTTGGTGGTAAGCTTACCCTTGGCTTTGCCGCTTTCGATGAGCTCCCTGATGACCGCTTTCTTATCCTGTGCCAAATCCGTATCCCCCTATTTCTTCTTTGCGGCAATGGAGGCTATGTACCGTTTCCATTCCTCCGCCTCCAGGCTGCCGACTTCTTCATTTGTTTTTTGGTTATGAAAGCTTTTCAGCGTGCTGATATAATCTTCCGCTTCCCGGACGGAAATATTCTCGCACCCGGGAGAGGCCAGCATCTCCGAGAGCCGGGCCATATTGTCCTCATCCAACCGGGCGGAAAGGGACATCAGGTCCGGCGCCTGGCCGGCCTCCAGCTGGGCGGCCACCGCCTGGAAGATCTCCCGGTCCCGGGAGGAGACCAGCTCCTCCGCTTTCACCCGGTCCCGAACCCAGCTCCAACCATCGGGGTTCCGGATCAGGTAGGCGATGAGGCGCTCCTCCGCCAGAACGCATTTGGGATTCTTCTGTTTTTCCAGGTCGGTTTTGGCCGACGCCTGACGGGCGGTAAAGGGGCGCAGCTCCTTGGCCTCCCGCTTCTCCCGGCTGCTTTTCCGGCGGCGGATGGCGGATTCCAGCTGAAGGGTCACCGCCTGCTTGTCCACCTCCAGCTCCCGGCAGATCCTGCTGACATAGACGTCCCGCTGGATGGGGCTCGCCACCCCAGCCATCAGTTCCACAAACTCCCGGAGGAATCCAACCTTTCCCTCGGAGGTCTCCAGGTCATGACTCCGGCGAAGCTTTGTGATCTCGAAATCCATGGCCCCGGCAGAACCCTCCAGGAGCAGTTCGAACCGCTGGGGTCCAAATTTCTTGATGAACTCATCCGGGTCCTTGGCGTCGGGAATGGAGAGGACCCGGACTTTGACCCCGCTCTCCTGGAACATGGACATGGCCCGCTTGGTGGCTGCCTGGCCGGGGCCGTCGGAGTCGTAGCTCAGCACCACTGTATCGGTGTAGCCGCTGATCAGCTTGGCCTGTTCCGGGGTCAGGACGGTGCCCAGAGTAGCCACGGCGCTGTCGAAGCCCCCCTGATGGAGGCTCACCACATCCATGTACCCCTCGCAAAGGATCAGCTCCGGGCGCTTGGTATTCTTGGCAAAGTTCAGGGCGAAAAGGTTCCGGCTCTTTTTAAACACCGGCGTATCCCCGCTGTTCAGGTACTTTGGTCCCTTGTCTCCCAGGTTCCGGCCCCCGAAGCCCACCACACTGCCCCGGAGGTCGATGATGGGAAAGATGACCCGGTGCCGGAAGGCGTCATAGCAGCCGCCATTTTTCCCCCGCACCGCCAGGGAAGCGGTGATCACCTCTTCGTCGCTAAACCCCTTCCCTCTCAGGTGTTTCAACAGGAAGTCCCAGCTCTCCGGGGCGTACCCCAGGCCAAACCGGACCACCGTATTTTTTCCCAGGCCCCGTCCGGCCAGCTAAGCCCGGCCCTCCCGGCCGGCGTCGGACATCAGGGTGGCATGGAAGAACCGGGCGGCTTCCCGGTTCAGCTCCAGAAGCCGGGTCCTCAGCCGGCGGCCGGTGTCCTCCAGGGCGTCCTCCGGCACCGTCATCCCCGCTTGCTGAGCCAACTCCCGCACTGCGTCCATGTAGTCCAGATTCTCGATCTTCCGCAGGAAGGTGATGGCGTCCCCACCCGCCCCGCAGCCAAAGCAGTAGAAGGACTGGGTGTCGGGATAGACGGTGAAGGAGGGGGTCTTTTCCGAGTGGAAGGGACAAAGGCCGGTAAGGTTTTTCCCTCTGCGCCGAAGCTGGACATACCGCCCGATGACCTGTTCGATGTCGGTATTGTATTTCAATTCGTTGAGAAACGATTCCGGGATCAAATTCTTCCACTCCTTTCCCCAGGCGCTGCCGCCGCTTATTTTACTGTTTTCCCCGCCGGGGCTTACCTGCCCCAGGGCTTGGGGATAAAGATATCCTCAAAAGTAGCAATACAGAAGCGGTCGCTCATGCCGGCAATGTAGTCCACCACGGCACGTTCCACCCCTTCTTCCTCCCGGATGGCCTCATATTCCGCCGGGAGCTTGTCAGGATGCTCCACAAACCAGGTGTAGAGCTTTTTTACAATATCCTTGGCCTTGCCTTCCTCCCCCTTGGCCACGGGGTTCTTATACACCGCCTCAAACAGGAAATCCTGAAGGAGCCGGTACAGCCGGAAGGTCTCGTCATCCATCTGGATGTCATCGCCGCTGTTTTCAATCAGGGAACCCACCAGGGCGGAGATGCGCTGGCTCTTGGTCTGGCCCAGCCCTACCTTCACCTCCCAAGGGAGGTCCTCCACCGTAAGGATCTTTGCCCGGATGGCGTCCTCGATATCATGGTTGATATACGCGATCTTGTCGGACCAGCGGACCACACGTCCCTCCAGGGTATCCGCCCAGGGGGCTTTGTCAGAGTGGCAAAGGATACCGTTGCGGACCTCTTTGGTAAGGTTCAGCCCCTTGCCATCCTTCTCCAGTTTCTCCACCACCCGGACACTCTGGGCGCCGTGGACAAACCAGATGGGGGAAACGTCCCGGAGGGCATACTCCCCGGCATGGCCAAAGGGGGTGTGCCCCAGATCATGCCCCATGGCGATGGCTTCCACCAAATCCTCATTCAGGCGCAGCCCCCTGGCCACCGTCTGGGCAATCTGATTCACTTCCAGGGTGTGGGTAAGGCGGGTGCGGTAGTGGTCCCCCTGAGGGAACAAAAACACCTGGGTTTTATGCATCAGCCGGCGAAAGGCATTGCAGTGGATGATCTTGTCCCGGTCCCTCTGATACACAGTGCGGATGGGGCACTGTTCCTCGGGGTAATCCCGTCCGGCGGATTTCTCCGCCAAGGCGGCATGGGGGGAAAGGGTGAGCCGCTCCAGCTCTTCCGTCCTCTCCCGAATGGTATTGTGACGCTCCATGCTGTCCCTTCCTTTCCTTGAATCCCAGGTCCTGTACATAGAATATACGACAAACATGA
>JAHZBJ010000152.1 GCA_019423445.1 Oscillospiraceae bacterium
AGAATAAATATTTGGATCGATTTTTCATTTTTATTTAATATATACAGTTTAAGTGGGATAAAGTTAAAGGTTATCTCCTTAAAAATGGATAAAAACTCTTTACAACGGGAAAAATAGGGTGTATAATCATACACAACAAAGGCAAACACTTCTTTGAAGGAGGACCCTGGAATGACAAGGCACCTCACCGGCTGCTGGCCTTCCCGGTCCCGGGAGCGACGATGAAAGATCCCGGCCGCAGCCCTGACAAAAACCGACCTATTCCATGACAATATGATAAAAGGAGAATCTGTTATGAAACTGAAAAAGTTTGCGAGTATCTTGCTGGCCGCTCTGATGGTGGCTTCCCTGGCCGCCTGCGGCGGTACCACCGCTTCCTCTGCTTCCTCCGAGGCTGCTGCCTCTTCTGAGACCGCCTCTTCCTCTTCCTCCGAGGCTCCAGCTTCTTCCGAAGCCTCCTCTGAAGCCGATAGCACAATTGCAGACCAGGCTGCCAACCAGGACGGCCCTGAGAATGCCGCCGGCATTACTCTCCCGGATGTTTCCAACATCGATATGGAAGCTTTGGACGCTGAGATCGACGAGCTGGCTGCCAAGGTCACCACTGTTACCGACGGCAAGCTGACCATCGGTACCTCCGCCGACTTCGCCCCCTATGAGTTCCACATCCTTCAGGATGGCCAGGATAAGATCGTAGGTTTTGACATCGCCCTGGGCCAGGCCATCGCCGACGAACTGGGTGTGGAGCTGGAAGTCAAGGACATCTCCTTCGACTCTATCCTGATGGAACTCAATTCCGGCACCATCGACCTGGGTCTGGCCGGTTTCTCCCCCACCCCTGATCGTTTGGAAGCTGTTGATATGAGCGTGCTGTACTACACCGGCGGCCAGTCCCTGATGATCAAGAAGGCCGACGCTGAGAAGTTCAAGAGCTTTGCGGATTTCGGCGCTGGCACCTCTGTTGGCGCTCAGACCGGTTCCATTCAGGAAGGCTTGGCCAAAGAGAATACCCCGGATGCTTCTCTGGTTTCCCTGCAGACTGTTCCTGCCATCATTATGGACCTGAAGACCGGCAAGATCGACGGCGCCTTCATTGAGACTGCTGTGGCGGTTGGCTATGTTGCCACTCAGGATGATCTGATGATCCTCTGCGACGTCCCCTATGACTCTGAAGGTTCCTCCGTGGCTGTGAAGAAGGGCAACGAGGATATGCTGAACTTTGTCAACGCTGTCATCACCAAGGTGGTAGCCAACGGCAGCATGGATCAGTTCGTGGCTGAGGCCAACGAGCTCCAGTCCCTGTCCATCAGCTGATAGGATCCCTGACCCGCTATCCCTCCCCCGGGATTTCCCGGGGGAGGTTTCCCCGTATGAAGGGGAAAGACGACAACAGGAAGGAGATCAGCCATGAGTTTCGATTTTGCCCCTATGGCGAAATATGCCCTTTATTTTGAACACGGGGTTATCTATACGGTACTCTTATCCGCCTGTACCGTGGCCATCGGCTTTGTTTTGGCCATACTTCTGGCCCTGATGCGGATCGCCAAACCTGGCCGCAGCACCCTGAGCAAGGCGCTGGTAAAGGTGGCCCATGTGGTCTCGGGGATCTATATCGAGATTATCCGGGGTACCCCCATGCTGGTGCAGCTCTTTATCGTCTATTATATCGCCTTTGGACCGGGACTGCTTTCTGCCCCCCAGTTCACTCTGTTCGGCTTTATCAATGGCGAGCAGTTTGTCCCCGGCATCATCGCCCTCTCCCTTAACAGCGGCGCCTATGTGGCGGAGATCGTCCGGGCGGGCATTCAGGGAGTGGACTACGGCCAAACCGAGGCCTGCCGGAGCCTGGGAATGACCCGGTTCCAGAATATGCGCTATATCGTGATGCCCCAGGCTATTAAGAACATCCTTCCCGCCATTGCCAATGAGTTCGTTACCATCATCAAGGAGTCTTCCATCTGCTCGGTGATCGGGATGCAGGAGATTATGTTCAATGCGAAGCTTGTCCAGGGTGCCAGCTTCATGCCGGCGGAGCCCCTGCTCATCGCGGCGGCGTTGTATCTCTGCCTGACGGTGCCAACTTCCAAGGTCATTGCTTATTTCGAAAGGAGGATGCGCTGTGGCGACCAGCGGTAACCTCATTGAGGTAAAAGACCTCTGCAAATATTTTGCAGGAGGCCGGATCAAGGCCCTGGACCATGTAAGCCTGGATATCAGCCAGGGGGATGTACTGGTTATCGTGGGTCCCTCGGGAAGCGGAAAGTCCACTTTCCTGCGTTCCCTGAACCTCCTGGAGGAGCCTACCTCCGGCCAGGTAATTTTTGAGGGAGTGGATATTACCGGAAGGGGCGTGAACATCGATCTCCACCGCCGGAAGATGGGGATGGTGTTCCAGCACTTCAATCTGTTCCCCCACCTCACCATTCTGGAGAACATGACCCTTGCTCCCATGAAGGTGAAGAAAATGCCCCAGGCCGAAGCGGAAAAGCTGGCTCTCTCCCTGCTGGCCAGGGTGGGGCTGGAGGATCGTGCCAAGGCGTATCCCATCCAGCTCTCCGGCGGCCAGAAGCAGCGTGTTGCTATTGTCCGGGCGCTGTGTATGCAGCCGGATGTGATGCTCTTTGATGAGCCCACCTCCGCTCTGGACCCGGAGATGGTAGGCGAAGTGCTGGAAGTGATGAAGAGCCTGGCCCGGGACGGAATGACCATGGTGGTGGTGACCCACGAAATGGGCTTTGCCCGGGAGGTGGGGACCAGAGTGGTCTTTATGGACGAGGGAAAGATTGTGGAGGAAAATACCCCCGAGGAGTTCTTTACCCATCCCAAAAGCGAGCGGCTTCAGGACTTTCTGGCCAAGGTTCTCTGATCAAAAGAAGAATACGAATGAGACGCTCTGCAAGCGCTTTGGTGAAGCGCGGCAGGGCGTCTTTTCTTTGACAAGACCGGGTTTTCCTTGTAATTGTCGGCGGGGAAGTGTATAATAAAATCGTAGAAGGGAGGAGTTTCCATGAAAGAAAACCTCGTTATCACCATCAGCAGGCAGTATGGCAGCGGCGGCCGGGAAATCGGTGAAAAGCTGGCCAAGCGCTTTGGTATCCCCTACTACGACAAAGAATTGATCATTCTGGCGGCGGAGAAGAGCGGCTATGCCCGCAGCCTCTTTGAGGAGGCCGACCAGAAGGCCACCAACAGCATGCTGTTTTCCCTGATGCGGGCCGGATCCATGGTGAATACATACGACATGCCCCTGAATGACAAGATCTATCTGATCCAGTCCGGAGTGATCCAGCAGGTGGCCCAACAGGGTTCCTGCGTCATTGTGGGACGTTGCGCTGACTATGTCCTTCAGGACAAATATCCCTGCGTCAACGTCTTTATCCATGCGCCTCTGGCAAAACGGATGGAGCGGGCGGTGAGCTGCTATGGCCTCAAGGGGGACGACATCCAGAGTGTTCTTCTGAAGACCGACAAGCGCCGGGAAACCTATTACAATTATTACACAGGACGGAAGTTCGGGGACGCCCGGAATTACACCTTGTCCCTGGACAGCCTCAGCATCGGCATCGACCGGGCAGTGGAAGTGATTGCCCAGTATGTGGAGAGCTGGCAGGGCTGAGAGAAAAGAAAATTTTTCCAGGGAAATTCCTTGCCAATCCGGGAAAATATGGTATCATAAGGACATAGGGCGCCGGAACGGTTTCCGGTGAACATCACAGAGAAAGGCGGTTTATCATTCCATGAAAATCGAAATCAGCATCGAGGGACTGAAAAACGCGGAGAAGTTCAGCGGCATTTGCCAGGACTATCCCTGCCAGCTTTATCTGCGCTCCGGTCAGTTCTGTGTGGATCCCAAGTCCATGCTGGGTGTTTTGGCTATCTTCTACTCCGCCAGCGACCCGGTCTTTGTGGATACCAACGATATGGACGAGGAAACCCTGAAGAAGTTTACCAAGGATATCGCAAAATACGTCAAGAAATAAAGGCCCACTAAAAAGCCCCCAGCCGGAAGCTGGGGGCTTTTCTTGTATAACGAAAACCACTCGCTAGGCGAGTGGTTGGAAAGAAGACTATAGTCGA
>JAHZBJ010000015.1:0-21595 GCA_019423445.1 Oscillospiraceae bacterium
CCGCTGGCTCCCCCCGGGATATACTGGCTTTGTAGCACCACTTGAGAAGGAGGGTTCCGTCATGCCCCAGGATTATCTGACCCTGCTGCGGGAGTTCCGGCCCCGGGATCCCGGGGAAGCTGCCGACCTGGCCCTGACCCTGGACTGCTGCCGCCTTTTGGGGGACCGGGTCCTCACCCGGGAGGCGCTGGCCGCCCACATCACCAGCTCCGGCTTTGTTATGAGTCCAGACCTTCAATGGGTCCTGATGGCCTGGCACAACATCTACCGGAGCTGGGCCTGGACCGGCGGCCACGCCGACGGGGACCCGGATCTGCTGGGGGTGGCCCTCCGGGAAGCGGCGGAGGAAACCTCGGTGACGGGGCTTCGCCCTCTCTCCCCCTCTCCCCTCTCCCTGGAGGTAATCCCGGTACCCCGGCACCAAAAGCGGGGGCGGGAGGTTTCTCCCCACCTCCACCTGAACCTTTCCTTTGTCCTTTTGGCCCCTCGGGAGGGACAGTCCCTTCGGGAAAAGCCGGACGAAAACAGCGGGGTGGCATGGCTTCCCGCCGGCCGCCTGGAGGACTACTGCACCGAGCCGGAGATGCTTCCCATCTACCGGCGCCTGATCCAACGGGCCCGTGAACTGTGACCTTTTTCAACAACAGAGAGGCTCCCCGCCGGTAAAAACCGGCAGGGAGCCTCTTTTTCTGGCTGTTTTCAACAGGCGGTCAGGCCGCCTTCTCCCGGCGGCGCTGCATAGAGCGCACCGCCACCGAGATGGAAAAGTTGATGATGAAATAGACAATGGCCACAGTGGCGAAGATGGTAAAAACATGGCCCGAAGTGACCACCACCGTTTTAGAGAGGCTGGACATCAGATTCTTGGAGCGGTAGAAGAATTCCGCAATGGCCACCTGGTACAGAAAGGACGTATCCTTGATGGTGGTGACCACCTGGCTCAGAAGAGAGGGGATGATCCGCCGGAAGCACTGGGGCAGCACAATATACCACAGGGTCTGGAAAAAGCCGAATCCCTGGGAGACGGCCGCCTCAAACGGGCCGTGGTGAACGGAATTGAGGCCGCCCCGGACAATCTCCGCGATAACCGCCGAGGTGAACAGGGTCATCCCCAGAGCGCCCCGGATGGTGGGAGTCCCCACCGGCACCAGGACATAAAAGACGAAGATCCACAGCAGCAGGGGGGTGTTCCGGAAGATCTCGATATAGGCCGCTGCCAGCTTGCCCAGGATGAACCGGTCATAGGACCGCAGCAGCCCCAGGATGGTACCCAGGATGATCCCCAGGCCCACCGTCACCACCGAAAGGAGGATGGTGAGCCCCAGGCCTTCCAGAAGGTAAACCACATTGCCGGGGGTGAAAACGTCCTGAAAGATCTTCAGCATTCGATGGCCACCTCCTTGTTGGGACGGCTCACCGAAGTGGCCGCCACCGGCACGGTGCGGCTGCGGAGCCGCTCCTCATACCGCCGGGCCCAGGTGGCCAGGGGGAAGCAGAGGATGAAGTACAGCACACCGGTGACCACATAGGAAGGTCCGTAGCTCAGGGTCCCGTTGGTGGCCCAGGCGTTGGAGCGGTACATCAGGTCCCCGCCGGCGATAATGGCCAGCACCGAGGTGTTTTTCACCAGGTTCACCGCCTGGTTGGCCATGGGAGGGAGGATGATCCGCACCGTCTGGGGCAGGATGATCCAGAGCATGGCCTGAAGGGTGGTGAAGCCCTGGGAGTGGGCCGCCTCCATCTGGCCTCCGTGGATGGACTGGATACCGGCCCGGACCACCTCGGCGATATAAGCGCCGTGGTAGAGCCCCACCCCCAGGACGCCGATGGCGAACTCACTGAGGACGATGCCGGCGTAAGGCAGCCCGTTATACAGGAAGAACACCTGGATCACCAGGGGGGTATTCTGGAAAAATTCCACATAGACCCGGGCAAATCCCCGGAGGATCCGGCTCTCAGAGGTGGAAAACAGGCCCAGCACCACCCCCACCAGCAACGCCAGCAGCAGGGCCAGCACCGCCACCGTCAGGGTGGTGAGCAGGCCGGAAGCAAACACCTCCCAATCCGCCAGCAGGCGCTGCCAGCGCCACAGGGCAAATACGCCGTCGCCCATTCCATTCTCCTCCTTTCAGCCTGGGATCCGTATGCCGGGCCCCCGTTCTCTTTTCCGGACGGGCCCGGGAAGCGGGATTCCCCGCCGGAATTTTTATTCGCCGGTGTAGCTGGCTACCAGGCCCAGATCCGCCACGATGCCGTCAATGGTGCCATCCTCCAGCCAGCCTTTGACCAGGCCGTCCACATACTCCGCCAGGTCGGTGTTGCTCTTCTTGGTGCAGATGCCGTACTCCTGGGGGCTGAACCGGTCCGCCAGCAGAGTGGTAGTGTCGTCCAGGTACCCGGCCAGGATGGAGCCGTCCACGCAGAAAGCGTCCACACGGCCGGAATCCAGTGCCGCCTTAATCTCGGGGTAGGAGGCGAACTCCTTGTACTCGATTTTGACGCCGGGCTTTACCGCCTCTGCGGCAGCGGTGAGGGCGGTGGAAGAGGTGGAGGAAGTGGAGACGCCCACCGTCTTGCCGTCCAGGTCCGCCAGGGTGTTGATGCCAGCATCCTTTTTCACCATGACGGTGACGGCGTCGGTGTAATAGGCGGTGGAGAAGTTATAGGACTGCTTGCGCTCCTCGGTAATGGTGAAGGTGGAGATGGCCATATCGATATCCCCGCTGTCCACCAGCTGGCCCCGGGTGGCGGCGGTGACGGCGGTAAACTCCACCTTGGTGTCATCCCCCAGGATCTCCCCGGCGATCATCTTTGCCAGCTGGATCTCCAGCCCTTCGTACTCCTTGGTGTCAGTGTTGTAAAGGCCGAAATAGGGGACGTCGTCCTTGACCCCCACCCGGAGGACGCCACGGTCCTTGATGGCCTGGAGGGCACTTGCGTTCCCGGCTCCGGAGGCATCCCCGGCAGCGGAGGAATCCCCGCCGGAAGGCGCCGCGGAAGAAGAAGCGGTGGTACCGGAGCCACAGCCTGCCAGAAGCAGAGCCAGAACCAGCACGACGGACAAAGCCTGGATAAAGCGTTTCATATGGGTTGCCTCCTTCATTTCGATGTTCTTTTCTTATTTCCTCTATTCCAACCCCAAAAGGGAGGGAAATCAGCGCAGGATCTTTCCAAGGAAGGCCTTGGTTCTCTCGTTGGAGGGATTTTCAAAGAAGTGCTCCGGGGGTCCTTCCTCCACAATGACCCCGTCGTCCATAAAGATGACCCGGTCTGCCACCTGGCGGGCAAAACCCATCTCGTGGGTCACCACCACCATGGTGATATTTTCCTTGGAGAGCTGGATCATCACGTCCAGCACCTCCTGGACCATCTCCGGGTCCAGGGCTGAGGTGGGTTCATCGAAAAGGATGATCTTCTGATTGGTCACCAGAGCCCGGGCAATGGCCACCCGCTGCTGCTGGCCGCCGGAGAGCATGGGAGGATAGGCGCCCGCCTTATCCGCCAGCCCCACCCGCTCCAGATACTTCATGGCCAGAGCCTCGGCGTCTGCCTTCTTCACCCCCTGGAGCTTGATGGGCGCCAGGGTCAGGTTCTGTAGCACTGTCATATGGGGGTAAAGATTGAATTGCTGGAACACCATGGCGGAGGTCTTCCGGATCATTGCGGTGCGGTTCTTCCGGGTCAGTTCCTCCCCGTCTATGTACACGTGGCCGGAGGTGGGCTCCTCCAAAAAGTTCATGCACCGCACCAGGGTGGACTTGCCGGAACCGCTGGGACCTATGATTACCAGCTTTTCCCCTTCATTTACTGTAAGATTGATCCCCTTAAGGACGTGAAGGCTTCCAAAATCCTTGGTGACATCGGTCAACTTGATCAAAACGCTTCCTCCTCTCCGCCCATGGGGCTGTTGCACCTGTATTTTGAAATCCTGCATTTCAGAATTTATATTTTGAAGGAAATTCAATTTCTCATTCATTTACTTCTTCGCTTCGCTTTGAAAAAGCGCCTGTGTTTTCCTTCCGTCAGCCACTCTGTCAAAGGATTGTTCTTATTATATGCCTGCATTTCGCCAATGTCAACAGGTATTTTTTTGGGTTCCGCTTTTTTCTTTCTTTTCTCTCCCCCTTTCGCAGCCTTCGCTGTTTTACGTCCAAAATTTATTGACAACCTTTATTTTGATGCAAGTTGTCAAATATTTTTTTCATTTATTATATTTCATACGCATAATATCTTTCGAATATTTCATTTTGCCTCGTTTCTCCTTGCCCGTCCCTTAGGCTTCGGCCTGTCTGAGGCGAAATGTCTCCGGCAATGCTTCAAGCATCCCCGGACAGACAAAAAAGAACCCCCGGGTCCGGCAGAACGCCAGATCCGAAGGTTCTTTTGATGGTTCAGTTTCCAGGTTTCCGGTTATCAGGAGCAAGCGCTGGCGGCCTTACCGCACCAGATAGGCATCCCGGTCCGCCCCCACCGACACATAGCGGATGGGGCACCGGACCTGCTCCTCCAGGTATTCCACATAGCGCCGGGCAGCAGCGGGGAGGTCCTCCCAGCGGCGGCAATCGCTGATGTCGCAGTGCCAGCCCTCCAGATATTCCACTACCGGTTTTGCCCGGACCAGGGCGTCGCCGCTGGGGAAGCTCTCAGTCTCCCGGCCGTCCACCAGGTATCGGGCGCAGACGGGGATCTTTTCCAGATAAGAGAGGACATCCATCTTGGTCAGAGCCAGGCAATCCGCCCCCTGGACCCGGACCCCGTACCGGGAAGCGGGGACGTCAAAGGGTCCCACCCGGCGGGGACGTCCGGTGGCAGCGCCGTACTCGCCGCCGGCAGCCCGGAGAGCCTCCCCTTCCTCGCCAAAAAGCTCGCAGGTGAAGGGGCCTTCCCCCACGCAGGAGGAGTAGGCCTTCATGACCCCCACCACCTGGTCCAGCTTCCGCCCGGGGATTCCCGCCCCGATGGGGGCATAGGAGGCCAGGGTGGTGGAAGAGGAGGTGTAGGGATAGATGCCGTAGTCGATATCCCGGAGGGCTCCCAGCTGGGCCTCAAAGAGGACGTTTTTCCCCTGGGCCAGGGCCTCCTCCAGGAAGTCCCCGGTATTGCAGATATAGGGCTTCAGGGGATCCCCGTTCTCCCGGAGCCAGGCCATTACCTCTTGGAACTCCTCGGCAGGGGCGCCGTAGCCCTTGTGGAGAAGGAGGTTCTTCCAGTCCAGGAGATGCTCCAGCTCCCGTTCCAGCCGCTCCGGCTCCAAAAGGTCCTCCATCCGCAGGGCTTTCTTCATGTACTTATCCCCGTAGATGGGACCGATGCCCCGGCGGGTGGAGCCGAACTTCTGGGCCGCCAGCCGTTCCTCCTCCAGGCAGTCCTGGCGGACATTGCAGGGCAGGCAGATGCAGGCCCGGGCGCTGATCTTCAGGTTTTCGGGGCCGATTTTCACCCCCCGCTCCATCAGCCGGGACATCTCCCCCCGCAGGTGGGCGATGTCCACCACCATCCCAGGGCCCAGGATGTTCACCACATCAGGGCGAAGGATACCGGAGGGGAGCAGATTCAGGACAAACTTGTCCCCATTCACCAAAATGGTGTGCCCGGCGTTGTTGCCTCCCTGATACCGGGAGACCACCTGATAGTCCCGGGAGAGGAGGTCCACCATCCGGCCCTTTCCTTCATCTCCCCAGTTGATTCCAACAATTGCGGTCAGCATAGGTCTTCTCCTTTTGTTTTTGTTTCTCTCTGGTTGCCAGATTTTTGCTTTTCTTATATCATGCGGTTATTTGCCGCTTTTTTCATGGGCGAGACTCGCCTCCACAAAGGCCCGGAAAATGGGGTGGGCCCGGTTGGGACGGGACTTGAACTCGGGATGGTACTGAACTCCCACAAAGAAGGGGTGGTCCTTCCGTTCCACCGCCTCCACCAGGCGGCCGTCCGGGGACTGGCCGCAGAGGACCAGACCTCCCTCCTCCTCCAACCGGGAGCGGTAGCGGTTGTTCACCTCGTAGCGGTGGCGGTGGCGTTCGGCAATATCCTCTTTGCCGTAGATCTCCGCCAAACGGGTCCCCCGGCCCAGATGGCAGGGATAAGCCCCCAGGCGCATGGTGCCTCCCTTGGGGATCTCGCCTTTCTGGTCCGGCATCAGGTCGATGACCGAGTCCGGGCCCTCCGGGTCGAACTCGCTGGAATTGGCCCGGGGCAGCCCCAGAAGGTGCCGGGCCGCCTCAATAACGGCAATCTGCATCCCCAGGCAGATGCCGAAGTAGGGGATTTCCTTCTCCCTGGCATACCGGGCAGCGGCGATCATCCCCTCGATGCCCCGGCTGCCGAAGCCTCCGGGCACCAGGATCCCGTGGCACCCCGCCAGAACCTCCGGGGCGTTATCATCGGTAAGCTCCTCCGAGTCCACCCAGCGGATATTCACTCCGGCATTGTTCTCATAACCGCCGTGGCGGAGGGCTTCCGCCACCGAGAGGTAGGCGTCGTGGAGCTCCACATATTTCCCCACCAGGGCAATGGTGGTCTCCCGCTCCGGACGGGCGATGCGGCGGCAGAGGTCCTCCCACTCCCTCATATCCGGGACGGAGGTCTCAAGTCCAAAGTAGTCGCAGACGATGTCGTCCAGCCGGGCGTCCCGGAGCATCAGAGGGACGTCGTAAAGGCTGCCCAGGGTGCGGTTCTCAATGACGCACTCCGGCCGGACGTCGCAGAACATGGCCATCTTTTCCAGGGTGCCGGGTTCCAGGGGCTCGTCGCACCGGGCAATGATGACGTCGGGGACGATCCCCATGCTCCGCAGTTCCCGCACCGAATGCTGGGCGGGCTTTGTCTTGTGCTCCCCGGAGCACTTGAGATAGGGCACCAGCACCACATGAAGGAACATGCAGTTCTGGCGGCCCACCTCCCGGGAAAGCTGCCGGATAGCCTCCAGGAAGGGCTGGCTTTCAATATCCCCAATGGTGCCGCCGATCTCGGTGATGATGACGTCGGGATCGGTGCGCTCCGCCAAGGCTCTGATGAAGGCTTTGATCTCCCCGGTGACGTGGGGAATCACCTGGACGGTGCTTCCCAGATAGGCGCCGCTGCGTTCCTTGTTCAGAACGTCCCAGTACACCCGGCCGGAGGTCAGGTTGGAGTAACGGTTCAGGTCCTCGTCGATGAACCGTTCATAATGTCCCAGGTCCAGATCGGTCTCCGCCCCGTCCTCGGTGACGAACACCTCGCCATGCTGGTAAGGGCTCATGGTCCCAGGGTCCACATTGACATAGGGGTCCAGCTTCTGAGCCGCCACCCGCAGTCCCCTGGCCTTCAGCAGCCGTCCCAGGGAAGCGGCACTGATCCCTTTCCCAAGGCCGGACACCACGCCCCCTGTCACAAAAATATACCGCACAGTCTTTCCCATATCCATCCCCCTTTTTCCTAACACTTCAAGCGCTGCCTTCAGAGGACACAATCATCTCGCGGGCCGCTTCTGCCCTGGTGCAGCGCCGGTTCATAGCCTGGCGCTCCAGGGCGTGGTGGGCCTCTTCTTCCGTCATCCCGGCGTACTGGATCAAAAGGCACTTGGCCCGGGAGACCAGCCGCATCTCTTCCAGCCGCCGGGTCAGGCGGCGGTTCTCCTCCCGGAGCCGCAGGGTCCTGCGCCGGGAAGCTTCCAGCAGCTCCACCACCTGGCTGAGGGTCTGGCGGCTCAGAGGGGTAGGCACCACCGCCACCCCGTATTCCCGGAGCCCTGCGGCCACCTCCTGGGCATGGCCCGGCCCTGCCAGGAACAGAACCGAGCTGTCGGTGGAGTCGGCGGCATGGAGGGCCAGCTCCCTGCCGAACTCGTCGGGGAGAGGAGCCGCCACCACCACCAGGCCGTACTCCCGTTCCCCCAAAAGGCGCCTGGCCTCATCGCCGCTGGCCGCCGTCACAACCTCCCGGCAGCCGCAGCTCTCCAGGAACCGGGCCAGTCCTTCCCGGTTCTTCGCCCCCGAAACCACCAAAGTCCCTTCCATGCCGTCACCCCCTTCCCGCGCTTTTCCGCCTTCCCGAAAAGGCTCAGATCATTGCGAAGAAGCGGTCCAGCTCCCACTGGTGCTGGTTTTGGGCATGGCGGTATTCTTCCCACTGACGGCCCTTTTCATCCAAAAAGGCATCCAGAACCCCTTCCGGCAGCACCTGCCGGAGAAAACTGCTCTCCCGGGCCAGCTCCAGAGCCTGGCCCAGGCTGGCGGGCAGACGCTCTCCCTGGGGCGCCCGCTGTCCGGCCGCCGCGGCCCGGGGGGCAGGAAGCCCTTCCCGGACCCCTTCCAGTCCCGCCAGCAGCAGCAGGCCCACTGCAAAATAGGGACTGCAGGCCGGGTCGGGAGAGCGCACCTCCAGCCTGCCCTCCTCCCCGGAGGCGGAGGGCACCCGCAGCAGCCGCTTCCGGCTGTCCCCGGACCAGGCCACTTCCAGGGAAGATTCCAGTCCCCCAAGGCGCCGGTAGGAGCCGGGAAGGGGATTCAGAAAGATGGTCATCTCCGGCAGGCGGCGCATCACCCCGGCCAGGAAGGCCCCAGCTTCGGGCCGGGATTCCGCCCCGAAGCCCTGGAACAGGTTTTCCCCTTCCTTCAAAAGGGTCAGATCCAAATGGAAACCGCTGCCGCTCTGATCCGGCAAAGGCTTGGGGAGGAAGGAGGCGTAAAGGCCGTTCCGGGAGGCCACCGCTTTTACCACTGTCCGCAGGGACATGGCGTCATCCACCGCCGTCAGCGGGGCGGCGGCCCGGAAGTCGATTTCGTTTTGGCCGGGGCCCTCCTCGTGGTGGGAGCTCTCCGGGGCGATGCCCATCTCCTCCAGGGTCAGGCAGATCTCCCGGCGGACGTTCTCCCCCCGGTCTGCAGGGGCAAGGTCCAGGTATCCAGCCTGATCGTGAGGGGTAAGGGTAGGGCGGCCCTGGCCGTCGGTGGCAAAGAGATAAAACTCACACTGGCTCCCCAACAGGGCCGAAAAACCCATTCCGGCAGCCTGACGGACCGCAGCCGCCAAAAAGCTCCTGCCGTCCCCAGGCGCAGGGGAACCGTCGGGGCGTTTCAGGGTGCAGTAAAACCGGGCCACCCGACCCTGGGAGGGACGCCAGGGCATTAACGTCAGGGTGCCCGGGTCCGGGAAGAGAAAGAGATCCCCTTCCCCCATTTTCCCAAAACCGGGCACCGCCGAAGCGTCAAAAGCCGCCCCCCGCTCCAGAACCCTTCCCAGCTGGGAGGAAAGGATAGCGACATTTTTCTGCACGCCGAACAGGTCGCAGAAGGTCAGGCGAATAAATTTGATATCGTTTTCGGAAACAAACTCCAGGGCATCTTCCATTCTCACGCTCATGGGCGCCTCCTGTTCCTTGATATCCCCGGCCGGGGCCAAAAGGGGAAGGCGTCCGCCACAAAGACATTCTCTCAGGAAGAGAATATCTTGCCGCAGACGCCTTTGTCCGATAGTTTATTATAGGTCCTGGGGTCCATGGTGTCAAGAAATTTTCTTTCGTTCCGCCTTCTTTTTTAACGGTCACCCGATCTTGTCCCCGCAGTGGGGGCAGAACTTCCAGGCAGCGGCGGATATCCCCAGATACCTTCTGCAAAACGGACACCTGACTTTGAAAAACGCCGTGAGGATTCCCGCCCCGAACACCGCCAGCCCCACGCCGGCCAGGAGGGTAACCGCTTCACGGGCCCACACCTGCCAGCCGAAAACCACCGCTCCCAGCACCATGATTCCCGCCGAAACCCCGTCCCAAAACCGCAATCCTTTCATAGACCGTCACCTCCCGACCTTCTATATAAAAGGATCCTTGTAAAATCTCTCATCCCCCTGGGGTAAAATTTCTGTATCAACCGGGGCGGCAGACCCCAAGGCGCCTCTTGACAAAGTCCCCTTCAGAGGAATATACTTGGGTGCAAGGAACAGCAAGGGCGCTGGAGAGATTCTCTCTCCGCGCCCTTTTTGCTTCCTTTTCTTCTCCGTTTGTTTCTTTCTCAGGCAAAGGGCGGCGCAGTCCCACCGGCTGCGCCGCCCTTTGCTGTACTTACTTCTTCCAGTTATGCCGCGCTGTCCTCCGCTGGGGGAAGGCCCCGAAGGACGGCTGCCAACAACCCTCCCGCCAGCAGTGCCGCCATGGCGGAAGCTGCGGCGGCGGTGAGCCACACCCCGTCCAGCCCCAAAAGGCCCGGGAGCACCAAAAGGCAGAGAACCGGGAAAAAGAGGGTGTTGCTGAAAGACACCGCCAAAGAACGCCCTGCCTGGCCCAAAGCGGTAAAAAAGGAGCTGGAGATGATGCCAAACCAGCAGACCAGGTAGGACAGAGAAAAGAGGCGCATGGCCCGGACGCTCATCTCCAGGAGGGCAGGGTCCTCCCCTTTGATGAACCAGGGGATCACCAAATGGCCTCCCAGAAGCATCACCGCCATCACCGCCCCGGCCAGGGCGGCCCCGGCCAGAAGAAGGAGCTTTTCCAGGGCCCACATCCGCTTCAAAGCCCCGGCGCCGTAATTGTAGCTGATGGCTGGCTGTATGGAATCCGCCATGCCGAAAATCATGGATTTGACGATGCTGTCCACATACATGACGATGGAGAAAGCCGCCACCGCCATGGCGCCTCCCAGGCGCAGCAGAACCACATTGATAATTGCCATATACACCGAGGCAGAGATATTGGAGAAAAACTCCGAACTTCCGTTGGCGATGATATCTCCCACCAGCCTCAGGGGGATCCGTCCCCGGACCAGCTTCAAGGTCAGCCCGCCCCGGAGAAAAGGCAAATACCCCGAGATGGTGCCGGCAGCAAGGCTCAGGCAGGATGCCAAAGCTGCGGAGGCCACCCCCCACCCCAGCCTGGCCACAAAGAGCCAATCCAGGAAGATATTCAACAGGGAAATGGCCACATTCATCCCCATGCTGTAGTTCACCTTGCCGCAGATGCGCAGATAGTTATCCACAGCAAAGAAGATCATAATGGCCGGGGCAAAGACGGCATAAACCTGCATGTATTCCACCGCCAGCCGGGTGACCTCCTGGTCCGCCCCCATCAGCCGGGTCAAGGGCTCCGCCAGGAAAAAGGCCGCCGTCCCCACCATACAGGATATGGCCACAATCAGGGCAGAACAGAAGCTGAAGATCCGGCTGGCTTCTTCCCGTTCCCCCGCCCCCAGGCGGATGGAGATCTGCACCGAGGAACCCACCGCCACCATGTCCGAAAGGGCAAAACTCACCATAATAAAGGGGGACACCAGGTTCACCGCCGCCAGGGCGCCGCTGCCCAGATAACGCCCCACAAAAATGCCGTCCGCCACCAGGTACAGGGAAGTGACGGCCATGCTGATCATGCTGGGGATGGCGCACCGGAGAAACAACCGTCCCGGCGCCATGGTCCCAAAAATCCTATCGCTTTCCATCTTCGCCCTCCCCGACGGAAAACTCCTGGCTCAAAAGTTCCAAAATGTCGCAGAAGCTCCGGATCTCCACCGGGGTGCGCTCCTGGGCGGCCCGGCGGATGGCCCGCTCCAGGGGGCGGTCCCAGTCCGCCAGTTCCTTCTCCACCCGGGGGCTCACCCGGAGATGGCTGACCCGCCGGTCCCCCTGGCTCCGTTCCCGAACCACCAGTCCCTGGCTCTCCAGCTCCTTCACCTTCATGGTGACCCCGGGCTTGGAGATTCCCAGGGTCCTGGCAAGGCCGCTGATGGTGCAGCCACCCTCCTCCTGGGACTGATACGCGATAACGTCCAGGTACATGATGCTGTTGTAGGAAAGCTCGCCGCTGCGGCCCTTGCGGAGCCGCCGCAGGTCGCTCACCGTCATGGTGTAGTAGAATCGGTTGATGCTGTCCCGCAGGTCCATTTTTCCTCCTGTTGGTTAACCAAACTTAATTAAATTTACTTAACCAATATACTTCACCTTTGGATTTCTGTCAAGGGGAGGCTCCAAACAGCGGAAGATCATCCTGTCCGAAATCCGGATATTCTTCGATCCTGGAGGTGAACTCCTTGTCACCTAAACCACCAATTCCCCCCCTTCCCCCGTCCTGCCGCTCCAAAAGTGCAGCAGCATAAGCGGCACGTCTCCCATTCTTCCGGCAAAACAAAAAGCCCCCCAGCCAGGGGGCTTTTGTTTTTGATTTTTCTCTCTTGTACAAGGGCCATCCAGGGCGGGGATCACTCCTCCGCCCAGGCAGCGGCCCGCTCCACTGCTTTTTTCCACCCCGCCAGAAGCCGCTGGCGCTCCTCCGGGGCCATCTCCGGCTGGTAGAACCGGTCCAGAGTCCACTGGGCGCGGATATCCTCCAGGTCCTTCCACACCCCTACCGCCAGACCAGCCAGATAAGCGGCCCCCAGGGCGGTGGTCTCCCGAATCATGGGTCGGCGGATGGTACAGCCCATAATATCCGCCTGGAACTGCATGAGGAAATTGTTGGCCGAGGCCCCTCCGTCCACCCGGAGCTCCCGAAGACGGATGCCGGTGTCCTGCTCCATAGCCACAAGAACATCCCGGGTCTGGTAAGCAATGGCCTCAAGGCTTGCCCGGATGATGTGGTTCCGCCCCGCCCCCCGGGTCAGCCCCAGAATGGCCCCCCGGGCGTACATATCCCAGTGAGGGGCTCCTAGGCCGGTAAAGGCCGGAACCACATAGACGCCGCCGTTGTCCCGGACCCGGGTGGCAAAGTACTCGCTGTCCCGGCTGTCGCTGATAAGGCGCAGTTCGTCCCGAAGCCACTGGACCACGGCGCCTCCGACGAAAACGCTGCCCTCCAGGCAGTAGTCCACCCGTCCCGGCAGGCCCACCCCAATGGTGGTCACCAGGCCGGAGCGGCTTTGGATCATCCGGTCCCCGGTATTCATCAGCAGGAAGCAGCCGGTGCCGTAGGTGTTCTTGGCTTCCCCGGCTTCATAGCAGGTCTGGCCGAAAAGGGCCGCCTGCTGGTCCCCGGCGCACCCGGCAATGGGCACCTCCACCCCCTGGATATTCACGGTGCCGTAAATCTCGCTGCTGGCGCAGACTGAAGGCAGCATCTCCATGGGGATATTCAGGGCGTTGCAGATATGTTCATCCCAGCACAGATCCCGGATATTGTAAAGCATGGTACGGCTGGCGTTGGTGTAGTCGGTGACATGGGCCATCCCCCCGGTGAGCTTCCAGATAAGCCAGGTATCCACCGTTCCAAAGAGGAGCTCCCCCCGCTCGGCCCGCTCCTGGGCCCCGGGGACATTGTCCAGGATCCACCGGAGCTTGGTACCGGAGAAGTAGGCATCCACCAAAAGCCCAGTGTGTTCTTTGATCCAGGCGGTGAGTTCCTTATCCTTCAAAAGCTCCTGGCACAGGGGCGCCGTCCGGCGGCACTGCCAGACGATGGCGTTGCAGATAGGCCGCCCCGTCTCCTTTTCCCAAACTACTGTGGTCTCCCGCTGGTTGGTGATGCCGATGGCGGCGATCTCCTCCGGCCGGATGCCGCTTTTGGCCAGCACCTCCATCAGCACCCCGTACTGGGAGGACCAGATCTCCATGGGGTCGTGTTCCACCCAGCCAGGCTTGGGATAGTGCTGGGTAAACTCCTTCTGGGCTATCTCCACGATGTTCTGCTCCCGGTCGAAGATAATGGCCCGGGAACTGGTGGTGCCCTGGTCCAGGGCGATCACATACTGTTTTGTCATAATCAAGCAGCCCCTCTCAGCAAAAAATGAAAAAGAGAGCACGACCGGGCCCCAGCCCAGTCCGGCTCTCACGCAGCAGCTCATCATGTTCAGTATAAGGGAGCTTTTGGAGCTTTGTCAAGGGAAAGCGGCCTTTCTCCCGCGGTTTGTAGTCTCCTCTGAAAAAAAGCCCTGCGGTTTGGCAAAAATGCGGATTGTTTTCTTTCCTGTCCCCTGCGTATAATGAAATTGCGATAGTTTCTTCAGGAAATAAAAACATATCTCCAGGAAACTGTTTGTCCGGGCCTGGACACAAAACTAAATGTCTCACGCGGCGCCTTCACCCGGGGCCGGAACGCCCCCATTCCAGAAAAAGGCATGTGTGTAAGGTGGTGATTGAGGGCACACAGCCAAACGCGGGTGTATTTTGAGAGAGGAGTATCGAGATTGGAAAAGGTTCTGGAAGAAAAGAAGTCAAAGTCCAAAACCCCACTTCGCCTGTTTTGTATCGCCTTGGTCCTGATCCTTATCAGCTGCGTTGGCGCCTCCATCCTTCAGACTGACTTTGGCGCCGTCCGGATGATCGACCTGAACATCGCCACCGATCATCAGCAGACCCTGCACGCTCTGATGTTCATCCCCAAAACCGCTTCTGCCGAAAACAAACTGCCGGTGGTCATCACCAGCCACGGCTGGCTCAACAGCGCCGAGGTGCAGGATGCCGCAAGCATCGAACTTTCCCGCCGGGGCGTGGTGGTCATCGCCATGGACGCCTACAGCCACGGCATGTCCAGCAACATTTATGACCCCGACGGCCGCTCCGCCCAGTCCTCCAAGGACGCCATGGGTATGATCGCCCTGGTGGAATACGTCTCCAGCGGCGTCCTGGACTACATTGACACCTCCCGCATCGGCGTTATGGGCCACTCCATGGGCGGTGCCAACGCCTTCCACACCATCCGCCACTACGGCCGCCTCTACAAGTCCGCCATTGAGGAGGCCCAGGATCCCGCTTCCGACGGCGGCGCCGAGATCACCGAAGCGGAACAGGCCTACGCCGACTCCCTGAACAAGGTCTACGCCGCCTTCCCCACCGGCTCCAAGCCCACTTACCAGGACGGCCGCTGGGAGGAGATCTTCTGCAACGTGGGCGTGCTGTACGGCGCCTATGAAGAAGGCGGTTACAGCTCCACCACCGGCACCGCCGATATCTCCGGAGAGGCCCTGGAAAGCCTGGAAATGATGAACTTCAACCTGAAGGAAGGGGAGGAGCCCATCACCTATGTGGAGCTGGGGAAATACTACGGCAGCAAGGAGGACGGCACCCTCCGGGTCCTCTACCAGCCGGAAGTGACCCACCCCTGGATCCACTTCTCCACCCGGGCCACCGCCAACGTTATTGAGTACTTCGATACCGTCTTCGGTCTTGACGACACCCTGGGTCAGAACAATCAGATCTGGAACATCAAGGAGGCCTTTAACTTTGTGGGCCTTATCGGGATCTTCCTGCTCCTGGTGCCATTGGACGAGCTTTTGATGAAAGTGCCCTGTTTCGCCGAGCTGAAGAAGCCCTGCCCCCCCAAACTGCCGGCCCTTACCGCCAGCGGCAAGAAGCTGTTCTGGGGCGGCTGGTTCCTCTGCGGGGCCGTCTCCTTTGTCACCGCCATCCTGGCAATGCCGGTGTACCGGGCTATCTTTGTGGACGCCGCTGCCGGCAAACCCACAGTAATCTTCTCTGCCTCTACCATGAACTGCGTCATGGTCTGGACCCTGTTTAACGCTGTTTTCGGCATGTTCTGGTTCTGGTTCATCTTCAAGCGGGTCAACAGCAAAAACGGCGTCACCATGGAAATGATCGGCTGGAAAATCTCCCGCCGGGAGCTGCTCAAAACCATCGGTCTGGCAGCTGTTATTATCACTATCGTCTATACCATTATCGCCGGGGCACGTTGGCTGTTCTTCACCGACTTCCGCCTCTGGACCCCTGCCCTTAAGACCTTCCGGCCGGATAAGCTGATCCAGCTGGCCTGCTACCTGCCCATCTTCTTCCTCTTCTACCTGGCCAATTCTCTCTCCATTAACGGCGCCATGCGGGTGGACGGCATGAGCGAGAGGAAAAATCTCTTCATCTGCGCCCTGGGGAACATTCTGGGCGCCACCCTGCTCTGGGCCATCCAGTACGGCAAGCTCCTGGCCACCGGCACCGTCCTTTGGGGACCCTGGTGGATCGATGTCCTGGTTATCGCCTTCTGTATTCCTCAGCTTTTTGTGGCCGCATACCTCAGCCGTTACTTCTTCAAAGCCACCGGCAAAGTCTGGCTGGGAGCCATGGTCAACAGCACCATCATGGTGATGATGGGCGTCATGCACACCTGCATCGGCGGCATCTTCGTCTGATAATCCTTCTGTTTTCTTCCTCGCGGAAGGGCGTCTCCCGTTGGGAGGCGCCCTTCTTTTTCGTCATATCTTGCATTTTCTGGATATTTTCCCTATACTTAAAAAAAATGATTGAAATGGAGGATCGCACATGAAGCTGGAGTGGCTGCGGGAATACCGGGACCTGGTGGAAAAGGTAATCAAATTTGGGAACCGCTATGCAAGCCAATACCAGAAGGAGCGTTCCTTCGGTACTCCGGTGCCTTTCTCCCCCTCCCAGCTCCAGGTGATGGAATACATCCTGGAAAACGAAGAGAAGAACCAGAGCATGGTGGAAATCGCCACCCGCCTGGGAATTTCCCCCAGTGCCTTTTCCAAAAATGTCAAAAAGATGGAGGAAAAGGGCCTGCTGGAGCGCTACCACACCGCCAGCAACCGAAAAAACGTTATCATCAAGGTTTCCCCCTTAGGGAAAGAAGTCTATGCCGCCTATTCCCGTTATGCTCTGGAAACTCTTTTTGGGCCCCTTTTCCAGATGCTGGACGGTATTCCTCCGGAATACATCGCCCGCTTCGCCAATGTTATCGACCTTTGGTGCGAGCTTTCCTCCAAAAGCCAGAAGCCGGATGATCCGGATCCTCTCATTAAAATCCAATGACGCCAAAACAGCGGCCCCGGCTCAAGCCGGGGCCGCTGTTTTTATCCGTTGTCGCTGGCGATATCGATGAGGTATTTGTGGATCTGTATTTTATACTGATCGTATAACCCCATGTCAGTATACAAATCCTTGTAAAATTCGAAGAGATTCAGCTTTGTCTCAATGGTCTGGGGGAGCTTGGTAATGCCAAAGCTGGTGGCGGTGATGCTCT
Organism: Oscillospiraceae bacterium; assembly: GCA_019423445.1. Taxonomy (GTDB): domain Bacteria; phylum Bacillota; class Clostridia; order Oscillospirales; family Ruminococcaceae; genus Angelakisella. The sequence goes on from JAHZBJ010000015.1 coordinate 16,877, forward strand.
TTTTGGTCTTGTGGTAGTAGTAAAGGGGAAGCTGAATGGAAGAAAAGGTCTGGCAGTAGCGGATATACTCCAAATTGAAAAGGAAGTCCTCGCTCCAGCCCAGCTCTTCACTGCACCGGATATTATGTTCCCGGATAATAGAGGTGCGGTAGAGCTTGTTCCACATAACCCCGTAATAAAAGCTGGCCGGCTCCTCCATCAGGTGGGTGGCAAACTCCCGCTGGGTCAAAATGCGGTCGGTTTCCAGGAAACCGTGGACACTTTTGCGCTTCTTCCCCACCACCCGGAAATAGTGGCAGATCACCATGTCCGCCTTGGTGCGCAGGGCACGCTCCACCAGCAGCTGGGTGGCCTCCATGGCCAGATGGTCGTCGGCGTCCACAAACTGGAGGAACTCCCCGGAAGCCTGGTCAATGGCCACATTCCTGGTGGCAGAGACCCCACTGTTGGGTTTATCGATCACCTTGATCCTGGGGTCCACCTGGGCGTACATCTGGCAGATGGGCAGGCTGACATCATGGCTGCCGTCATTGACCAGGAAAATCTCCAGGTTTTCGTAGGTCTGCCTGCGGACGCTTTCGATACAGGCCGCAAGACCGGGGGCGGCGTTGTAAACGGGGATGACAATGCTTACCAAAGGGGTTTCCATAGATATTCATTCCTCCTGTCCAGGAACGTCCCGGCGGGGATAGGTCCGCTTCCACCGGCGGCGATGGTTTTAGTGTACCATATTCCCCCCGCCGTCTCAATGGGAAAACCCTCACAGGCAAAAAAATCTTCACCGGTTCCCCACGGATGGGGATCCCTTCCCGGAGCTATAAAAAAACGACGCCTCCACAAAAAAGTCCCGCCTGGCTGTTCCCTTCCAGGCGGGACTTTCCTCAGCCGGGAAGATCCCGGGCGGGGGAAGGATATTTCGCTTCCAGAAGGCGGATCTGGCGGAAGTAGACCACCGCCAGCAGCACCGCGGCGGCGATCCAGGCGGCGGGGTTGGCAAGGCAAATGGCCAGATACCCCAGAGGTCCCACCAGGCAGAAGGCTACTGCGCTCCGGGCCGCCAGCTCAAAGACCCCTGCCAGCATGGCGGGCAGGCCGAAACCCAGACCCTGGATGGAGTTGCGCAGCACAAACAACACCCCCAGGAAGGGGAAGAACCAGCTGTTAATCACCAGAAACTGGGCCGACTGGGCCACCAGGGTATCCACGTTCTCTCCGGTGAGGAAAAGCCGGGAGACTGGGGACGCCCAAAGGGTGGTGGCGCCCCAGGCCAGCAGGCAGTACCCCATCACCACCGCCAGGCTGCACCGGATGCCGGCCCGGATCCGGTCCACCCGCTCCGCCCCCAGGTTCTGGCCGCAGTAGGTGGCCATGGTGATGCCCATGGTTTCCATAGGACTCATAAAGAGGTTCTGGACCTTGTTGCCGGCGGTCACCGCCGCCACCACACCACTCCCCAGAGCGTTGACGGCGGCCTGGATCAGAATGGTGCCCACAGCGGTAATGGAAAACTGCAGGGCCATGGGGATCCCCATGGTAAGCAGGCGGCGCTGCTCCGGGACGTCCCGGCGCCAGGCCTCCCGGGCCAGCCGCAGCAGGGGGACCCTGCGGAGGATGAACCAGAAACACAGCAGGCCGGATACCCCCTGGGAAATGACCGTGGCCCAGGCAGCGCCGGCGGCGCCGGCGCCGAAACAGAGGATAAACACCAGATCCAGCACCACGTTGAGGAGGGCGGCTGTCACCAGGAAAAAGAGGGGGGTACGGCTGTCCCCCAGGGCCCGGAGGAAACCGGAAAGAAGGTTGTAGAGCATGGTGGCCGGGATCCCTGCGAAGATAATGACGATATAGGTATAGGCGTCCTGGAAGATATCCTCCGGGGTGGACATAAGCCGGAGCACCGGCCCGGCGCAGGCCACGGTGATCCCGGTAAGAAGGGCCGTAATCACCGCCCCCAGAAAAACCGCGTTGGCGGCACAGCGGCGCATCCGGGGGTAGTCCCCGGCGCCGAAAAGCTGGGCCACCGGGATGGAAAAACCGCTGCACACCCCGGTGGCGAAACCAATCACCAAAAAATTGAGGGAGCTGGTAGAACCTACCGCCGCCAGGGCGTCCACCCCCACGAACCTCCCCACAATCAGGGTATCCGCCATATTGTAAAATTGCTGGAACAGGTTTCCCAGCACCAGGGGCCCGCAGAAAAGCAGGATCATCCGCAGGGGCGCCCCCCGGGTCATATCCTTGACCACAAAAATCCCCCTCGCCTTCAGAAAATCATACTGCATGGTATCTCCCCTGGGCGCAAATGTCAAGGCGGAGAAGGGTCACAGGGGAAATTTTCTGGTATCCCCACAGAAATTCCCCCTGGGGCCCCTTGCTTTTTGACACATTATGTTATAATGATGAGTGAAAAAGCCATGGGAGGAGGAGCCGCCATCTGGATCAAAGAGACCTCGGTTAACACAAAAAACGGCAAAATCACCTACTGCCAGCTGATGCGCACCGAATACCAGAAGGGCTCCTCCCGGCAGCGTCTGGTGCTGGGCCTTGGCCGCACCGACCGCCTGGATATGGACGCGGTCCGGGAGATGGTGGCGGCTGTAAACCAGGGGCGCACCGACGTCCTCACCCCCCAGCTCCTTCCCCGCTTCCCCAAAACCTGGGAGTATGGCCCGGTGGCCCTGCTGCTCCACACCTTTGAAACGGTGGGATTGGAGCGGTTCTGCGCAGAAGACGCCCGGCGGGCCGGCCTGCCGTCCCAGGCGGTGGACGCCCTCCGGGCCCTCACTGCCTACTACCTCCTCAGCTACCAGCGAGGCACCCCCTTTTTCCCCTGGCTGGAACAATATTATGTCCCCGGCGGCGGGGACCTGGGGGAAGAGGCGGTATCCCAGGCAGTGAAGTTCTTCCTGGCGCCGGAACCTCTGAGCCTGAGCTCCCTGGTCCAGGCTCCCCAGGCCATGGCCCGGGATGAGTGGGGATTCTCCTACGCCGTCCCCTGCCAGTACAGCTTCCTCCACGGCTCTCCCCCCTCCGACGCCCTCTTTCTCCTCAGCGGGAGCGACATCCCCCTGGCCTGTCGCCTGTGGGAGACCTCCCCTCCGGACCAGATGGCCGAGATGGCCCGGCGTTCCGTCCTGGTGACCCGGGCCCCGGACCTCCTGGAGCGCCGGGGCCTCAGGGCGGGGAACTGCCGCTTTATCTGTGCCGCCGCCCCGGAGGAACTGGCGGCCCTGGGCCTGGACCCGGAAGCGGGAGAGGCCTTCCTCCGGGAAGGAGGGGAGTTCGCCCCCTTCCGGGAATACGGCTACCGGGAACTGGCTCTGGGGGATCTGCGGCTGTTTGTCCTCCGCTCCTCCCCCGGCGCCGCTCCGGCCCTGACACCGGGCCATCGGGAGCCCCGTGACCTGATCCTCACCAATACCCAGCTTCCAGCCCAGAAGATCCTGGAAAAATTCCTGATTCTGGACAAGGTGCTGGACATCACCCACCCGGTTTACCTGGTGGAAGACCTGCAATTCCTCAGCCTGGAATACTCCCGGGAAGAGATCCTGGCTTTCCTGAGCCAGATGCAGTTCCTGCAGCTTTTTCTCTGTATCCATATGGGCGCCAGGCTGGCCCGCTGCCGTACCACCCTGGACGACGCCCTAGCCGCCCTGGGGGGGATCCGCTGCGCCCGGCTGGAATGGCCGGGAGGCGGGATTCTTCTCACCACCCCCGCCACCCCCCGCCAGCAGGAGATCCTGCAATGCGGAGGCCCGGGCTGAAATCCAAAATGCCAAGCGCCATGGGAGGAATGATTTGTGGAACTGATCATTGTCACCGGCATGTCCGGGGCAGGCAAGTCCAAGGCCGTCAACGCCCTGGAGGATATGGGATATTTCTGCGTGGACAACGTCCCGCCCCAGATGCTGGAGAAGTTCGCCCAGCTGGGGCAGAGCTCCCACGGGGATGCCCAGCGGATGGCAGTGGTGGTGGACGCCCGGGGCGGGGATCTGTTTTCCGACTTTGCCGGGGCCCTGGAACAGCTCCGGGCGGGGGGGTATCCCCTCCGCCTCCTTTTCCTGGATGCCGACGACGGGGTGCTGCTTCAGCGGTACAAGGAGGGGCGGCGGCGCCACCCCCTGCTGGAGCGCAGCGCCCTCACCATTGAAGACGCCATCCGCCAGGAACGGGAGCTGCTGGCCGAAGCCCGGCGGCAGGCGGATTTTGTCATCGACACCAGCTTTCTCTCCCCCGCCCAGCTGAAGGAGCGGGTGGCCCAGACCTTCCTTGCCGCCCCCGCCCAGGGGATGATGACCCAGTGCATCTCCTTCGGCTTCAAAAACGGGCTTCCCAAGGAGGCGGACCTGGTGTTTGACGTCCGCTGCCTGCCAAACCCCTTCTACATTCCTGAGCTGCGGGAGCACACCGGCCTGGAAGCCCCGGTCCGGGACTATGTGATGAAATGGCCCCAGAGTCAGGAACTTCTCCGCCGCCTCTGCGGCCTGCTGGACTTTTTGATGCCTCTCTATATCCGGGAGGGCAAAAGCCAGCTGGCCATTGCCGTGGGCTGTACCGGCGGACGGCACCGGTCGGTGGCCTTTGCCCAGGCCCTGGGGGATCATCTTGCCGCCCAGGGGCTTCCGGTGGTAGTGACCCACCGGGACAAGGATAAACCCAACCGGAAATAAGGCATAAAAGAGCCCCGGCGCGGCGCGCCGGGGCTCTTTTATGCCTCTC
>JAHZBJ010000015.1:21605-24240 GCA_019423445.1 Oscillospiraceae bacterium
TTGGAAGCGGGAAGGGTGACTGTTCTTTTTCCATTGCAAAATTCACCAGCACTACCCCCCGGCGCTCCACCTGCCGCTCTCGGACCAGGCGGTACCCCCTCTTCTCAAAGAAGGGCCGGGCGGTGATGGAGGCATGGACGGTAATGGACCCGGCTCCGGCGGAAAAAGCATACTCCTCCAAAGCGCCGCAGAGGGCCGCCGCCACTCCCCGGCGCTGGAAATCCGGGTGGACATAGAGATGGTCCAGATAGCCCTCCCGGGTGATGCAGCCGTACCCCGCCAAGCTCTCCCCCTCCCAGGCCGTCAGGGTGTAAAGGGAGGAGAAGAACTCCCCCCTATGCCGGAGTTCTTCCCAGGCAGCCGCCCAAACCCGGATCTGCTCCGGGGAATAATCGCGGCAGGCAACGCCGGTGACGCTGTCCCGAAACAGGGCGGCTATGGCCGGCAGGTCCTGGGGCCGGTATCTTCTGATCTCCATACTTCCTCCCTGTCTCCCGGACAGACTGCCGGGTCAGAACTGAATGGGTGAAGCCATCTCCCGCAGGAGGGATACCACGCTCCATGCGGCCAGGGTGCTGCTCCTGGGATTGGTGGGGTCCGGGAGGGAGGCGGTCTCCAAGGTGACCCGGACGGAGCCGTTTTGGGCGTAAATGTAGTGGGTATTCTCCTGGAGTCCTGGGACGCTGTGGATCTCCACCCAGGTGTGCTGGGGACCGGTCCCTGCCAGGGCGGCCGCCACCGCCACATTGACATTCTTGGGGAAGCCGTGGATGGCCTCCTGGGCGGTTCCGGCAAAAACCACCTCTTCCTCCTCCCGGGAAAGCTTCCTGCCCCCCAGGCCGGGAGCCCCTTCCAGTCCTTGGGGAGACTTGCGGTTCACCACCCGGACATCCAGGCCGGTGTTCATCCTGGACATGGCCCGAAGGACATCCAGGCCGCCGATGGCCCCGGAGGGGAGATGCACCTTCCGGTCCGACTCCTCCGCCGCCCGGCTCAGCGCCTCCCGGAAATCGTCATCAGCCAGGGCGCCGATGGAAAGAAGGATCAGGTTGCTTCCCCGCCGGAGGATCTTCTCTCCCCAGCTGCGCACCGCATCCCCGGAAGCGGCTTCCACCACATAGTCTGGCTGGGCTTCCAGCATCTCCTCCACGCTGGCAAAGGCTCTGGAACCGGTCTCCTCCGCCAAAGCCTTCGGCTCCTCCGGGGTGGCCCCAGCCAGCCCCAGCAGGGTGTACTTCTCGGAAAGCTCTTCCGCCACCGCTCGGGCGATGGTGCTTCCCAACGCGCCGCAGCCCATTACCGCTACCGTTTTCTTCATCCTTTGTCCCCCTTACTTTTTGTCCCTGACCTCGTCGATATAGCTATACACTGTCACCCGGGAGATCCCCATACGGTTTCCCACCAGGTCTACCGCCCCTTTCATCAGGAAGATCCCCCGCTGGTCCATAAAGCGGATCAGCTCCAGTTTCTCCTCCCGGCGCAGGCGGGAAATGTCCTTGTCCCCGATGATCTTGTCGATGAGCTCGGTGACCACCTCACTGACGTGGGTCACCTCCTCCGGCGCTACCTCCGAGGGAGAGGAAGCCGTCAGCTCTTCCCCTTCGGAGGGGATCATGGACTGGAGCCACTCCATCTGCCGGGTGATGGGGGTGGTGTCAATATTGATGCACATGGCCCCCACCACCTTGCCCTGGAAATCCTTCAGCAAAACGGTGGAGGATTTGATGAGCCTGCCATCCTCTGTATGGAAATAGTAGTTGGCCACCACATCGTTGTCCAATTTTTTGGAAAGGATCACCTGAGGGACCAGATGGTCGAAGCTCTGGCCCACCTGCCGGCCGGTGACCCGGTTGTTTGCTGTATAAACCACCGACTGCTGAGGATGCTCCAGGTCGTGAAGCACCACCTCACAATCCTCCCCAAAGGTTTTTACGATTACCTCCGCTATGGGAATGTACTGAGCTAAAATGGGTTTTATCATGGGCAATGCGGCGCGGCCACGGGGCCATGCCTCCTCCTGCTCCTTTCCTTCCATGTATCCGTGGGGATACTCGGTTTTTATAATAGCATCTTTCCTCGGGGGTTTGCAAGAAAAGGCGGAAAACTTTTTCCCGCCTTTCTTTGTGTAGCGCAAGGCGGACGTACCGGAGGAATCCTCCGGCGCGCCCGTCTTGCCGCAGCCTTTTAATCTTTGTATTCCAGAGTCTGTTCCAGGGAGAGGAGAGTGTCAATGTACTCCTGGCGGGTCATCTGAGGGACAAAGTCCTTCTTCACCTGGGCGGCGCCCTGGGCCCCGTCGGCCAGCAGGTCGATGAGGGTGCAGGCCAGTATCTTCACCGGGGTGATGAAGGCGTCCTCTTCATCGATGATGCGGTAATCCTTGGAGTGGAGCCCGCCCTCGATGCCGGAGGTGATGCAGTGGAGCACCGGCATAAAGAGGGACAGGTCGCCGATATCGAAGGAGGCGGTGGATTCCAGGCAGGGGAGGATCTTCTCCTCGGGATAAAACCGCAGGGCGTTTTCCTTGAAGATGGCGGCCATGGTCTTATCGGCGGCCAGGGGCATCTGGCCCGGGCTGTCTTCCACCGTGGCGGCGCCGCCCAGAGCGATGGCAGCAGCCCGGATACTGCGGTTC
>JAHZBJ010000153.1 GCA_019423445.1 Oscillospiraceae bacterium
ACCCACGTAACCAGCTTGGAAGGCTGGAATTCTACCATTGAACTACACCCGCAGGATTGAGCAACTCCAAGCGACTGTACTATATTATCAGATACACGGAGTTTTGTCAACCATTTTTCACCTTTTCATTGGCATTCTGCAGAAAAAATCAAAGGAGCTGAAAGATCTTACCATCCTTTAGGCTTTCGATGGTAAACTGCTTGGTCCCGCCGATCTTAAAGTGCACTGCCACCCGTCCCTTGGCGCTGTCCACCTCCTCCACGGCGCCTGCGCCGAAAAAGCTGTGCATCACCCGCAGCCCCGGCACCAGAGGAACCGAGCCTATCATAGGGATTCCGCCGGAAACAGCGTGGAGGAACCGGGATGCTGTCAAGCGGCGTCCCATACATCTGGCCGGAGCAAAAATCGCCAACCGGTTTTTCGCCCGGGTCATGGCAGTATAGAACAACCGTGTTTCCTCTTCTATCAAATCGTCCCGGCCCAGCACCCTGTATTCCAAGGCGTCGGTGCCTGGGAATATCCCGTCCAGAGCGTCCAGAATGATGACTCGGTCAAATTCCCGACCTTTGGCGGAATGTACGGTGGAAAGCGTCACCTGGGCCTTTCCCGGGCTGTTCAATACTTTTTCCGCTTCCCCCAAGCGCTCCAAAAAAGCCTGAACGTCAGGGGTGTGGGCGGCGAAATCCCGGAGGATCGCCAATTTCTGACAGTAACCGTTCATCTGGTAGCTCTCCTGACTCTTTTTCTCCAGAGTCGTCAGGTACTCCAGATCCCGGATCACCGTATCCAGTTGCCGGAGGGGTGATTTTCCCCGCATCCCCTCCAAAATCCGCCGGGTCCAGCCAAGGCGGCCGCTGTTTTTAGAGGGATAGTCCACCTCGTCCAGGATGTACCTCAGCAGGTCCCGGGGCTCCGCATCCATGGCGGCGGCCGCCGCCTCCTTGGAAATGGCGCAGCCCAGCTTGAAGTAAAGCTGCCGGAACGCCCGCAGGTCTCCCGGGTTCTGAGCCAGACGGAAAAAATTAGCTATATCCCGTGTGATAAAATCAGAACCATAACCCAGCCCCGTCTCCCGGGAGGAAAACGGGATCCCCCGGCGCTTTAAAACCCATCCCAGCCCAATACCGCTGAAACCTGTGCGGTACAAAACGCCGCAGCTTTCTCCAACCGGCATCTTTTCCAGCAGGTCCGCAACAGCCTCATATTCCTCCTCCAGGTCCAGATCCCGGAACACCAGAATAGGCTCCCCCTCCTCCCGGGAGGTGTGGATATTCTTGGAATACCGCTGGTTGTTGGTCTCTATCAGGCGGGCAGCACCTGCCACAATGGCCCGGGTGCTTCGGTAGTTTTCCTCCAGCTTCATCAGCTTTCCCGCTGGGTGTTCCTCCAAGAATCGGGTCATTCCCTGGGGGTCCGCACCCCGGAAACCGTAGATGCTTTGGTCCTCATCCCCTACCATAAAGAGATTGCCCCGGGAAATTTTCCGGATAATATCGTGTTGAAGTCTGGAGGTGTCCTGGACCTCGTCCACCAGAATATGGCGGTACCACTCTGCCGCCCGTCCAGCCAGGCCGCGGTCCCGCTCCAGGGCGGTACAGGCAAAGCGGAGCATATCGTCGAAATCCATCCGGCGGTTCTCCCGCTTCCAGGCAGTGTACCTCTCCATCAGCCGGGAAAAACCGGGGATCTCCCGGTCCAGAGAAGCAGCCTCCTCCTGGGAAAGCTCCATATTGACACAATAGCCCAGGGCATTCTCCACCTGGCGCAGGAGGTCATCCGGAAGGTAATCCCCCGTCTCCTCCCGGTACAGCGCCACCAGGATCCGCTGGCGTTCCCTGCCGTCTCCGGCTCCCTCCAACAGCTCCGGGACACGGGTGCCGCGCCCCGCGGCATACTCCCGCAGCAGACTGTAGCAAAAGCTGTGGATAGTGGAAAAGGAGGGGCCTTTGGGAACCAGCTCCCCAAACAGCTCCTCCCACCGGCGGGCCATATCCCGGGCGGATTCCCGGTTAAAAGTCAGTGTAAGGATCCTTCCCGGGTCCTCTCCCAAATTCAGCAGCAGATGGGCAATCCGGGCGGTAAGCACTGTGGTCTTCCCTGCCCCGGGCACCGCCAAAAGCAAAATCTCCCCTGGCGGGGCCTCCACCGCTTCCCGCTGCTGCCGGGAAAGGCGGATCCCATGTCTATCCCAAAGGTATGCCCCGATGTCCACGGTCTCCCTCCTTCCCCGCAATACTTGTCTTAAAGAAGCTGATGTTTCTCCGAAGCGTAATCCGCCGCCTCTGTGGACATTCCCTTCTTTCTCAGACGGGAGTCTATGAGGGTGCGGAGGATCCGGAAGATCACCGACAGCAGCGGCACCCCGATGAGCATCCCCACAAAGCCGTACAGTCCTCCAAAAAGGAGGATGGCAAAGATCACCCACATGGCGGAAAGGCCGGTGGACTGCCCCAAAATGGCTGGACCCAGGATGTTGCCGTCAAACTGCTGGAGGGCCAGGATGAAGATGCCGAATCCCAGGGCCTGCATGGGGCTGCCCCCGATCAGAACCAGGATGATCCCTGGAATGGCCCCGATAAAGGGTCCGAAGTAGGGGATGACGTTGGTGAGTCCCACAATAAAGCTCACCAAAGCCACAAAGGGCATCCGGAAGATGAGCATCCCAATGGCGCAGAGGATGCCGATGATCAGGGAATCGATAATCTTGCCAATGAGAAAACCGCTGAACTTCTCATTTCCGTCGTGGGCCACCAGGATCAGCTGCTCCATGGCCTTGGGAGGCAGAAGGGCGGAAAGGATCTTTTTCATCTGAGCGATCAGCTTTTCCTTGTCCGCCAGCATGTAGATAGAGATGATAATCCCCATCACCACCTCGATGACGCTGCTGGCCAGGCGGGTGGTAATTGCCACCACCTGGGTCAAGGTGCCGGAAATGAAGGAGTACAGGAAAGCCATCAGGTTGTCGAGAGCCTTCTCCACTTCGATGGAGATATTCTCGTCGGGGATATAATTCATCAGCTGGTCGACGAGCTCGTTGATCTTCTGGGTGTAGACCCTGACATTTCCGATGACCTGGGCGGCGCTTTCCGCCAGGGTGGGGATCACCACCACCCCGAAGATTCCCAGAAAGACCAGCACCAGCAGATAACTTGCAGCCAGGGAAATCCCCCGGGCGGTCCGGGGCTTCAGCCGGGTGCTCCGCAGAGGCTTTTCGATCCTCCGCACCAGAGGCGAAAGGAGATAGGCCAGGGCAAAGCCGTATATAAACGGGAACAGATACCCCACGATGGTTCCAAGGAAATTCCAGATCTGGGGAAGGTCCCCCAAAATGGCTCCAAACAGCAGACAAGCTGCCACCACCAAAAACACATAGACGGCGATGGTGGTATAACGGTGGTTCCATTGGATGTTCTTCAACGGCACATTCTCCTTTTCACCGGCGTTTCGGCAGGGCAAAACGCCTTGTTATGTCTCCGAAAGCTCCAGCCAGCGGTCCTCCGCCTTGGAAAGAGCTTCCCGTTTTTCCTCTACCTGAGCGCACAGATCCTGGAGGAGGAGGTAATCTGCCGCCGCTTCGGGAGAAGCGATCTGCTGCTCCAGCTGCCAGACCTCCGCTTCCAGCTGAGTCACCAACTGCTCAGCTTCGGCGCACTCCTTTCTCCGCTTGGCCTCTGCCCGGCGCTGCTCCTTCCCCTTGTTCCAGCCAGATTCGGCCTTGGGAACGGGAGCTTCTTCCCGGGGCTTCTCCTTTTCCGGCGCCGGGGTCTGCCCCGCCGACTGACGGAGATAATCGGAATACTTTCCCTTGTACTGCCGCAGCTCGCCATTTTCCAGCTCCACAATGCGGCTGGGGATGCGGTCCAGCAGGTAACGGTCGTGGGATACCATCAACAGGGTTCCGGTAAACTCCATCAGGGCCTGCTCCAGCACCTCCTTGGTGCCAAGGTCCAGATGGTTGGTGGGCTCGTCCAGGATCAGGACGTTGCTTTTGGCCAGGCAGATCACCGCCATCTTCAGACGGGCCTTCTCCCCGCCGGAAAGCTGCCCCAGATCGG
>JAHZBJ010000154.1 GCA_019423445.1 Oscillospiraceae bacterium
GCCGGGTAGCCCCGGCTGGCGGGTCCGTGAGAAAACGGACGCAGAAGCACTGGTTTCTGCGCCGCTCTCTGAGCAAATAACCTGGACTGGGAAGGGCCCAAGATACACCCGCAAAACCGCCTTCTGAATCTTAAGTGATATGCTCAGGGAGCGAGGCAGAACGGTTTGCTTCGCACAACGTTTCTCACGGACACAAAAAAGCTGGGGACCGGCGTACCGGTCCCCAGCTTTTATTCTTTTTCCATTAACCGATAATGATCCGGGCGGTGGGGAGAACCTCCTTGCGGCCGCCGCTGCGCATGGCGATGGCCAGGGCCAGGGAAAGAAGTCCCACCCTTCCCAGGAACATATTGAGGATCAGTACCAGGCGGCTGCCAACGCTGGCGGCGCCGCTGACCCCCACCGAGAGGCCCACGGTGGCAAAGGCCGAAACCTCCTCGAAGATGACGTCCAGGGCGGGGAACTGCCCGTCCAGGGAGAAGTGGATGACAAAAGCGGAGAGGGCCACCACCAGGATGGCCATGGTAAAGAGGGTCAGCGCCCGGTACACCGCCTGGCGCTCAATCTTTTTGCGGCGGATGATGGTGTCCTCCTCTCCCCGCATCACGCAGGCCACCGTCATCACCAGAACCGCCAGGGTGGTGACCTTGACGCCGCCGGCGGTGCCGGCAGGGGCCGCCCCGATAAACATCAGGATAATGGACACCAGCTTGGATTGGTCGGTGAGGGCATTGAGATCCACGGTGTTGAAGCCGGCGGTGCGGCAGGTTACCGACTGGAACAGGGCGGCGTTGAGCTTCCCCAGAGGGGAGAGGGGCGCCATGGTGCCGGGGTTCTTCCCCTCAAAGAGGAGGAAAAGGAAGGCACCCACCCCCAGCATCAGTCCGGTCATTACCAGCACCACCCGGGTGTGGAGGGTGACGGTGCGGGTTTTGCGCCAGCGGAGAAGGTCCTCCCACACCACAAAGCCCAATCCTCCCAGAACGATGAGGATCATCACCGGCAGGGTAACGGCCCAGTTCTCGGCGAAGGAGGTGAGGGAAGCGTAGGGGACACCGTCCCGGCCCATGAGATCGAAGCCGGCGTTGCAGAAGGCGGACACCGAGGTGAACACCGACATGGCGACCCCTTCCAGGAATCCGTACCGGGGGACGAAGGTGAAAGCCAGAAGAAGGGCTCCGATCCCCTCCACCAGAAGGGTCCCCAGAATGACGGTGCGGACCATCTGGCGCACCCCCGCGAAGGAATCGGTGTTCACCGACTCCTTGGCCAGGTCGATGCTCCGCAGGCCCAGGCGGCGCCCCGCCAGGATATGGAAAAAGGTCCCCATGGTGACAAGGCCCAGGCCGCCTACCTGGATCAGAGCCAGGATGACAGCTTGTCCTATGGGGGACCAGTACGTCCAGGTATCATATACCACCAGGCCGGTGACACAGGTGGCGGAGGTGGCGGTGAACAAGGCGTCCACCAGGGGGGTGATCTCCCCGCTCCGGGAGGAGAAGGGGAGGATCAGGAGGAAGGTGCCCACGGCGATGATAAGCAGGAAGCTCAGGCAGATGGTCCGGGCGGGATTCTGGGCCAGACTGCCCTTCCCCGTCTCCGCTGAAGGGCGGTTGAACATATTAAAATGCCTCCTTTGGCAGCAGGAAGATGGCGGTTATTTGGCGCCGGGCTGCCGCCGCCCGGTTTTCCGGGGGGCTGCCGCCTCCACCGGAAGGCCCAGCCGCTTTTTGGCCAGGCGGATGAGCCGCTTGTCGTTGGCGAAGGTGACCATGGCGTCGGCTTCGGCGATGGAAGCCCACTTCAGCTCGCTGATCTCCTCCTCCTGGCGGACCAGTTCGTCCCCCAGGGCCTCCCCCAGAAAGTACACCACCTGTTTTTTTACCCCGGGCTTGGGGAAATATTCCACACTCTCCCGGAAGCCGTCGTAAAGGCGGATGGAAAGCCCCGTCTCCTCATGGACCTCCCGGAGGGCGGTCTGGCGTTCGCTTTCCCCCTCCTCCACATGGCCCTTGGGGAAGGACCAGTGGCCGCCGAACCGGTGCCGCAGCAGCACCAGGTCGTAGCTTTCCCCGTTTTTGCGCACCACAAGAGCGCCGCAAGATTTCTCTCGTTTCATCATCATTCGTCCTTTTCCGCCGCCCTGGGGCGGCCAAAACCGGCTCCGGTTCCCGCGGTTGTTTTCGGGGGACCCGGTTTTGCTCAATACATAATTACTATACCATTTTTGGCGTCCAAATAAAAGCCGTTAGGGAAACTTTTTGCCCCCTTTGGTTGTGTTTTTCTTCCCGGCGTGCTATAATTCCCGGCAGTGAAAGGGGAGAGCACAGATGAACGGCACAAAAAACGGTGTAAGCCTCTTGGAGACCCTGGCCATATCCCTGCCCCTGACCGTGGTAGGAGGCTTTCTGGACACCTACACCTATGTCACCAGAGGCGGCGTTTTCGCCAACGCCCAGACCGGCAATATGGTGCTTCTGGCCATTCACGCTGCCCGGGGAGAATGGGCCACCGCCGCCTACTACCTGATCCCTATCCTCTCCTTTGCCCTGGGGGTGATGGTCACCGAGGGGATCCGGGCCAGGGCCCCCCACCGGGCCGGAGTCCATTGGCAGCGCAGCGTCCTCCTCCTGGAGGCGTCCATTCTGGGGGTGGTGGGATTCCTTCCCCACGGGGTCCCCGATGCGGTGGTCAACGTGGCGGTGTCCTTCCTCTGCGCCATGCAGGTAAACGGATTCCGCACCGTTATGGGGCTGCCCTACGCCAGCACCATGTGCACCGGAAACCTCCGCTCCTGCTCCCAGCACCTGTGGCAGTACTTCTTCGGCGGCGACCGGGAGGCGGGGGCCAAGGCCTGGCGCTACCTGGCGGTGATTCTGACCTTCTGCCTGGGGGCGGGGCTGGGGATCCCCCTTACCTCCCTGCTGGGAGACCGGGCGGCGCTCCTGGGGGCCGTGGTCCTTCTTGGGGTCTGGCTCCGGCTGCTGGTGGACGTCCCGGCAATTGACAAAGCTTCCCCCTTGGGGTAAAATAGAAAGGTCCCGGGGAGGGGTTTTCCCCCAGCCCCGGGACGGATTTTCCAGATGTCTCTGTAGCTCAGTAGGATAGAGCGTTCGCCTCCTAAGCGAAAGGCCGGCAGCTCGAATCTGCCCAGGGCCACCATGCCGGAGCAAAGTGAACTTTGCTCCGGCTTTTTTTGCCTGGGGCAAAAAAAGCCGCCAGCCCGCGCCCGCCGGGTTCCAATCGCGCAGCCCCCCTGCAGGCGGCACTTCCCATTCCATGGGGCCTCCCTCCCGGACCGGAACAGAGGGAGTCAGTCCCGGCTGTTTCATCCCCAAAGAAAAAAGGCGCAGCGGCTTGCTGCGCCTTTTTTCCCGGGGGCGGGGGAGGGGATCAGGCGGGTTCTTCCGCCAGGTTGCCGGTATAGAGCTGATAGTATTTGCCCTTCTTCTCGATGAGCTGGTCGTGGGTGCCCCGCTCGATGATCCGCCCCTGGTCCATCACCATAATGGCGTCGGCGTTGCGGACGGTGGAGAGTCGGTGGGCGATGACAAAGGTGGTCCGCCCGGTCATCAGGGCGTCCATGCCGTCCTGGACCAGCTTTTCGGTGCGGGTGTCGATGGAGGAGGTGGCTTCGTCCAGGATCAGCACCGGGGGATCCGCCACAGCGGCCCGGGCGATGGCCAGCAGCTGCCGCTGGCCCTGAGAGAGGTTGGCGCCGTCCCCGGTAAGCATGGTGTCGTAGCCATTGGGGAGGCGGCGGATGAAGCCGTCGGCGTTGGCCAGCCGGGCCGCGGCGATGCATTCCTCGTCGCTGGCCTCCAGGTTGCCGTAGCGGATATTCTCCATAACGGTGCCGGTAAAGAGGTGGGTATCCTGGAGGACGATGCCCAGGGAGCGCCGGAGGTCCGGCTTCTTGATCTTGTTGATGTTGATGCCGTCGTACCGGATCTTGCCGTCGGCGATG
>JAHZBJ010000155.1:0-1274 GCA_019423445.1 Oscillospiraceae bacterium
AGAACACCGGAGCGATGGTGCCGTCCCGGACACCCTGAAGCAGGCCTTTATGGATCTCCTCCTGGGTGAACTCCTCACCGGAGAAGAATTTATCCATCAGCTCATCGGAGGTCTCAGCAACCGCTTCCTTGATGTCGTCCTTCAGGGCATTGACCATCCCCGCGGCGCCGGCAGGAACTTCCACATTGGTCTTGCTGCCGTCAGCTGCATAGGCAAAGGCGCGGTCGTCCAGCAGGTCGATGTAGCAGATCACCTTATGGTTCTCCACGTAGGGCACCACCATGGGGCAGGCGCTGGTGCCAAAGGCAGCGTGGAGCCCTTCCATTACCTTGTGGAAGTCGGCGTTCTCGGTATCCATCTTGTTGATATAGAAAAGCTTGGCCTTTCCCATTTCGGTAGCCAGTTTATAAGCCTTTTCGGTACCCACATTGACGCCGGACTTGGCGGACACCACAATCAGAACGCTTTCAGCGGCGCGGATCCCTTCGCTGACCCCGGCCGCAAAGTCAAACAGCCCCGGGCAGTCGATAAGGTTGATCTTATTGTCCTTCCACTCCAAAGGGGCCACCGCAGAGGATACCGACACCTTGCGCTTGATCTCCTCCGGGTCGCAGTCGCAGACGGTGTTGCCGTCGGCGGTCTTCCCCAGCCGGTCAGTGGCGCCGGCGCGGAACAACATGGCCTCCGCCAGGGAGGTCTTTCCGCACCCGCCGTGACCGGCGATAGCAACGTTCCTGATTTTGTCCGCCATATACTGTTTCATGTATGGCTCGCCCCTTTCTTTTTCCCCAATGTGGGTAATTTTTAAATCGCAAGTGGGACACCGGGCAGAGCCCGACTTCTAACTTCTAAGCGATTTTGACACAAAATACCGATTTTAAATCTTGTGCCTTAGCACAATTATACATAATACAAAAGCCGAAGGCAACCATTTCATGGGGAAAACGCTGTCATTCCCACGCCAAATTCACCTGGAAAATTTTGTACAAAAAAGCAAGTTCGCGGGTTTTCGTCTTGCCGCAGAACCTTTTGCAGAAAATGAGAACCCCCGGCAGCGGAAAAATCCGCCGCCGGAGGTTCTTTGCCTGCCCTTCCCAGGGCTGTATTTCTAAGAGCGTTTCAGCAGCGCCACCAGCAGCTGAACCAAGGCCCAGAAGCCCTGGTAGGCGGCGATGGTGATCCATGTAAGGGCCGCCATACTGCCGGTAAAGGCGAAGAAGGTCACCAGAGCGAAGCCCACCACCACCGAAAGGAGGATCAGAGCGGTCTCCACC
>JAHZBJ010000155.1:1284-3877 GCA_019423445.1 Oscillospiraceae bacterium
GCAGCTTCTGGCCGCCGCCACTGCCCGGACATAGGAGGCCGGGGCGCCGGTATGGACCACGCTGGCGCGGGGTTTTGCCTGGGGGTCCAGGAAGCGATCCACCTCCCGGTGGAGAGCGGCGGGGATGATCCTCACCAGCTCCCGGGGGAACCCGTAAACCTGGCTCACCCGCTCGGCGGTAACGTTGGGGTCGGTGGAGTAGACACAGACAGCGATGTCCCGGTCTGCCAGCAGTTCCAGGCTGCGGCGCATCTGCTTGTCCCCTTTGTAGGAGAGGATATACATGGCGGCCGCCTGGCCGGAGTTGGAGAGGTAGAGGATCTGTTTCCCCTGGCCGTACTGCTCCTCGTACTCCCTGGGAGGAATGGCCACCCCGTGGGCTTTCATCAGTTCCCGGTTTCCGATAAGGACCCGCCTGCCGCTGACCCAGGCGGAAATCCCCATTCCGTCCTCATAGGTGAGGCCGTCCACCTCCCGGAGGATGCCGGGGCCGGATACCATCTCCTCAAAGATCCGGGTAAGGGTGCTGTCGCACCTGCTCAGCACACTGGCGGCATCCAGAATCACCTCATCCATAGGGGTGCGGTTGAAGGCTTTGATCCCCTGGAGGGTGACGCTCTGGGGCGGGAACAGGTCGGAGCAGCGAAGCACCACCCCATTAACATTGGCGAACTGCTCCACAGTGGAGTAACCGCAAAGGGTAGCTCCCCAACGGTCCAACCGGCGGTTCACCAGGGTGAGGGGGAGATTTGCGGAAATGACCCCGGCGATGGGGGCAGTGATACATAGGGCTCCCGTAAAGACACAGGCGGAAGTAAACACATCATGGTGGAAGGGGTAGGAAATCGCCGCCATCACCAGAGCCGCCACAGCGGTCATAGGGGCGATCACCTTGGAAACGTCCTCCGCCTTGCTTTCAGAAAAGGCTTGGTCCATAAAGGCCGAAACTCCGCTGGAACTGGCAAAATAGGCGATTTCCGGCTCGTCTTCAATTACCCCGGCCCCCAGCCGCCGGGCCAGATCCCGGTCCTCGATGACTGCGGCGGTATGCTTGGCCCCTTCCTGGGCTATGAACCGATAGCTTCGGGCCACCCGGCCCCGAAGAATCAACTTGCCGATGGTATTAAAAAGCAGCAGCAGGGTGGCCATGGGCAGATAGAGATTATCGGCGTATCCCTCCATCATCTCGGGGCGCATGGCCATATAGGACCCTTGGACCAGACATGCGAACACCCCGATGGAGCTGTAACTGTCGTTGTTGGGGCGCAGGCAGAAAAGGGAAATCATGCCGCCTCCCACCGTATTTCCGGACACCAGGGCGGAAAAAGCCACCAGGCCCACACCTACCCAGAGGTAAACATTGGGCTTGTCCAGGAAGAATTCAGGGATGGGCAGATCCATCTGGGGAGCCAGCATAAGGTAGACGGTCCCCAGGGCACAAACGAGATTCACCACCAGGCGGATCACCAGGCTGGTCTTCATCCCCTGGAGCTGAGCGCTGATCCGAGGGCCTTTTCCCCGGCGGCTTTCCTCCTGGGGCTGCTGTTTCCTGGATTGTCGGGGCGCCGTTTCCTCCTCCCGCTCCTGGCGGGAGCGGCGGCGGGGATACTCCTCCTCAGAGGGCTCCTCCTGAACCCGGGATACCGGCCGCTCCTCCCGGCCGGCCGCGGCTTTTTTGGCGCGGCGAACCACCTGCTCCTCAAAATCCACCTCTTCCGGATCCCCGGTGATCATTCTAGCTGCTGCGGCAGCGTCAATGCGGGAACTTCTCCCTCCTGGAAGACGGGTGGGGGGCGTGCTCCGGGAAACGGGCTTCTCTTCCTCCCACATGGCAGGGGCAGTCTTTTCTTCCCTGGTACGCCGGGACGCCGGAGCAGCCTCCTCTCTTCTGGAAGAGGCTCTGCCGGCTTTTCTCCCACCCGGGAGCTCCTCCTCCCACATGGGAGCTGCCGGGGACCCGGAACGCCGGGGCTGCTCCTGGGTCCGTACCTGCTCCCCGGCGGAGACCTTGTCCCGTTCCCGGCGGAAGGGCGCGGTGTCCTCCTCCTTCCACAGCTGATCTAGTGAAGGCACCGGGTCCGGCTCCTCCTTGGGAAGCTCCAGCCGCACCTCAGGAAAATACTCCTCCTCCGGTTCCGGATCCCGGACAGGGGCCCGCTCCTCCCGGCTGTAGGTATGGTTTTTATTGTGTTCCAGAGCATGGCTCAGGAGCTCCTTCTCCTCCCGGCTCATGGCCGGGGAGGCAGGCTTCGGTGCGGGGGATTCCTCCCCCTGCTGCTTGGCCCGGATCTCCCTGAGGATATCGTCTACGCTGTAGTTTTTGTCAGGCAATGTCATGACCTCCCGGAATGGTCTCTTTTTCCCCGCTATCTTGCCCGCAGCCCAAGCCGCTGCCGGGCGATCTCATACATGATGATGCCCGCCGCCACCGAGGCGTTGAGGGAATTGATCTTTCCCTCCATGGGAAGGGAAACCACAAAATCACATTTTTCCTTCACCAGGCGGCTGACACCCGAGCCTTCGGATCCCACCACCAGCCCCACGCTCCCCCGGTAATCGGCGGAGCACCAGTTCTCCCCGTCCATATCGGCGC
>JAHZBJ010000156.1 GCA_019423445.1 Oscillospiraceae bacterium
TTTCATACAGATAGTTATCCCCCCTTGTCACCCATCTCCAGTGATGGATGAATTTCTACCCGTTTTTACATATTTTTTGCATTTTCATCCAATTATACACTTTGTTATCCATTTTTCGCCACTGTTCTCCATCTGCTTTTTCTGGTATACTTGGGGAAAAACAGGGGAGGGATGAGAATGGAAGTATCCAGAGAAGAAGGCAACATCCGGCTTCAGGGGATGGCGAAACAGTTCGCCTTGGCGGAAACCCTGGACTGCGGACAAGCCTTCCGGTGGAAGCAGCGCCCAGACGGCATCTGGGAGGGCGCTGCGGGAAGCCGCGCCCTTTCCCTCTGCTGCCAGGGGGATGACATTCTCCTGCTTGGGGTCTCCCCTGAGGATTGGCCTTTTTGGCGGAACTATTTCGACCTGGACCGGGATTACGCAGCCCTGGAAGTCCTTTTCCGGAAGAACCCCGTCCTCCGCCGGGCTCTGGACTTCTGTCCCGGCATCCGCATCCTCCGCCAGGATCCCTGGGAGACCCTTTGCACCTTTATCCTCAGCGCCAACAACAATATCCCCCGGATCAAGGGTATTGTGGAACGCCTCTGCACCGGCTGGGGGAACCCCATCCCTGGCTCCACCCTTTGCTCCTTTCCCGCCCCGGAGGTGTTGGCAGCCCTCTCTCCCGGAGATCTAGCCCCCATCCGGGCCGGATGGCGGGAAGCATATATCCTGGATGCCGCCCGGCGGGTGGCTGAGGGGCAGCTGGACCTTGGGGCGGTGGCCAAGATGCCCACTCCGGAGGCCCGGGAGGCCCTGATGGAGGTCCGGGGGGTGGGGGTGAAGGTAGCCCAGTGTATCCTCCTGTTTGGCTTCGGGCGGACCGAGTGCGTCCCGGTGGACGTCGGGATCCGCCGCGCCCTACAGGAGCTTTATCCCCGGGGGATGCCCCGGTACCTCCTCCCCTGGGCCGGGATCGCCCAGCAGACCCTCTTCCACTGGGCCCGCTGCTGTCCCGAAGCCCTGGAAAAATCCACCGCCGGAACCGGCTCCAGGGGTTGAGGATTCTTCCACGATTCGCCTTGCATTCCCTAGCAGCTGCTGGTAAAATGGTACTGGAAAATCATAAGGACCCGCTGCAGCGGACAGAATACAGGAAAAAAAGGAGTGTTGACCCATGCCTCTCGTTTCAACCACCGAGATGTTCCGCAGAGCTTACCAGGAAGGCTACGCCATCGGCGCCTTCAATGTCAACAACATGGAGATCGTTCAGGGTATCACTGAGGCCGCCGCTGAAGAAAAGGCCCCGGTAATCCTTCAGGTATCCGCCGGCGCCCGGAAGTACGCCAAGCATATCTACCTCACCAAGCTGGTGGAAGCTGCCGTGGCGGACACCGGCCTGCCCATCGCTCTTCACCTGGACCACGGCGCCGATTTTGAAATCTGCAAATCCTGCGTGGACGGGGGCTTCACCTCGGTAATGATTGACGGCAGCCACCACGACTACGAGGACAACGTAGCCCTCACCAAAAAGGTGGTGGAGTACGCCCACGCCCACGGTGTGGTAGTGGAAGGCGAGCTGGGACAGCTGGCCGGCATCGAGGACGACGTCAACGTCTCCGAGGATGACGCCCACTTCACCGACCCCGCCCAGGTGGAGGACTTCGTCACCCGCACCGGGGTGGACTCCCTGGCTATTGCCATCGGCACCAGCCACGGCGCCTACAAATTCAAACCCGGCCAGAAGCCTCAGCTTCGTTTCGACATTCTGGAGGAAGTGGGCCGCCGCCTCCCCGGTTTCCCCATCGTTCTCCATGGCGCCTCTTCGGTGACCCAGTCGGATGTTGCCATCGTCAACAAGTTCGGCGGCCAAATGCCTGACGCTATTGGCATTCCCGAGGATATGCTCCGGAAAGCGGCTTCCATGGCGGTGTGCAAAATCAACATCGACTCCGACCTCCGCCTTGCCATGACCGCAGCCATCCGGCAGTATATGACCGAGAACCCCAGCCACTTCGATCCCCGCCAGTACCTGAGCCCCGCCCGTGCCCACATCAAGGAAATCGTGCGGCACAAGATCGTGGACGTCCTGGGCTGCGCTGGAAAGGCTATCTAATCCTCCCCACAGCTTTTCGGGGGCAGCCGGCCTTTGGGCCGGTTGCCCTTTTTCCTGCCTTTTTAAAAAAATCCAGTTTTTGCCTTTACAAGTTTTTAAAAATTTTTTCTTTTTTCTGCAATAATCTGAATGCAATCCTCGTTATTTCCTTTGAGACTCTCTTTCTCAAAAGCTATTTGACAACAAGGAGTGTTGAAAAATGTTTCATCGTTTTCTGGCTCTGGGAGTCGTTTCCGCCCTGGTCCTGACTCTTGCCGCCTGCGGCGGCAGCGGTGGGGAATCCCTTCCCGCTTCCGGTTCCGTTTCCTCCGCCCCGGAGAGTTCCTCCCAGGAGAGCGCCCCCGCGGAAATCCCCCAGGCCGATGACGAGTTGGTCGGAGAAATCGTCATGCGGTACGGCGCCCTCCCTCCCCAGGAAAGCACTGACCCCGACACTTATCCCATTATCATCGGCGGCAGCTTCTTTTTCCTGAACGAGAGCTGGGACAGCCCTGAGGATATCTCCGCCGCCCAGTATTTCTCCTGGTACTACACCGGGGACTGGGGGGAGGATTGGGAAACCCAGCAGGAGCTCTACCCCAGCCCCATCCCCGGGGCCACGGCAGACGGCAGCGACAGCGTCCTCTATCCTCAGGACGTCTACGAGGAACGGATCCAGCAGTATTTTGAGGTTTCCTCCGACCACCTTCGCAGCGACTCCGTCTATTACCACGCCGATTACCAGGGCTACTCCGCCAACCAGTGGACGGCGGGGAAGGGCCTGGCCCCTCTGCTGAATGTAGCGGAGTACTCCCAGGAAGGGGATCTTCTCACCATCCGGGTGGATGAGAGCAATGCGGTAAACGCCCCCCGGAACAGTCATCTTCTCACCGTCCGTCTGGAGCCTGACGGCGGCTGGAAATACCTGAGCTGCCAGGTGAGCCCCATTGAGGGATGACTTCCTGTCACAGCGAAAGGAGATGTTACCCATGCTTCAGCGTATTCTGGCTCTGGGAGCCGTTTTCGCCCTGGTGCTGACCATGGCCGCCTGCGGGGAGGAAGACAGAGCCCAGCCGGTTTCCGGTTCCTCCCAGTCCTCCGCCTCCTCCCTGGCCACCGAGCCCCCGGCAGACCTTTCTCAGGATGCTGACGGTATCCCCCAAGCAAACGACGCCATGGTTCGCAAGATCATCTGCACCTACGGAGCCATGGAGGAGCTCACCACCGACGGCAGCCCCCGGCTCACCCTTCCCGGCATCAGCCTTTTCTACACCAACCAGAGCTGGGAAACCCCGGAGGACCTGTCCCCCGGAAGCTACTTCTCCTGGTTCTTTTCCACCACCTGGAACGAGGACTACGAGTACAAGCAGGAAGCCTACAAAAATCCCCACGGAGAGAATATGGGCTGGTTCTACCCTCAGGACCTGTACGAGGAGCGGATCCAGCAGTATTTTGAAGTTTCTACCGATTATCTCCGCAGCGACCCCACCTATTACGATGCGGAGTACCAGGGCTATTCGATCGGGGGCGGCGGCGGCAAAGGGATGATTCCTTCCATCCGCTACGAATGGAGCCAGGAGGGGGAGATCCTGACGGTAGACGTCACCCTGGATTACGGCGAAGTCCAGGCCGGCTCCATCCACTCTCTCACCGTCCGTCTGGAACCCAACGGCGGTTGGAAGTATCTGAGCTGCCAGGTGACCACTACTGCAGAGTGATCCACTCACCATAAAAAAAGAGAGCCAAGGGCTACTCCTCATAAGGACATCTTGAGATAAACCCAAAAATGACCGATTGA
>JAHZBJ010000157.1 GCA_019423445.1 Oscillospiraceae bacterium
TCATAGAATTGCAGCAGGGAACAACAGAGGGCAAACGCCATCCGGTCCTGATAATCCTCTTCCTGAAGCAGCGCCGCCTCTTCCGGATTGGAAATAAAGCCGCACTCCACCAAAACCGCCGGATTAACGGTATTATTATACAACAAAAACAAGGAACTGTCAGCCCTCTTGATCTGCCGGGTATTATCCGGCTGTATCAGCGTCCGAACATTATCCTGAATAATCTGGGCCAGAGCATCACTTCCCTGAGACTTGGGAGCGTAAAACACCTGGGCGCCTTGTATCCTTGACTGCGGGTACTTGTTCATGTGGATGCTCACCACCACCGATCCCGGCTGCGCGGTCATGATTTTCAGCCGGTTTTTTAAATCAGAGTTTTTTTGGTCGCGGATGGTGGTCTTATCCTGATCGTGGATGGAAATATCCTCATCCCGGGTCATCTGTACATCAAAGCCAAACAGAACACACATCTCCCGGACCTTCCGAGCGATGGTTAAATTAAGCTCCTTTTCCACAATACCATTGGCAGACGCACCGCCATCCACTCCTCCGTGCCCAGGATCAATAATCACCACTGGTTTGGTGGTGGTGGGAAGACCCACCGCTCTGGTCTCCAGAGTCCGGTCCAGAGCCCCGAAAACCAGCCCCGCAGCCGTCAGTACCGCCACTGCTGCCAGAACCATAATTCCTCTTCTTTTCAGCCTGCGGTTCATTTCCTCACTCCCCCTCCACAGGGGATATATGAAGGGGACAAGAAGCTTTATTCACAAAGAGGGAGGAAAAAGGCGGCTTTGGCCATCCTCTTTCCTCCCTGATGTTTTTGCCAAATTTTAGAACTTCTGGATAGGTTCTCACGAAAGCGCCGGAAGGCCGCGGGCAACGCCCCCGGTGCCCTGGTCAACAATGGTATATTCCCCTTCTCCCGACCGCTGGAAACGAAATTCCTGATAGCAGTCAAACCAGAGCCAGCTGCCATCCTCCAGGGGCTGACTGTTGCCATTGGCGGAGATCCAGTAACCGGCTACCGGCGTCCAATAGCTGCAGGTGACGGATACGGCAAACTCTTCCAGATCCCCCGCCATGAGGGAAAGCTCCTGGATCTGGAAATCCTCCAACCGGATCTCTTCCGGCAAGTCAGCGTCCCCAAAAGCGCCGTAATATCCCTCAATGCCCTGTCGGGCGATCTCTTCCATGGAATTTCCTTGGCTTGTGAACCGGGACGCGGACTGGGATACCGCTTCCCCGGCCACCCCAATGTAGATCTCCCAAATCTGCCGAAAACAATCCTCCGGCAGAGACACCCGGCAGGTATAGAGATCATCGGCCCAGATGGTTCCATCCTCCCGGTAAAGATACCAGGCATCTCCTCCCACCGCGATGCGGAGAAAATCCTGCACCCCTTCCGGCACTGTTTTTTCCTGGCGGATCTGAGCGTCCCCATCCCCCTGGAGGAGCTCCGCTACCTGAGCGGCAAGCTCCGGAGAATCCAGGGAAAAGCTCCTGAGAGTCTTACCATCTTTCGTCTGATGAAAATCCAGGTAGCTCCCCACAGCAGTCTGAGCGGTCTCTGAAACCTCCCGGAACACCTCCAGGATCCCATCATAGGCGGTCCGGTCCAGCTCCAGGCGGTAATCGCTTTTCTTCTCCATATAGAAGCATCCCTGGTCCTCGTAGGTGTAGTAAATGGTTTCCGGGTCCCCCATCTGGATCAGCAAATAGCTTTCCACCGGCGGCGTTTCCCCTACCTCTCCCGGCACTTCAGTGCCGCTGAGAAGGAGAGAAGCCATCCGGGTACCGGCATCGTTCATCTCCGCGGCATAAAGGGGGCCCATCTCGCCGTCGGTCACTTGGGAAAATCCCACATAGTATCCTCCCTGGACATGGCCGTCATTGTGGGTTGCCCGGGCGGTGTATTCCTCCAGGGCTTGCAGAAGCCGGGATGAATCTTTGTCGTCAAGGCCGTAAGCCAGGCCCTCCGGGCCGCTCCAAACGCTTCCAGCGGTGAAGTAGAGGGTGAAATTCCCCACACTCACTTCCAATGGCCGCTGGAACGTCAGACTGAAATCCCAGGGGCGGCTTTCGCTCTGTTCCAGGGAAACCGGTTGTCTGGTGACCTCCAATGTAGAAAGAAGCTGGGAAAGCTCCTCAATATCCTGAGGATCCTCCAATGTACAGCTGTCTGTTTTCCCAGGCATCACCACCGTCACAGACTCTCCCCAGATATTGTCGTGGTAGGCAATGCCTTCCTGTTCCGAAAGAGGGATAGTCCCCAAGGGATTGGCCGCAAGGCACACAGCTAGAACCACCGCCGCTGCCAGAAGGGCCAGAAGGGCCCAGAAGGCGGGTTTCCTATAACAGAGGACATTCTTGATCCTGCTGGATACATCGTTCTCCCCAAACGCCAGAGGGCTTACAAGGCCATTCTGCCGCATGGAAATGGAAAGGAGGGAATTGGAATATTCTCTGCGAATCCCTTCCCCCATCAGATCCATCACCCGCTCATCGCAGGACATCTCCATATCCCGGCACATGAGACGGTAAGAAAGCCAGAGAACCGGATTGAACCAGTGGAGAAACAGGGCCAGAAGAGCCAGCGTTTTGATCCAGTGATCCCCACGGCGGATATGGACCTGCTCATGGCAGAGGATATACCGCCGCTCCTCTTCTCCCAGATGGAGGGGCAGATAGATCCGGGGGCGAAAAAAGCCCAGGACAAAAGCGGTGGTGATCCTGTCACTGGAAAAGATGTTTTTTTCTTCCCGTACAGCCTGGCTTAACCGCTGCCGGAAACGAAGATAGGAAAACACGCTCCAAATCAGAAGCAGCACCCCCCCGGCGATCCACAGCCGAGCCCCGATCTCCAGAAGGATCTGGACCGGGTTTGCGCTGGCTACGGGATTTGCCGCCGGAAGGCTTTGGTTCACCGCCTGATCCAACACCGCGATGCCACTTTGGATTTGAGGCTGGGCCGCATAAACAATATCCTTTGGAATCGCCTCCGGATAAACTGGCGTAAGACTAAAGGCTCCCTCAAAGGAGACGGGACAAACCATCCGAAACAGCACCACACCCCACAGCCCGTAGGAAAACACCTTGGGAGCCCGTTTCAGAAGAACTCCCGCCAGCATCACCAGAAGGGCCGCCCATGTGGCAGAAAGGCTCATATTCAGCACCGTAATAAAGCAATCCACCATGGTCACTGTTTCGTCGCCTCCTCTATGATCCGCTTTAGCTCCTCAGCCTCCTCCCGGGAGAGTTTCCGTTTTCCCAGAAAGGCGGTAAGAAATCCCGGAAGGGAGCCGCCAAAGGACTTTTCCACCACCGCCTGGCTCTCGTACTGCTGCACTTGTTCCCGTTTCACCAAAGCTGTGACTACGGCATTTTCATTGCGTACCAGACCTCGCTCCCCCAGTTTCCGCAGCACGGTATAAGTTGTGGGTTTCTTCCATCCCAGCCGCTCCTGGCATACCCGGCAAAGCTGGGTGGAATTCACCGGTTCCAGCTCCCAAACAATGGACATAAAACGGTATTCTGCGTCAAAGAGTTTATAGGACTCCACCGGAACCGCCTCCTTTATAAATAGGTTTATTGCAATAAATCTCTCAGTAAAAGTTTATCGTAATAAACCTGTTTTGTCAAGACCTGGTATTACCCCGATGCCCTATAAAAAACAGGAGCATCCCTCTGACGCTCCCGTTCACACTCTTTTTTCTGTTC
>JAHZBJ010000158.1 GCA_019423445.1 Oscillospiraceae bacterium
CCTGGGCGGGATGGTTTTTGTCATGACCATCTACCGCTATGCCGTACCCTATGTGGTGGTGCTTCCCGCTATGGGTAAGGTGAACGCCTCGGTAGAGGAGGCGGCCCGAGTCTCGGGAGCAGGGCCCTGGCGCACCCTCTGGGATGTGACCATCCCTCTCCTGACCCCATCCATTGTTGGGGCTGCGCTGCTGGTGTTCATGTTTATCCTGGCGGATTTCGGGGTGTCGGCGGTACTGGGGGCACCGGATCAGATCCATTTGATGACCACACAGATCTATGCCATTGTCAACCGTCCGGACCTGCCGGGAAATCTCCAGCTGGCTTCGGCTTATTCCATTCTTTTGGCCCTGTTCGGTTTGGGGGGGCTGGCCCTTTATAACCGAGTTCTTTCCACCCAGCGCTATGTAGTGGTGAGCGGGAAGAGCTCTGCCGTTCATCCGACCCCTTTGGGCAAAGGACGGTGGGGGCTTTTTGCCTTCCTGATCTTGGTGTTCGGCGTCACCACCTTGGCCCCTGTGCTGGCAACCCTTGTGACAGCTCTTACCAAGACTTTCGGGCTTCCCTTCGGTCCTGACAACGCGACCCTTGGAAATTTCTCCCGGCTCCTTACAATCCGGAACATTCGCCGGGCCTTCTGCAATAGCTTGTTTCTTTCCACGGTATCGGCACTGGTGGTGACCCTGGTGGCATTGGCGGTGGCCTATGTGGCGATCCGGGGAGGGATACGGCGCTTTCGGGGAGTGCGGTTAATGCAGACTATGGTGACGGTGCCCTATGCGGTGCCGGGGACCATCATCGCCCTGGCTATGATCTTGGCTTTTGCCCAACCGCTGCCGGTGGTGGGGCTGCGGCTTTACGATACCATCTGGATCCTTCTGGTGGCCTATGTGGCTCGATTTATGAATCTTGGGTACAACAACATTTCCGGGGCCATTGCCCAGATTGACGCCTCCCTGGAGGAGGCCTCCCGGTGTTCCGGGGCCAGCCATCTCTACGCTTTCCGCAGCATTATGCTGCCGCTTTTAAAACCAAGCCTCTACGGTTCCTTTTTCCTGGTGGTGGCCCCCACCCTCTCGGAGATCACCCTTTCCTCCCTGTTGTGGAGTGTGGGGAACGAAACCATCGGGACGGTGGTGTTTTCCACCCAGGAGGAGGGAAAGATCCTTCTTACCGCTTCGTTGGCGGTGATCCTCATTGTCCTGGTGCTGGTTTTGAACCATCTGGTGCGGCGTTTCAGCCGGAATGATCTTGGCATTTAAAAAGTGATGGTTGCACGAAAACGGAAAAAGGGATACAATAAACGACAAGAGGTGATTTTTTATGTCGGATTGGAAGCAGGAGGTGGCGGAGCTGGCCGGACATCTGGCGGAGGCTCCCCAGATTGCTCCCGAGGAGATCCCGGACATTGATCTTTATATGGATCAGCTTACCACTTTTCTGGATAAGCGTCTAAGCTTTTATAGCCGGGAGGAGGGGGGAGCCTTTGTTACCGGCGCCATGGTCAATAATTACAGCAAGGCCCACCTGCTGCCCCCGCCGGTTCATAAGCGGTATCATAAGGCCCATGTGAGGCTCCTTTCCCTGGTCTGCCAGCTAAAGCGGGAGATTTCCATGCAGGAACTGGGACGGCTGCTGGCTCCGGTGGAGGAAGAAGGGGATGCTGCCGGGCTGTATGAGATGTTTTTGGCTGCGCAAAAGGAAGTATTCGCAGGCACCCCCCAGGAGGCGGAACGCCTGATGGATGGACTGGACCGTTTTTCTCAGGAGGACGGCGCCAGGGCCAAGGCGGCTTTGGCGGCCCAGCTGGCGGTTCGCGCCCAGCGGGATGTAATGCTGGCCGAGGCTATCCTGGACACGCTGGAACGGCCGGAGGAGGCTTCCCGGCGCGGCGGAAAGACCAAGAAATAACAGGGAGGTGCCGGCGGTGCGGCTGAGGAGAAAACCGTGGGCGCGGCCGGAGCTGGCCGCCTGCCCTTTTTTTGTGGATGACCCCAAGGAATACAAGGGCCGCTGGAGGGAGGAATACCCCCGGCGTGCACCCCTCTATCTGGAGCTGGGATGCGGCAAAGGGGGGTTTCTGGCGGCCCAGGCAGCGGCCCACCCGGAGATCAATTTTATGGCTATCGATATAAAAAGTGAGGTGCTGGCCCTGGCTAAACGAAAGGTGGAAGCCGCCTTTCTGGCCCAGGGGCGCCCTGTGGACAGGGTAGACAACGTCCTTCTTATGTCCCACGATATTGAGCGCCTCCACTTGATCCTGGGAGATGAGGAGCGGGTGGACCGGGTTTACATCAACTTCTGCAACCCCTGGCCCAAGCCCGGGGATTACAAGCACCGCCTTACCCATACCCGACAGCTGACCTCCTACCGCCGGTGGATGTCGGAAGGGGCGCAGCTTTGGTTTAAAACCGATGATCCGGGGCTTTTTGAGGACACGGTAAATTTCTATCTGCCCCAGTCGGGGTACCGGATCCTTTATCTTACCCGGGACCTGTTGGCTTCTGGTTTTGAGGAGAATGTCCCCACCGAACATGAGGAGATGTTCTCAGCCCAAGGGATTCCCATCCAGTTCCTCATCGCTGTGCCGGAGCCGGGATGGGCCCCACCGGAGGAGAAGGGGGAAGAAGGAAAATGAACTTTCTGCTCCTCCTGCTGGGGGGAGCTTGTCAAGGACTGATGACCAGTCTCAACGGTTCCCTCAGCGGAAGCCTTTCTCTGATGGAGGTTTGCTTCATCGTCCACGGTATCGGCGCGGTGATGCTTTTGGGGTATATCCTTCTGCGCCGGCAGAGGATCGCTTTGGCTGGTGCTCCCCGGTATGTTTACTTGGTGGGGTTCATGGGGGTTGCCATGGTGGTAAGCAGCAGCTTTTGTGCCTCCAGGATCGGTGCGGCCCTTACCATGGCGGCAGCTGGCGGCTTCCGCCTTGGTGGATCACTTTGGCTGGTTCGGGGTGCCGGTGGTGCGGTGGAACTGGAAACGGGTTCCCCCCTGCCTACTGATCCTGGCGGGGCTGGCCCTGATGATGTGGTAAGGAGGGCTGGCGATGACCTTGGTGATTACGGTAGCCTTCCTCAATGGGATGCTTAATATTGTCAATAAACTGGTGAATGTCCGATCCAAACAGGCCCTGGGCATGGTGAACGGCAACCTGGTGAACTATTTGGAAGGAACCTTCATAGCACTGGCAGCGGTGTTTCTTCTGGGGGAGACCCATCTTCTGGATGGTTCCTATCTGGGGGCAATCCCGCCGCTGTACTATTTGGGAGGGGTTTTGGGCCTGGCGGCTATGGTCCTCACCATTCGTGGGATGGAGGGGGTGCCGGTGGCTGTTTCAGCTGTGGTGATCCTTTCGGGGCAGCTGTTGGCGGGGTTTGTCATGGATGCTCTGGCAGGGTTGGCAGGCTCCAAGGATCTGGCAGGACTCTGTCTGGTGGGAGCGGGGGTGTGGTGGAACAACCGCTGCAGCCGTCAGGACTCCGCCTCGGAGGAACTGGAAAAAGCGCAACATGAAGAATACAAAAGGTGAGGGTAGGTGTAGCGATTCCTTTTCCTGACCTCAAAAAAGGCACGGCAGAAGGGCTACTCCTCATAAGGACATCTTGAGATAAACCCAAAAATGACCGATTGAG
>JAHZBJ010000159.1:0-2822 GCA_019423445.1 Oscillospiraceae bacterium
TCCTCTGGTGCTTGTTCTGTCCCATCTGTGTCGTCCTCCTCATTTGGCAGAAAAGCCTCTTCTTCATGCACCAGGCCGGTCCAGTCCTCCGGCAGATCGGCCGCCGGGGGACCCGGTTCCAGCTGGGGGCCTTCTTCTGAGAGAAGATCCTGCTCCTGATCCTGTTCAAACTGCTCGAGCTTTTCAAACTCCAACAATGGAAACACCTCCTATACATTCGGCTTGGAAATACTTTGAACGCCGCTGGCTTTCTTCCCATCCGCTTCGCCGTCGGCGTCCGGCCCTTTTGAAGCGGCAGCTCCGCTTTCCCTGGCAGAAACCGGGGAAGGATACTGTACAAAATCATCGATGCGAAGCTGGTATTCATCTGAGTTCGTTGGAACCACCCCCTTTCGTTTTCTACGTCCGGCAGGTTTCTTCGCCATAGGCGAACCTTCCTGGGATGCGGTGGGAGCCGATTCGGATGCTGCTGGTTCCTTTTCATCCTTTTTTCCCTTGGAGTCAGAGCTTGGAACGGATTTCAGGGCTTCCAGGCCCTCTTCCGGGTCCACCGATAGGGGTTGCGGCACAATGGAGAGGCCTCGGATCGGGGTAGGTTTAAACTTTTTCGATTCCGGGTTACGTGTATAGTCAAATTTCTCCAACTCCAACATCTGCTCCCCCTTGACCATTACGAGCATCTTATTGGCAGGGAGGCGCATCACCTCATCCGGGGTAAGCAGCATGCGGCGCCCTGCCCCCTCGCTGTGCCGGTAACTGGGCTGGAGGGCAGAGGGGGTGAAGATGTTGCGCTGCTTCATGACCGTATCGACATAGATGGTCACTTCACCGCTGCGTTTGCTGATATATTCCGCCGTGACCGGATCGGCGCTGCACCCCAGGCAGATGATGGTATCGGTGTTGCCCAGGATCTCGCTCCACAGATTATCCGGAAAGCGGTTCATGAGCTGGCCCAACTGCTGGAAGACGATGCAGACCTGAATCCCTCGGGAGCGGACATTGCTGAGTTTCTGCGGGAATCCGTTGATAGACCCCACGATGGAGCAGAACTCATCCAGCAGCAGCGTAACGGTAACCGGCAGTTTTCGGTCAGGGCACTCCATATCCGCGTACCGAACCAGGCGCAAAAAGAGCAGGGAAAAGAAGGTAGCGGCCACAAAGCGCGTTGTGGTGTCCTGGTCACTCAGGATGAGAAAGTAGGCCGTTTTCTTTTTCCCGAGCATCTCCAGGTCCATGTCATTCCCGCACATCAGGTCGGCGATCTCCTCATTTTGTAGGACTGAAAGCCGGACGCCAAGCCCCAGACAAATGTTGCCCCGCATATTATCGCTTGCTTTCCGAAACAGGTTATATGCCATAAGCGCCCGGGAAGGCGGCTGTAAGGCGTCGAAATAGGCATCCAGGTCATCGGCATCCCCGGTGTCCAAGAGAACCTGATAGGCCCCTTTCAGACTGGGATAGTCGATATCATCCCGCTCAAACTGTAAGAAAATGAGAGCCGACAAAAGGTTTCCCTCTGCCGCGTCGTAGATGGGATCACCAATCCCACCGCCGGTATTGTCGATGACCGCCTGCACAATGTTGGAAACAAACAGCGGATTTTCCCGGGCCCCTTCCAGTCCATCGAACCGGTGGCTGTTGTAGGGGTCCACCACATTGAGGATTTTGACGGTATATCCATACCCCTTGAGATATTCCATAGTATCGGCAGCCAGTTCTCCTTTGGGGTCTGACACCACCAGGCTGTTCCCCTTCTTTGCGGTAGAGATGATCATGGCCCGGCTGATGGTTCTGGATTTCATAGAACCGCTGGACCCCATTACCGCAATGTGTGGGCCTAACATGGAATCCGCTTTCCGGCTGACCACCATGCCATCCTTACATCCGTAGATGATCTCCTCCAACTTTCCGGCCTCCTCTTCCGGTGTTACGTCAAAAGTGGATCTCAGTTCTTCGTCACTCATCCAGCCGGCGGTGCCGTAAACGCCTTTGTCGCTATACCAAAAGTTCCGCTCTTTGTCATACCGCATCTTGGGCCGCTCCTCCCGGTTCATCCAGATAAAGAGAAGGACAACCACCAGGAAAAGAAAAAGCCCCACAATGGCTTGCAGGCCAAAGAGGGTAAACAGCATCACAAGGCATTTGAAAGGATTGATACTTGGCAATCGAAGCTCATTTCCGGGTACCCACCGGCTTCGAATATTCAGAAACTGGGCCAACAGGCCGGCAAGATAGAAGAATAAAAGGGCAAAACAGAGAACCAGCCAGCGGTGCTTTGGCTCTCTGATCCATTCCTTTCCCTTTTCAAGTTGTGCTAAAATCTGTTCTCGAATCATTTTCAACGGCATTTCTCCAAAAGGTTGAAAGATGACGGAGCAGGAGGGAGATGTAATCCTCAGGCAGCCTGGTTATCCATATTTCCCTGCCCGAAAGGAAGGGCTCCAACAATTCGCGGAAGAACGGCTCCTGCCAGTAAAAGCAGAGGATGCGAAATCTTCCGCCGGGCTGGTCCCGGATGGTACGAAGTGCGGCATCGATCTGCGTCAGATTCAGCGCGGCCAGGATATAGACTATATAACCGTCCTGCTCAAAGCACCATCTTTCTGCGTGTTCCAGGTGGAAAACTTCTCTGGCAACCTGGCTGACCATCCATTCCTGCCAGAAAGGATGCTGCATCATCCGAAGCAGACTCAGGCTCTCCGGCCAAAGTGGGAGATAAAAAGTCGGATTCCCCAGGTTCCCCGGCCGAAGTGGTTCCCCACCACCTTTCATTGTTACATCGTTCTTTTTTTGCTTACCCGATCTCACGAAAGCGGAGTGAG
>JAHZBJ010000159.1:2832-3266 GCA_019423445.1 Oscillospiraceae bacterium
TATCCGGTAAAGGCTCGTCCGGAAAGCAGATAGGACCAAAAATTCCGTTCCCCGGTCATGCGCAGCATCATTGCCACATCCCGGCTGTGATACACGGTCAGCGAATGGGACGGGGTAACGAGAACACCACAGGATCGGGAGTAATTGACGCCTTCGCTTCCTTCCGGCATTTTCTCTTTCAGCGCGACGGCGTCGTAATAACAGCCGATTGCCGTGTTCCTCCGGCGGTAGCGTTTTTGATCCGCTTCGCAGGGATAGGCGACCCACTCCTCCTCACAAAGAAGCGCCCTCCAAGCGTCTGGCTCTGAAGCAGAAGGAAGCAGTGGGATGGGTGCCGGTAGCGCCGGCTTGTCGTCCGGGTGGACGGAAAAACCGGCAAAGGACAGGATGGCAGCCACGTCCCGGGCGGCGGCGGACAGATCCAGCCGAAGGCC
>JAHZBJ010000159.1:3294-3607 GCA_019423445.1 Oscillospiraceae bacterium
ATTGTAGCCGGCTAAGACCTTGCGGCCGCCAGCGGTGAGGGCATAGGCCTTGGAGCGGCCTTGGCCCCGCTTGCGAATAAACCCGCCGTCCAAAAGCATTTTGAGGCAGCGGGAACGATAGGTATAGCTGTAACCCGTCAGCTCCAGCAGCGGCTGGGACACCCAGCCACACTCAGCCAGGAGCTGAAGAATGGAATAATGGATGTCCGAAAAATGGTAAATAGGGATCACCACCTTTGTTGTGTATAGCCGCCCCGTTTCGCAACGGGGCAACTATACACCTGGTTGCATTTTTGACCTTGTATGGCCCGAT
>JAHZBJ010000160.1:0-489 GCA_019423445.1 Oscillospiraceae bacterium
CATCGGCAGCGTCCAGGGGATCCTTGCAGATCTGGGCGGCCAGCTCCACGTTTTCTTTGGCGGTAAGGTTCTGCACCAGATTGTAGAACTGGAATACAAAGCCCACGGAATACCGCCGGTAGGTGATCAGTTCCTTCCGGGAGAAGGCGCTCACCTCCTGGTTGTCTACCGAGATCAGTCCTTCGTCGCAGGTGTCCATGCCTCCCAACATATTGAGGACGGTGGTTTTGCCGGCGCCGGAGGGCCCTACAATAATAGCGAATTCACCCTGCTGGATCTGAAAGGTGACTCCGTCTGCGGCGGAGATCACCACGTCCCCCATGCGGTATCTTTTGTAGACGTCTTTAAATTCCACAAAGCTCATTGCCTGTCCTCCCTATTTTGCGGCACGCTTGATACACCCACCATTTTACCACGGAAAGAGTCAAAAATCCAAACACAACAGCAACAGAAAACGGGGAAAGTGGGGCAGAAGCGGAAGGGGTGGGG
>JAHZBJ010000160.1:499-3531 GCA_019423445.1 Oscillospiraceae bacterium
ACTGGAACAAAACCCAAAAACCCGCCCTTCCCACCGTTCAGGAAAGACGTCCCGCCGGTATTGACGGAAAAGCGGGGTTTGGATATGATAGGAAGGTACTTGGATAGAAATGGGACCAGTGCCCGGGCGAGAGAAAGTATTTACAGGTTTCCAGCCTGCGCCGCAGGGACACAGGAAAGGAGAATGGCGGATGGAAAAAAGCACCCTGGAAGAGAAGCTGGCAGCCCTTCTGCTGGCCCGTCGGGAGGAATATCTCTCGGGGGAAGCCCTCAGCCGTGACCTGGGTGTGACCAGGGCGGCGGTATGGAAGGGGATGGACCGCCTCCGGAAAGAGGGGTGGCAGGTGGATTCCGTTACCAACCGGGGCTACCGCCTGAGCCAGGCGCCGGATCTTTTGACAGTGCCTCTGGTAGAGAGCTTTCTGCCATCCCCCAGAACGGCTCCGGTGCTTTGCTATGAGGAGTTGGATTCCACCAATCTTCAGGGGCAGCGCCTTGCCCTGGATGGGGCGGAAAACAAAACCGTGGTAATCGCCGGGAGCCAGACCAAAGGTTCCGGCAGGATGGGGCGGACCTTTGTCAGCCCGCCGGGGGGCGTATACCTATCTTATATGCTGGCCCCCGACTGCAGCGGGGAGCGGCTGAGCCTTCTTACCTCCTGTGCCGGGTTGGCGGTATGCCGGACCATTTCTGCGGCTGCCGGCCTTTCTGCTTCCATCAAATGGCCTAACGATGTCATTCTGGAAGGGAAAAAAGTCTGCGGAATACTGACAAAGCTCATCTCTGACGGGGAGAACGGCAGTATTTCCTGGGCCATCATTGGGATCGGGGTCAATGTGGGGCAGGAATCCTTCCCTCCGGAGCTGGCGGACAAAGCAATTTCTCTTCGTATGGCCGGCAGGGACGTTCCCCGGGCTCAGATCGCTGGATGCCTCATCTCCGCGCTGGATGATATTTTTTCCAGTTCTGGCTGGAAAGAGGAGGATCCCGCCATACTGGAGGATCTGCGGCGCCTTTCCTGTACTGTGGGGCGCAGGGTAACGGTGATATCCCCTCTGGGACAGGAGGAGGGGGAGGCGCTGGACATCGCCCCAGACGGAGGGTTGGTAGTGCGTTTCCAGGACGGGGTCCGCACAGTCTCCTCCGGGGAGGTAAGCGTCCGCGGACTTTTGGGTTATCTGTGATTGAAAGCGGTTCGCAAGAAGGAGGCGTGGGATTGGAGCAGATCGCGGGCTTTGTGGGACGGATGCTCCCGGCCATGGTCCTGGCGGCGCCAGTGGTTTTGGTGCTGAGGCTGGCGGGGTTGCGTCGCCTGGCCAGGAAGGGGCTGTCCACTACCTGGCTCCATGAAGCGGGGTTGTGGCTCTTTCTCCTTTTCTGCGCTGGCCTCGGGGCTCTCACCGTCGTGCCGGGGGAGATGGGATGGGGCCTTCCTGATCCGGAGCGAATCAATCTCATCCCCTTTGCCGTCTTCCGGCAGAGCTTGGCCATTTTCCGGGCTGGGAGAGGATGGGGGTACTTCCTCATCAATTTTGTGGGGAATATTGTGATGTTTGCGCCTCTGGGACTCTTCCCGCCGTTGCTGTGGCGGTTGAAAAAGGGGCGCCTGTGGATTTCGGCGGGGACGGCGTTGGGGGCATCCCTTTTTGTGGAGGTGTGCCAGCTGTTCCAGAATAGGGGCACCGATGTAGACGACCTGTGACTTAACGCCTTGGGGGGTGTCTTGGGATTCGGGCTATATTGTTTGATGGAAAAAGCCGCTCCGGAGGTTGCGGAAGGCTGCAAAGTCCGGGGTGGGCAGAGAGATCAGAGGAAGGGGAAGGGAAAAGATGAAAACAGTATTGGTGATTGATGGCCAGGGGGGCGGCTTTGGAAAGGCCCTCATTGAGGCCCTGCGGAAGCGGGAGGTTGAGGCCCGGATTATGGCGGTGGGGACAAACTCCATGGCTACCTCCGCCATGATGCGGGCGGGGGCGGATGCCGGAGCCACAGGGACCAATCCCGTGCGGGTAAACTGCCGCCGGGCAGATGTCATTGCTGGCCCCATGGGGATTGTCCTGGCCAATTCCATGATGGGGGAATTCACCCCGGAGATGGCCGCTGCAGTGGCAGAAAGTGACGCTGCCCGGGTGCTGGTGCCTGTCACCAAATGCAGCACCTACGTGGCGGGGGTAGCCCAAAAACCCTTAGCTCAATATATTGAAGATGCGGCCGCCATTGTGGCGGACCTTGTGGCAAAATGACGTACAAAAAGTGAGTCGAGAAAATATTATATAAAATTGCTGTCAAATTATAGGGCGAAACGTAGAAATTGCCTTGGAACCTTGTGGGTTTATTGACAAGGTCCCCCTCATAGAGATATATTATATATAATATATAGTAACTGTAGGGAGAAGCCCCATTGTGCTATAAAATTAGGAGGAAATTCTAATGAAGAAGAAATTCGCAAAAATACAATTCTCATTTTCCTGACACTGATTTTTTCCGCCTGCGGCGGAACCGAGACCGCCAGCAGCTCCAGTGCGGCGTCTGATTACATCGGCTCCTTTACTGCAGATGCTGCTTGCGGCTGCCAGCGGGGTCTATATCCTGATGAACTGGGAGCGCATTGCTCTGAACGCGGGAATCGTCAGCTCCACTGATATCTTTTTCGGTGTCATCGCCGTCCTGGTGGTTTTGGAGAGCGCCCGCCGTTCCATCGGTCCAGTGCTGGCAGCCATGTCCACCCTGTTCCACGCTTATGCCATTTTCGGTCATCTCATCCCCGGAACTTTGGGACACCGCGAATACAGCATCAGCCGTATCATCGCTTTCCTGTATACCGGTACTGAGGGTATTTACGGCACCGCTATCGACGTTTCCGCAAAGTACGTTGCCCTTTTTGTACTGTTTGGCTCCATGCTGGAATTCTTCGGCGGCGGCCAGCTGTTTGTGGATATCGCTTACTCCCTCACTGGTAAGCTTCGGGGCGGTCCTACCAAGGCTTCGGTGGTCAGCAGCGCCCTCATGGGCACCATGTCCGGTTCTTTTTTT
>JAHZBJ010000161.1 GCA_019423445.1 Oscillospiraceae bacterium
TGATGGCCACGGGACGGCTCTCCGCGGTATCGAAGCCGCGGTAGACGTTGGCCATCCCTCCTACCCCAATGAGCTCCTCAATCAGGTAGCGGCCCTCCAGCATTTTTCCCAGCACGTTATCCATTCTCGTTCTCCTCGTAGCGAATAATCACCGCCGTGACGTTGTCCTTGCCTCCCTTGGCATTGGCTGCGTCGATAAGGCACTTTCCGTCGTCCTGGGCTATCGCCTGGCGGACACATTCCCGGATGGTGGCGGCGTCCAGCATATTGTAAAGTCCGTCGGAACAAAGCAGGAGGATATCCCCCGGGTCCATCCCGGTGGTGCTGTAAGCGGCGTCCACCGTCTGGTCCACCCCCACCGCCCGGGTGAGGCTGTGGCGGTCCGGATGGGTCTCCAGCTCCTCGGGGGTGATCCGCCCCCGGTCCAGAAGCATCTGGGCCCGGGTGTGGTCCACCGTAAGCTGCCGCAGCTCATCCCCCCGGAGAAGGTAGCCCCGGCTGTCCCCCACGCTGGCAAGGTACGCTCTGCCCCCGGTGACCACCGCCATGCAGACGGTGGTGCCCATTCCCTCCATAGTCTCAGGGTCCTGGGCCGCTTTGTCATAAACCATGGCGTTTGCGGTGGCTACGGCACTTTCCAGAATCATGTAGATGGACCGCTCGTCCAGGCCCTCCCGGTAGGAGCTCTCCAACATCCTGCGGATCTCCTCGCAGGCGATGGCGCTGGCCACGCCTCCGGCGTTTTCGCCTCCCAGGCCGTCGCAGACAACCCCGTAGGCGAAATCCGGGGAGAACACCTCCCCGGCGAACCGGTCTTCATTGACATAGCGTACCAGCCCCTTGTCGGTGGCGCCGATGAGTCTGAGCATCTGGTGGTTCTCCCTCCTTGCCGGGCGGGGCAGGCCCCTCCGCCCTGTCTGCGGGTCTTTCCCTTTCTCCCATCCGCCCTGGGGCGCGGGAGGTTTCTTTTTACTACAACGAGGTCTGGGGCTCCTGGGTTTCAGGGGCGCCGGCTTCCGGGCGGGCTCCCTCCCTGTCCCGGCGGCGCAGCTGGCCGCAGGCCGCGGAGATATCGCTCCCCAGCTCCCGGCGGATGGTGGCGTTGATCCCCCGCTGTTCCAGCCGGGCGGCAAAGGCCTCCACCGCCTTGCGGCTGCTTCTGCGGGTGTTCCTCTCCTTCACCGGGTTCACCGGGATCAGGTTCACGTGGCAGTTCTGGCCCCGAAGCAGCGCCGCCAGGGCCTCCGCCTCCTCCTGGGTGTCGTTGACCCCGTCGATCAAGGCGTATTCATAGGAGATCCGCCGGCCGGTGGCGGCAAAGTAGTCCCGGCAGGCCTCCATCAGCTCTCCTATGGACCAGCGGTTGTTCACCGGCATAATGGCGCTCCGGGTGGTGTCGTCAGGGGCGTGGAGGGAGATGGAAAGGGTGAGCCCCAGACGCAGGTCCATCAGCCTCCGGATTCCGTCCACCAGGCCGCAGGTGCTTAAGGAGACATGGCGCAGGCTCAGGTTCTGCCCCTCTTTCGAGGAAAGGATCTCCAGGAACTTCATGACATTGTCGAAATTATCCAGGGGTTCCCCGATGCCCATAAGCACCAGGGAAGAGATGGGCCGCCCCATCTGCCGCTGGGCCTCGTAGACCTCCCCCAGCATCTCCCCGGGGGTAAGGTTCCGCTCCAGGCCCCCCAGGGTGGAGGCACAGAACCGGCACCCCATCCGGCATCCCACCTGGGTGGAGATGCAGAGACTGGGGCCGTGGTGGTACTCCATCCACACCGTCTCCACGCAGTTGCCGTCCCCCAGCTCAAAGAGGAACTTCCGGGTGCCATCCAGGGCCGACTCCAGCTTCAGCCGGGTGGACACCCTGGCGATGGCGGCTTTCTCCTCCAGCTCCCGCCGGAGGGCGGCGGAGAGGTTGGTCATCTCCCCGAAGGAGGAAACCTGCTTTTGGTGGAGCCACTGGTAGATCTGCCCGGCCCGAAAGGCCGGCTGCCCCAGCTCCCCGGTGACCCAGGCGGAAAGCTCCGGCAGGGTCATGGATGAGATGTCCTTCACTCTGCCGCCTCCTTCCGCTCCAGCACCGCCACAAAAAACCCGTCGCAGTCCAGGCCCTCCCGGCCCCGGATGTAGGTTTTTGGGGGGACAGGAGTCTGAAAACCGGGGTTCTCCTTCAGGAACCGCTCCACCACCCGGTCGTTCTCCCCGGGGTTCAGGGTACAGGTGGAATAAACCAGCCGGCCTTCCTTTTTCAGGTAGTGTGAAGCAGTAACGAGTATATTATACTGCATATCCGGCAGGCCGTCCAGAGAATCCAGAGGCTTATATCGGATTTCCGGCTTCCGGCGCAGGGTTCCAAAGCCGGAGCAGACCACATCGCAGAGGATCCGGTCAAACCTCCCCTCCAGGGCGGGGTCTGGTTCCAGGGCGTCCCCGGGCTGGGTCTCCACCCCGGAAAGCCCCAGCCGGGCAGCTCCCTCCTCCACCAGCCGGAGGCGGTGGGGATAGAGGTCACGGGCCAGAATA
Organism: Oscillospiraceae bacterium; assembly: GCA_019423445.1. GTDB lineage: Bacteria > Bacillota > Clostridia > Oscillospirales > Ruminococcaceae > Angelakisella. The sequence goes on from JAHZBJ010000161.1 coordinate 2,524, forward strand.
CGCCCCCGGTCCTCCATCAGCTGGGCCAGGGTGAAGGTCTTTCCCCCGGGGGCGGCGCAAAGGTCCAGCACCTCCATGCCGGGGCGGGGATCCAAAGCCCTGGCGCAGAGCTGGCTGGAGATGTCCTGAATATGGAAGAGCCCTTCCCGGAAGGAGGCCAGCTCCTCCAGGGGGCCGGGATCCAGCAGCTCCAGGGCCCCTGGAACGCCGGCAACCTCCCGGGACTCCACCCCCTCCTCCAGGAGCCGTTCCCGGAGCAGAGCGGGGCTGGTGCGCAGAGTGTTCACCCGGGCGAACACCGGGGCGGGGCCCCGGGTGCCCTCCAGGATCTCCAGGGCAGTTTCATGGCCGTAGCCCTTCCGCCAAAGCTGGATCAGGGGGCCTGGCACCGAATACTTTACCGAAAGGGCCCCCAGCTTATCCTTGGGTTCGGGGCAGGCGCAGCCTCCCCGCTCCATGGCCCGGAGGACGCCGTTGACGAAACCGGCGGCCTTCCCGGCCCCAAGGGCTCTGGCGGCCTCTACGCTTTGGTTCACTGCGGCGGCGGGGGGCACCGAAGGCATGTACATCAGCTGATAGGCCCCCAGCCGCAGGGCCGCCCGGACCGCCGGATCCATCTTCCGCACCGGGGTGCGGCTGTAGTGGCTGATGGCCCAGTCCAGGGTGATCCGCCGCTCCAGCACTCCGTAAAACAGGGCAGTGGAAAAAGCCCTGTCCCGGCGGGGGAGATCCTCCCGCCGGAAGTAGGGCTCCAGCACCAGGTTGGAATAGCTGCCGTCCCGCTCCACATCTATCAGAGCGGCAGCGGCGATCTGCCGGGGACTTTGCATCATCAGTTTTCACCTTCTCTGTATCAGCCAGGGCAGGGAAGCCCCTGCTGGCGGGTCCGTGAGAAAACGGACCCGGAGGCGCCGGGCTCTGCCCCGCTCTCTGGCGGCCTGGGGGCC
>JAHZBJ010000162.1:0-924 GCA_019423445.1 Oscillospiraceae bacterium
CGGCAGAAACGCGGATCCGTATCATGATTTTCAGGCTACCTCCGTACCAGCTGCGGAGGTAGTATTCATAAAAGTCCTTTCTCCGGACTGGAAAGGTGGTTTTGACCTCTATGAACGAGAATGAAAAAAAGAAAGTGCCGGTTCGGCCCAAGGAGCTGATCGTGGCGGAAGAGATGCCCGCCCTGGCTTTGCGCGGGCTGGTGCTTTTCCCCAATATGGTGCTTCATTTTGATGTGGGCCGGGAAAAGTCCATCCTGGCTCTCAACGAAACGGTAAATAATGGCCGGAAGCTGTTCCTGGTGGCCCAGAAAGACCTTCAGGACGACGATCCGGATGTGTCCCGTCTCTTTCAGGTGGGCGTAGTGGCGGAAGTGCGGCAGATTGTCCGGGTTCAGCCGGAGACGCTCCGGGTTTTGGTGGAGGGCAAGTATCGGGCGAGGCTGATGAGCGTCACCCAGAAAACCCCCTTCCTCTCTGGTCTGGTGGAGACATATCCCACCAAGAGCCGCACCGGGAGCCGTTCCGGCTGTGAAGCTCTGGTGCGCACCGCAAAAGATCTTTTCCAGGAGTACAGTGGGCTGGTTCCTAAAATGCCCAAAGAGATTCTGTTGAATGTTATGTCCTCGGAAGATCCCCTCTAGCTTTCGGAATACATAACCGGCAACCTCCAGCTGGACTACCAGGAAAAACAGAAAATCCTGGAGGAATCCAGTGTCGCCAAACGGATGGAAATGCTCATCCGTTTGTTGGAGGAGGAAAACGAGATCCTGGGCTTGGAACAGAATATCCAAGAGAAGGTCCGGGAACAAATGGACAAAAACCAGCGGGAGTACTACCTCCGGGAACAGATGAAGGCCATCTCCGAAGAGCTAGGGGAAGGAGACGGCGGTTACGAGGAGCTGGACTCCTATCGGGAGCGGATCC
>JAHZBJ010000162.1:934-3366 GCA_019423445.1 Oscillospiraceae bacterium
CTGGATAAGCTGTCCAAAATGCCTCCCAATTCCCAGGAGGGATCGGTGATCCGGGGGTACCTGGACACGGTGCTGGATCTCCCCTGGAACGTCTATACCAAGGACAAAATCGACATTCCCAAGGCCCGCCGCTTCCTGGATCAGGAGCATTACGGCCTGACCAAGGTGAAGGAGCGGATTCTGGAGACCCTGGCGGTGCGCAAGCTGGCGCCTGATATCAAGGGACAGATCATCTGCCTGGTGGGCCCTCCCGGCGTGGGCAAGACCTCCATCGCCAAGTCCATCGCCCAATCCATGGGACGCAAGTATGTCCGCCTGTCCCTGGGGGGAGTCCGGGACGAGTCCGACATCCGGGGCCACCGCAAGACCTATGTGGCATCCATGCCGGGGCGGATCATCAACGCCATCAAGCTGGCAGGAAGCTCCAACCCCCTGATGCTTTTGGATGAGATCGACAAAATGGGCAACGATTACCGGGGGGATCCCTCCTCCGCCATGCTGGAGGTATTGGACTCGGAACAGAATTATGCTTTCCGGGACCACTTTCTGGAAATTCCCTACGACCTTTCCAGAGTCTTCTTTATCGCTACTGCCAATGATCGGAGTGCCATCCCGGCGCCCCTGCAGGACCGGATGGAGATCATTGAGCTTTCCAGCTACACCCGGGAAGAGAAGATGCAGATTGCCCGGCGGCACCTGGTGGCTAAGCAGCGGAAACGTCATGGCCTGACCCAGAAGCAGCTGAGCATTCCGGAAAAAACTCTCTATGCCATCATCGACTATTACACCAGAGAGGCCGGAGTCCGGACCTTGGAGCGGAATATCGCCGCCATCTGCCGCAAGGCTGCCATGAAGGTGGTAGCCGAAGGGGCTGATGTTCATATCCGGGTGACGCCTCAGAACCTGGAGGAGTTCCTGGGACCCAAGAAGTTCCGGGACGATGATATGCTTCATGCCGACCAGGTGGGGATCACCAATGGCCTTGCCTGGACCTCTGTAGGAGGCGAGATGCTTCAGGTAGAGGCGGCGGTGATGGAGGGCAGCGGCAAGAACCAGTTTACCGGAAGCCTGGGAGATGTCATGAAGGAATCGGTGGCTGCGGCCATCACCTACATCCGCACTGTGGCCGATGAATATGGTATCAGCGAGACCTTCTACAAGGATAAGGATATCCATATTCACTTCCCGGAAGGAGCAGTACCCAAAGACGGACCCTCTGCCGGTATCACCACTTGCACCGCTCTGGTTTCGGCTTTGTCCGGTATTCCGGTGCGCCATGATGTGGCTATGACAGGGGAGATCACCCTCCGTGGCCGGGTGCTGCCTATCGGCGGCCTTCGGGAAAAGACGATGGCGGCCTATAAGTATGGGATGAAGCAGGTGGTTATCCCTGCTGGCAACCTGCCGGATCTGGAAGAGGTTGATCCTGTGGTGAAGGAAGCCATTCAGTTTATCCCTGCTGAGACTATGGAGACGGTGCTGCGCACCGCTCTGCTGCGGTATCCCCAGAAAACGGTGCATAGCGCTCCTGCTCCGTCCCAGACGGAGAAAAAGGATATGCCTATCCCGGAGGGAAACAAAGCCGTAGGGCAGCCGCCTATGCGCCTGTAAGCCTGGGAGAAGGAGAAAGCAATGAATTACCATAAGGTCCGGTTTCTGACATCCTTTGGCAATCCCAAGCAGCTTCCCCCTTCCCATTTGCCTGAGATCGTTTTTGCGGGCCGTTCCAATGTGGGGAAATCTTCCCTGATCAACAGCCTTTTTAATCAGAAGAGTTTGGCCAGGGTAAGCGCCACCCCAGGCAAAACCGCCACCATCAATTTTTTCCAGGCGGAGAACCTGATGTTCGTGGACCTGCCTGGGTACGGCTACGCCAAGGTGAGCCATGGGGAAAAACTGCGCTGGGCGGGGCTGATGGAAGAATACTTCCGGCAGGAACGGGATATTGCGTTGGTCCTTTCCCTGGTGGACAGCCGCCATGCTCCCTCCCGGGAGGATCTGGCGATGCTGGACTTTCTCATCGACAGCGGTTTGCCCTTTGTAGTGGTCCTGACTAAGACTGATAAGCTTTCCGCTGCGGCTCTCCGGGAGCGCCTGGAGGCTTTCCGACAGGAACTTCCCTGCGGGGAGCAGCTTACCCTTCTGACCTATTCCGCCCAGACAGGGGCGGGGAGGGAGGAGCTGCGGGCTCTTCTGGACGGTTTGGAAGGGGAACTTCTTGGGGAGATGGGGAAAGAGGACCCCGCGGAAAACTGACTGACCGGCTGGAACGGAAACGGGACCGTCAGCTTTCCGGCAGGGCGATATCCGAGATGTGAAAACCGTATAAAGAAATATTTTTACAAAATGTCCGCTGCGGAAGGAATTCTGCAGCGGCTTTTTGTATAACGAAAACCACTCGCTAGGCGAGTGGTTCGAAAGAAGACTATAGT
>JAHZBJ010000016.1:0-2179 GCA_019423445.1 Oscillospiraceae bacterium
GTAGTCGTCGGTGGTGCGGATGAAGCGGTCGTTGGAGATGTTCATCAGCTTCCAGAGATCCTGGAAGGTGGCCACGATTTTATCCACATACTGCTGGGGAGTGACACCCGCCGCCTTGGCCTTCTCCTCGATCTTCTGGCCATGCTCGTCCGCCCCGGTGAGGAACATAACGTCGTAACCGGTGAGCCGCTTGTAGCGGGCCATGGTGTCGGTGGCTACGGTGCAGTAGCTGTGGCCGATGTGCAGGCTGTCCGAGGGGTAGTAGATGGGGGTGGTAATATAAAACTTCTTTTTCTCCATGGTTGCGCCTCCTGGTTGTGATAACGGATATAGTTTACCACAAAGTTCCCCGGTTTGCACCTGTTTGCCGGGATTTTTTGGCCCCCGGCCCCCTTTTTCGGGAAAATCCCCCCGGAGGAGAGGAATCCTTCCCGCCGCAGTTGCGAATAACCCCCAAGTGTGCTATAGTATACTGTATCTGCAATGCTATAGGAAAAGGGGCTATTTCAGATGGATAAGATCACGGTGGCCGTACTGTTCGGCGGCGTGTCCAGCGAGCATGAGGTCTCCCGGCTGACGGTAACCTCCCTGCTGCGGAATATCGACCGGGAAGCCTTTGAGGTGGTGCCGGTGGGCATCACCAAGGACGGGCGCTGGTTCCTCTATGCCGGGGAGGTCTCCCAAATCGCCGGAGGGGAGTGGGAGAAGGATCCCGGCAATCTCCCCGCTGTTCTCTCCCCCGACCGGAGCCACAAAGGCCTCCTGGTACTGGAAGGGGACCGCTGGCGCCTTCTGCCGGTGGATGTCATCTTCCCCGCCCTCCACGGGCAGAATGGGGAGGACGGCACCCTTCAGGGATTCACCGCCCTGGCGGGGATCCCCTGTGTGGGGTGCGGCTGCATGGCCAGCGCCAACTGTATGGATAAGGACGTGGCCAAGACGATCCTGGCGGCCCACGGCATTTCGGTGGCCCGGTGGATCCTGGCCCTTCGGGAGGAGCGGGACGACGCCGCCCTGGCAGCCCGGGTGGATCAGGAGCTGGGTTGGCCGGTGTTTGTCAAGCCCGCCAACGCCGGTTCCTCTGTGGGGGTGAGCCGGGCGGAGGACGCCGCCGCCCTGTCCGCGGCCCTGGACGCCGCCTTCGCCCTGGACCGGAAAGTCCTCCTGGAGGAGACTGTCCGGGGGGCCGAGGTGGAATGCGCCGTCATGGGCAACTTCCAGGATTCCTTCCCCTCCCAGTGCCTTGGGGAGATTGTCCCCAAGCGGGGCCTTTACGATTACGAAGGGAAGTACCTGGACGGCTCCACCGATCTTTACATCCCCGCCCGGATCCCCGGGGAGCAGTCGGACCGCATCCGGGCCGCTGCGGTAAAGGCTTACCGCGCCCTGGAGTGCACCGGCCTTGCCCGGGTGGACTTCTTCGCCCTGCCGGACGGCGGGTATATCCTCAATGAAATCAACACCCTGCCGGGCTTCACCGACATCAGCATGTATCCCAAGCTGATGATGGCCTCCGGCATGACCTATTCTGAGATCATCACTCGGCTTATCCGCCTGGCTGTGGAAAAGGAGGCCCGCTGATGGATAACCGCCCCATTGGGGTCTTTGATTCCGGCCTGGGGGGCCTTACCGCCGTCCGGGAGCTCCGGGCCATCCTGCCGGGGGAGGACATCGTCTACTTTGGGGACACCGGCCGGGTCCCCTACGGCCCCCGGGGAGAAGGGGTCATCACCCGGTACGCCCGGGAGGACGCCGCCTTCCTCCTGGAACAGGGGGTGAAGGCGGTGGTCTGCGCCTGCGGCACCGTCAGCTCGGTGGCCGGTGAGGTTCTGGCCGCTTCCATGGAGTGCCCCTTCGTGGAAGTGGTGACTCCCGCCGCCCGGGCCGCCTGCGCCGCCACCAAAAACCGCCGCATCGGGGTCATTGCCACCCCCGCCACCATCCGCAGCGGGAAGTTCCCCGCCGCCGTGGCCCGGTTCCTGCCGGAAGCGGAGGTGTTCCCCAAGGCTTGTCCCCTTTTTGTCCCCCTGGTGGAGGATGGACACATCGCCCTGGGGGATCCCCTGGCCACCCCCGCCGTGGCCTACTACCTCCGGGAGCTTCGGGATTGGGGGATGGATACCCTCATCCTGGGCTGCACCCACTACCCTCTCCTTGCCTCTCTGATCCGGGACTACCT
>JAHZBJ010000016.1:2189-23930 GCA_019423445.1 Oscillospiraceae bacterium
GGGGCCGGAAGTGACTCTGATCAGCGCCGGTCAGGAGGCCGCCTTCACCGCCCGGGACCTGCTGGCGGAGAGAGGGCTCCTTTCGGAAAAGGACAGGAAGGGCTGCTGCCGCTACTGTGTCACCGACGCCGCCGGGAGCTTTTCCCAGGTGGCGGAGGTCTTTCTGGGGGCACCGGTGGCTGAGGTCCAGCTGGTGGACATCACCCGGCTGGAACATCTGGCCGACTGACCGCCCCGAGTCAAAACCTTCCGGGAATGGTTTTTTCCATCCCTGACAGGATTTTCCCCCGCCTCTCTCCGCTCCCTGCCGGAGCGGGATCTTGAACCGCCGGTCTTTCCGGCAAAGGAATGCTATGAAAAACAACGCTTTCATCAAAATCAAAGGAATCCAGTCCGCTGACGGAGACAGCGACGTCGTGGAGCTGATGACCACCGGCTTCTTCGCCCGCCGCCGGGGCGGCTACGTCATCTCCTACGAGGAGAGCGAGGCCACCGGCTTCGAGGGAGCCAGAACCACCCTCACCTGCGAACAGGGCCGGGTCACCATGACCCGCACCGGCAGCGTCCACACCCAGCTCATCATTGAGGAGGGGAAGCGCCACCAGTGCAGCTACGACCTGGGCTTCGGCAGCATGATCATCGGGGTCTCCTGCAGCCACATCCAGAGCACCCTGGACGACAACGGCGGCAGCCTCTCCTTCGGCTATTCCCTGGATCTCAACACCGCCCTCACCAGCGAACACCAGGTGACTGTCTCGGTCACTCCCAACTGAGGAAAACAGAAGTTTAAAATAAAAGGAGCCAAAACCATATGATCAGCACAGCCGTCCAAACCCAGGAGCAGATCCGCGCTCTGATCCGGGAGGCCTTCCGGGCCGCCCAGGAGGCCGGGGAACTCCCCGCCGGTGAACCCGCCGACTTCTCGGTGGAGGTCCCCGGGGATACCACCAAGGGGGATTTCGCCACCAACGCCGCTATGGCCAACGCCCGGGTATTCCGGATGGCCCCCCAGAAACTGGCGGCAGCCCTCACCGCCCGGATGGACTTCACCGGCACCGCCATCCAGCGGGTGGAGACCGCGGGCCCCGGCTTTATCAACTTCTTCATGGAACCCTGTTGGTTCACCGCCCAGGTGGATGAGATCCTCCAGAAGGGGGCGGACTACGGCCGCAGCGACTACGGCAAAGGGGAAAAGGTGATGGTGGAATTTGTTTCCGCCAACCCCACCGGCCCCATGCACATGGGCAACGCCCGGGGCGGCGCCATTGGGGACGTCCTGGCGGCGGCCCTGGAGTGGTCCGGCCACGACACCACCCGTGAATTCTACGTCAACGACGCCGGCAACCAGATCGAGAAGTTCGGAAAGTCCCTCTCGGTGCGGTACCAGCAGCTTTTCCTGGGAGAGGACGCCGTGGAGTTCCCCGAGGACGGCTACCACGGGGAGGACATCCGGGATCACGCCAAAGCCTACGCCGACCTCCACGGGGACAGCCTCATGTCCGTCTCCGAGGAGGAGCGGAAAAAGGCCCTGGTGGACTACGCCCTCCCCAAGAACATCGAGGCCCTGAAACGGGACCTTCACACCTACCGCATCGACTTTGATGTCTGGTTCCGGGAGAGCCAGCTCCACCCTGACGCCATCAACGACGTCATCCATAAGCTGGAGGAACGGGGGGCCATCTACCGGCAGGATGGCGCCGTTTGGTACCGGGCCACCCAGTTCGGCGGAGAAAAGGACGAGGTGGTGGTGCGGCATAACGGCATCCCCACCTACTTTGCCGCCGATATCGCCTACCACTACAACAAGTTCGCCGTCCGGGGCTTCCAGCGGGTCATCAACGTCTGGGGCGCCGACCACCACGGCCACGTGGCCCGGCTCAAAGGGGCCATGGACGCCATCGGCCTTTCAGGGGACAAGCTGGACATCGTCCTGATGCAGCTGGTGCGCCTGATGAAAGACGGAGAACCCTACCGGATGTCCAAACGCAGCGGCCGTTCCATCACCCTGGCGGACCTCACCGAGGAAATCCCCATCGACGCCGCCCGGTACTTCTTTAATATGCGGGAGCCCGGCTCTACCTTCGACTTCGACCTGGACCTTGCCATGAAGGAGCAAAGCGACAACCCCGTCTACTACGTCCAGTACGCCCACGCCCGGATCTGCAGCATCCTCAAGAACCTGGCCGCCGAGGGGATCGTCCCCCGGCAGGCGGGAGAGCAGGAGCTCTGTCTCCTGGCCACCCCTGAGGAGCGGGAACTGATCCGCCGCCTGGGGCAGCTCCCCCAGGAGATCATCGACACCGCCCGGGACTACGACCCCGCCCGGCTCACCCGGTATGTCTATGACATCGCCACCCTCTTCCACAAGTTCTACAACACCTGCCGCTGCAAGGGTGTGGACGATTCCCTGCAGCAGGCCCGGCTTTCCCTGTGCATCGCCACCCGGACTGTCATCGCCAACGTCCTGGGCCTGTTGAAAATCTCCGCCCCTGAGCTGATGTGATTTTAGGTCCGTAAGGAACGGAACACAGAGTCGCTAGTCTCTGCCCCGCTCCCTGAACAAATTACCTGGGCTGAGAAGGGCACGGATTTTCCCATCACAGGGGTTTCTGAATCCCAGGTCAGGAAAGGACGCGCCCTTTGAGCCCCAGGTTGAACAACAAGACGCTTTCAAAATTCCAAGTGATATGCTCAGAAACAGCCCAGCAGACCGGGTTCTCACATTCGTGAGAGAAGGAACGAGCCGCCGTCTCCGCCCCGCTCCCTGAACAAATCACCTGGGCTGAGAAGGGCGAGGGTTTCCCCATCACAGGGGTTTCTGAATCCCAGGTCAGGAAAGGACACGCCCTTTGAGCCCCAGGTTGAACAACAAGACGCTTTCAGAATCCCATGTGTTATGCTCAGGGAGCGAGGCAGAACGGTTCGCTTCGCAGAATCTTCTCTCACGGACTTAAATTAGGAGTGTGATATTCTTCTCTATGGAAACTGACCGATTATGCTTTCTTCTTGGTCCCGGCCAGGAAGCTTTCTGCCCCCGAATCCAGGCCACCGGAGCAACTCCGGTGGTTCTGGTGCCCATCCCCTTTGAGGGAGATTTCTTCCAGCCGGAATGGGCTGTTGCCGCCGGGGAACAGCTGGCCCGGGCCAGAAACCTGGCCTCCCCCGGGACGGAGCTTTGCGGGGTGCTCCCCGCAGGAGATTTCTCCATAGAACCTTATGGGGAGATCCCTTTCGCCCAGTGTGTCGCCCACTACTCCTCCGCCGCAGGAGCTCTTGCCCGGAGCGGCGCCGGCTCGGTGCTGATCCACCGGGCCAAAAGCCTTCTCCAGGCCCGGGCCGGGGTCCTTGGGGCCCGCTCGGCCGGACTCCCCGTCTATGTCAGCCTGGAGATTCAGGGTGAAGGGGAGGGCCTTCTGGGAGGCGGCGATATCCTCTCCGCATTCATCACCCTCCAGGAGCTGGGGACAGCCGCTTTGGGTTTTTACTCCTCTGTGGCCGGGGTGATTCTGGACCCCCTGGAACAAGTAGCCCCCTATGCCAGGATCCCCCTCCTTGCCATCACCCGGAACCTTACCGGTTCCCTGCCCCAGCCGGAGACCGACCGTCTCTTCGAAATCCGCACCGCCGGTCTCAAAGCCCGTGGCGCCTGCTGGCAGTCCATTCTGGAGGCGGGAGAAGATCAGACGGAAGCAGCTGCCCGGGCACTGGTTTCGGCGCCTCTCTGTGCCGTATCCCGGGTGGATTACCGGGAGCTCCAGGAGATCTGGGCCACCACCGAGGAGCAGGTATTTTATCTGGACGGCAACGAGGAGTTTTCTCCCCCCATCCCCTGTCTGGGGGATCTGGCGGAGGATATCATCCCCATGGAGCACGAGGGCTGGGACGCCCTTTGTATCCAACTCCAGACCGCCGACGACGGCTACAACATCTCCCTCAACAACGCAAACCTCACCATGCTCCCCGCCGACTTCCTCAGCGATGACGAGGACGCCCTGGACAGCGCCCTCTTCTTCTACAACGGGCGGGCCATTGTGGACAGCCGTTCCATCATCCCTCCCCAGCGCCTGGAAGAGATCGCCCGGCGCTACGGCGCGGTGGTTATTTGAAAACGCAAAAGCGGCCCCTTTCCGGGGCCGCTTTTTTCTCCGCCTCCATTGGGGAGGCGTTTTTTATTTGGGTTCCAGGTCAGGATGCCGCGCTCTCAGAGGAAGCGGCCTCGGAACTGCTCTCGCCGGAAGCAGGTTCGCTCTCGGAAGCAGCGGAACTGCTTTCGGAGGAGGCTCCGCTCTCAGACTCAGAGGAAGCGGAACTGCTTTCAGAAGCAGAGGCGCTTTCGGAGGAGGCCGAGCTGCTCTCAGAGGAGCTGCTGGAGCTGGGGGCGATCTGCTCATCGGTCATTTTCAGCTTGGCAGGAGTGTAGGCGGCCAGGGCGGCGGTGTTGTAGCGGATATCCATCTCGGAGGCCCAGACCTCCACCGTCTCCATGTACTCGTCATACTTCATCTCCTGGAGAACGGCGTCCAGATACATCTCAATATCCTCGTCGGCAGCTTCCAGGATGGGGAGCTTCCGGATCAGATAGATGTAGTAGTCGTCCTCCACGGTGAAGATTTCGTTGTCCTCGGCGTCTATCACAGCGGTCTCGTAGGCGGAAGGATAAAACCCGGCGTTGTTCTGGAGGTAGACGTCGTAGGAGTCGTCCTCCATCTGCTCCCCGGCGGAGTCGCCGTTCTGTTCCACCGCCTGCTCATAGACCAGGTCAGGGAAGTGTTCCCCGGCCAGGGCCCGGGCCAGATAGCTCTCCGCCTTTTCCTTGTTGGCGGCAAGGGCTTCCTCGTCCAGGGCGGCTCCGGTGAGGGTGTCCACCTTGGGGAAGAGCATGTACTGGCTGCGGGTGTATTCCTCCGCGAAAGCCTGCTTCAGCTCGTCTTTGGTGAGGCCCTTTTCCCCGCCTTCGCCGTAGATGTCGTTAAAGACATTGAGGCTCATCATGGAGGTGTCGTTGATGTACTGCACCGAGTCCTTGGAAACGCCGTTGGCGGTGTAGTAATCCTCCCCCATGCTGTAGAGGTAATCGGTGTACTGGGTGGCCTGTTCCTTATCTTCGTCGCTGAGGGTCAGGCCCCGGTCCTGGAACTGCCGGCGGATGGCCAGCAGCTTGGCCGACTCCAGCTTGGCGAAGTCGGTGATATACTGGGGGGCGGGCACATCCCCGATGGTTCCCTTGAGGATATCCTCCTCCCCGTAGAGCTGGCTGGCGGCATCGTTGTAACCCATCATCAGCTCCACCAGGTAGACTCCGGCAGGAAGGGTATCCTCCCCGGCCTGGGCCACCCAGCTGGTGTCCTCATTGGAGCAGCCGGCCCCGGCCACCGCCAGGGCAAGGGCCATTCCAAGTGCAATGATCCTTGTGCGAATCTTCATTTCGTTCCTCCATCCGGCGCCGTCCCTTGGGCGGCGCCTTTTTTCGTAGTGTTGCCGAACGTTCCTTATTATACACACTTCCCGGGGCGATGTCCATAAACAATGTATGAATATCCCAGCTGAAAAGGCCCCAAAGCAGGAGATTTTCCCGGCAGGGACCTGTTTGGGGTCTTGCTCCCCGCCGGATTTGTCGGTTTCCGGGTCCAGTGCCGGGGCTTGCAATAAACCGGTAAAAAAAGTACACTAGTAATGTGACAGGTTTTGGAAGGTTTCCCCTCTGATTGACGATAAGGAGGTCCTATCATGAAAAAGACGCTGCGCTCCTTGGCGGCGATTACCGCCATCGCCCTTGCCATGTCCCTCTTCCTTCTGGGCTGCGGAGGCAGCTCCGGCAACAAGTCCAAAGAGTCCACCCAGACCGCCCCTGCTGCCTCCTCCTCTGCCGCGGCCATGGACGCCGGCGGGGAGGTATGGTACACCTCGGATTCCGTAGCCGAAGCCCCGGAAGCGGAGCAAACGCAAACCGGGGACACAACCCCGGTTCTCCCCGACCAGCGCAAGATCATCCGCCACGCCTCCATGGAACTGGAGACCCGGGAATTTGACGCCGCCCTCCGGCAGATTGAAGAGCTGGTGTCCTCCGCCGGGGGGTACATCGAAAGCTCCAGCCAGGACGGTTACAGCCTGGAATACCAGGGGGATTACCGGGAGCGGTACGCCTCCATCCAGGCCCGGATCCCCTCGGAGAAACTGGACGAGGTTATCTCCTCGGTGGGAAGCCTCTGCAATGTCCTGAACCAGAGCGAAAGCATGGACGACATTACCGACAGCTACTACGACGCCCAGGCCCGTCTGGAATCCCTGGAGATCCAGGAAGAGCGGCTGCTGGAGCTGCTGTCCCAGGCCACCAGCCTGGAGGATATGATCACTCTGGAATCGGCCCTCTCCGACGTCCGGTATCAGATCGAAAGCCTCACCGCCTCCCTGCGGCGGATGGACAGCCAGGTGACCTACTCCTACCTCAACATCTCCCTGCAGGAGGTGGTGGAGTACCGGACCATCCAGGAGAAGCCCCAGAACTTCGGCGAGCAGCTGTCTGACGCCTTCGACCGGGGTATGAGCGGCATGGTAACCGGCGTCCAGAACTTCATCCTGCTCCTGGCTGAGGCGGGCCCCAGCCTGATTCTCCTGGCCATCATCGTGATCCTCATTGTGGTTCTGGTCCGGGCATCTGCCAAAGCCTCCCGGAAGCGCCGGGAAGCCAAGGGACTCCCCCCCAGAAACACTGCCCCCCACAACAGCGCCTTTACCACCAGCCCCGGCTCCTTCCAGAGATATCCACAGCATCCTCAGCATCCCCAAAGCGCCCAGCCCCAAACTCCGCCCCCCGCTTCCGGGGACCATGGGAAGGGAGAAGATGAGCCCCCCAAAAACTGACCCCCCATATCCCTGAGGTTTGAACCTCGTCTAAAAACAGGAGGGCCCCGGCTGGTAGACCGGGGCCCTTTGAAGGAGAAGAATACCTATGAATGAAAAAGGATATGGCCTCCGGCTGTTCCGCTCCCTCTGCGGAGTTGTGGCGGCTGTGCTGCTGGTTTATGTCCTGGCCGCCGTCACCACTGGAGGCCAGACCTTGTCCGAGCTGCCGGTGGCCCTGGCCCTAGGGGCCGGAATCCTCCTGGCTCTTGCCGCCGTTGTGGTTTCTCTGGTCTGCCGCAAAAACAGCAATCAGAAATAATCTTATGACAAAACAAAAGGGTGTGGACGCTGCCGCGTCCACACCCTTTTTATCTCTGTACTGATCTCCGAGATGTTTTCGGACCTCAGCCGGCCTCTCCGGCGCTGTCCCCTTGCCAGAACTTCTCCCAGGCCTCCTCCCAGGTAAGGCCCCGGTACCCGCCAGCCCAGGCCAGCAGCCGCTCCACCAGAGGAAGCTCTGCCAGTTCCTCCTCAGACAGGGCCGGGCGCTCCTCGTCGGGCTCCTCTGTAGGCTCGTCTGTGGATTCCTCTTCCTGCTCCCCGTCAGGATCTTCCCCGGATTCAGGATCCTCCTCCCCCAAATCGGGGAGGGGCGGGGCTTCCTCTTCCTCGTCCTGGCTCTCATGGGGACGGTCCCCCTCCTCAATAATGGGGTCGGACTGAGGCGGCCCCATTTCCTCCTGGCGGCCCTGGCCGAAGAGCCAATACTGACTGTAAACTTCCTGAAACTCCGCCGCAAAGTCCGGGTCGGAGCACTCCGGCTCCGGCCACTGGTCCTCCCCTGCCGGGAGAGTGACCGTAAACACCGGTTCCCAGGGCTCCTGGTCCTTCTCCAGAGGGGTATCTTCCACCAGCACCACCGTCAGGTCGTAAGGATCGCCATCGAAGAATCTCCGGGCCACCGACCAGTAGAGATGGCTGGAATGGCCGTAGATCTCCTGGGGTGAGAGAGCGGCGCAGAGGGCCGCCGCCAGCTCTGGAGACGGGGCCTCCTGGCCCTCCTCCGCGTTCCAGCTTCCGGTGACGGTTGCTTCACCCTCCCCGGTGCGTTCCACTGTGTAGCTGAGTCCCGCAGTGGCCTGGGCCCCTGCCAAGGCGGCCTCCGCCTCCCGGTACACCGGCCGGTCCAGCCACCCCAGAAGGAGCCATCCCCCCAGGGCACAGACAGCCACCGCCGCCACCGCCCAGAAGTTAATCCCCGTCAGGAACCACCGGGCGAACTCCCCAGGAGTGGAAAAGGGGAGACGAAAGCTGGGAAGCAGCCACATGGAAGCGGGCACCGGACTGGGTTTGACCCCCTTGGCAGGCTTGGGGGAAGGTTTTTGAGCCGCTTTTTTTGCGGTTTTTCCCTTCCCTCCCAATAGCTTCCCGGGTTTCTTTCCACGGAAAGGCCCCGCTGTGGCCAGCCGCTGGGACTTCTCCCGGGGCCGGGTTTTCCCGGCGCTCTCCGGCGCAGAGGCTGCCTCCGCCGGGGCATCCGGCTGCGGCGCGTCCTTCACGCCTTCTTTTTCCTTTTCCCGCTCTTCCTGGTCCACCGCCATGGTTCCGCCTCCCTTCGCCGCATTTCGACATTTATAGTATTGTATCATGTTTGGAGAAAAAAGAACAGTTTTTTCGTCCTCAAGAGATGATTCTTCAAATTGGAAAATTGTACCCCGCTCACTGAACAGATCGCCTGGGATTCAGAAGGCGGCGGAAAGCATGGACAAATTTACCCAGGTCCCGGACGGAAGCAAACTGCACACCGGCCGGGGCAGCCCCGCCGATGCCCAGAAGGTGTTCTTATAAAGGCAAAAAACCTTGACAAGCCCCAGTGAATTATGGTATAGTTGGATTACCTCTCGGAGAGGGTTCTTTTTTTGTGCGCCCAAACGCCTGTTGTCCCCAGGCACGGACGTCCAGAAAATCCCTTTCATCAGGAAAGAGGGAGGCAAACTAAATCCATATCAGGAGGTGCCGATATGCGAGTAAAGATTACCCTGGCCTGCACCGAGTGCAAGCAGCGCAACTACAATACCACTAAAAACAAGAAGAACGACCCCGACCGGCTGGAAATGAACAAGTACTGCCGCTTCTGCCGCAAGCACACCGTTCATAAGGAAACCAAGTAAGGAAGAGGAGGAGCACCATGGCAGATACCGAAAAGAAGCCCGGCTTCTTCGCCAGGATCTCCCGCTCCTTCCGGGACATGAAGGGCGAGCTGAAGAAGGTCGTCTGGCCCAGCAAAAAGCAGATCCTCAACAACACCGGCGTGGTCCTCATCGCCCTGGCCATCTCTGCCATCTTTATCGGCGGACTGGATTCCATCCTGGGCCTGATCGTCCGCTTTGCCCTGGGCGGCAACTGACCGTCCGGCTTTCCGGCGGATTTTAAAGTCAGAAGGGAGGGCCTTCCGTGGCGGAAGAAGCAAAATGGTATGTGGTCCATACCTATTCCGGTTATGAGAACAAGGTGGCGGACAGCATCGTCAACGCGGTGGAAAACCGCCAGCTTCATGACCTGATCTACGAGGTGAAAATCCCCACCGAAACGGTGACCGAGATCAAGGATAACCAGAAGCGGGAGGTGGAGCGCAAGCTCTTCCCCAGCTACGTTCTGGTGAAGATGATCATGACCGACGACAGCTGGTACGTGGTCCGGAATATCCGCGGCGTCACCGGCTTCGTGGGCCCCGGCTCCAAGCCCGTCCCCCTGACTGAGGAGGAAGTGGCCCGCTTCGGAGTGGAGACCCGGAGCACCGAGGTCAACTACGCCGTGGGAGACAACGTTATGGTCTCCGGCGGCTATATGGAAGGCTTCGTGGGCATTGTGGATTCCATCGACCTGGACAAGAATCTGGTCCGGGTCACCGTCTCCATGATGGGCAAGGAAGTCCCGGTGGAACTGGAGCTGACTCAGGTTCAGCCCCTGAACTGATCCGGGATCTCAAAGGAACATCCCCCGCCGGATGGCGGGAAACAAGGCGCGCCGGCCCCCCTCGGGCCGGGGAACGCGCTGTGGGAGGGGGCGGCCCGGCCTTGGGCCCTGGCGCCGCCGCCCGTTAAGAATTACCACTTTTTTGGAGGTGCATTTTTTCATGGCACAGAAAGTAGTTGGCTACATCAAACTTCAGATCCCCGCCGGCAAGGCGACTCCTGCCCCCCCGGTAGGTCCCGCCCTGGGCCAGCATGGCGTCAACATCATGGCCTTCACCAAGGAGTTCAACGAGCGCACCAAGAACGACGTGGGCCTTATCATCCCTGTGGTGATCACCGTCTACGCTGACCGCTCCTTCTCCTTTGTCACCAAGACCCCCCCGGCGGCCGTCCTCATCAAGAAGGCCCTGGGCCTGGAGAGCGCTTCCGGCGTCCCCAACAAGACCAAGGTTGGCAAGATCACCAAGGAGCAGGTCAAGAAGATCGCCGAGACCAAGATGCCCGACCTGAACGCCGGCAGCCTGGAGGCCGCTATGAGCATGGTGGCCGGCACCTGCCGCAGCATGGGCGTCGAGGTTGTTGACTGATCAGGCTCTCCCGTGGGAGGAGCAAATCCGTTATATACCACTTGGTAGGAGGAGAATAAACGATTATGAAACACGGTAAGAAATATGTGGAGAGCCGGAAGCTCATTGACAGCACCGCTCTTTATGATATCCCTGAGGCCATTGAGCTCTGCACCAAGACCGGTAAGGCCAAGTTTGACGAGACCGTTGAGGTCCATGTCCGTCTGGGCGTGGACAGCCGTCACGCCGACCAGCAGGTCCGCGGCGCCGTGGTCCTGCCCAACGGCACCGGTAAGAAAGTCCGGGTCATGGTGTTCGCCAAGGGCGACGCTGCCAAGGCTGCCGAGGAAGCCGGCGCTGAGTATGTGGGCGGCGAAGAGTACATGCACAAGATCATGAACGAGAACTGGATGGACTTCGACGTGGTTATCGCCACCCCCGACATGATGGGTGTGGTTGGCCGTCTCGGTAAGGTCCTGGGTCCCCGCGGCCTGATGCCCAACCCCAAGGCCGGCACCGTCACCCCCGACGCTGCCCGTGCCGTCACCGAGGCCAAGGCCGGTAAGATCGAGTACCGCCTGGATAAGACCAACATCATCCACTGCCCTGTGGGCAAAGTTTCCTTCGGCGCTGAGAAGCTCCAGGAGAACTTTGACACCCTGATGGGGGCCATCATCAAGGCCAAGCCCGCCGCCTCCAAGGGCCAGTATATCCGTTCCTGCACCGTGGCCACCACCATGGGCCCTGGCATCAAGATCAACCCCGCCAAGTTCGCTGTGAGCAATGCTCCCGCGAAATAAGCGCGGCTGAACGCGGCTTTGTTTTGAAGAACGCCCGGCAGCGAAACCCGTTTCGTTGCCGGGCGCTTTTTCTGACCTGGGAAAGGAGGAGGGCTTTTGAACTTCCGGATCGGTACCATCGCGCGGCTCCTGGGAATGTCCCCGGAGGGGGTACGCCTCTACGAACGGGAGGGGATCCTCCGGCCCCGGCGGGGGGAGGGGGACGGCGCCTACCGCACCTACCAGCACCTGGACCTCACCGCCCTTCTCCGGGCCCGTGGATACCATAACCTGGGCTTTTCCACCTCTGAGACCGCCGACCTCCTCAACGCCGCCGACCCTGGGGAGGTGACGGAACAGTACGCCCTCCGGGAGAAGTCCCTGGAGCGGGAGATCCGCTGGAAAGAACTGCTCCTGCAAAACCTCCGGGAGACCCGAACCCTTATCGGCGAGGCCCGGGCCAGCCTGGGGGAGGTCCGTCCCGGAGTGCGTCCCGCCCTCTACCGCTTCCCCTTTATCCGGGACGGGGAATTCCTCCTGGACCGGGAACAGGAGAAGGTGTTCAGCCAGTGGGCCCGGCACACACCCCTGGTCTTTACCACCCACAGCAACGACTGGGAGGCCCTCCAGGCCGGGCGGACCCAGGCAACCTCAGCTCTGGGGGTCTTTGCAGACCAGGCGGAGGAGCTGGGGCTGGATCTGACCTTCGCGGAGTTCTGTCCCCCCTGTCCCTGCCTGCGCACCATCACCTGGGAGGAGGGGGAGGAACAGTTTCAGCCTCTCATCTGCCTGGCCCCCCTTCTGGCCTATTTGGAAGAACACCCCGCCCAGGTGGCCGGGTCCCCTATCTCCCGGACCTTTCTCTCCTTCAACAAGCGGGAGTGCTATACCCGCTACCGGGAAGTGTGGCTGCCGGTGCAGGAGAGCCCCGCCTGTCCAGAATAAGTGCTGCTTTTTCAGAGAGTCCCTGCCAGCCGGTGGGGACTCCCTTTGTCTTTACAGGGGCTGAGGGGTGTGATATCACGGCCGTGAGGCATCCTCCCCGCCCTGACAAAGATAGATGCGCCCCGGATGTTCTCATTCCAAAACAGAAAGGAGCCTTTCCACCATGAAGCAGTACGAATATATGGCCGCAGATCTAAGCGCCGAGCCCTCCTTCAACGTCCATGTCAAGTTGGAGCGGTATATCGAAAAGCTCAACGAATACGGCCGCCAGGGGTGGCGGCTTATCTCCGGGACCGACGACTGGAAATATTCCATCTTTGAGCGGGAGCTGGAGAAAGAAAACCCCTCCGCCTGATTCCCCTTCACGCCGGAATGGGATTCCACAATGCCTCTGCCCCTGGCGCCCCCTGCTCCTTTCCCTTTCCCTTCCCAATTGTGAAAGACGACTGAGAAGCTTATTGCCAGGCTCTCTCCCTTTCAGTGCAGTCTTGACTTTAAACCTGGTTGAGAGTGTATGATACCATTGATTTGATTCATAAGGGAAAGAGGTTACTATCTATGTCCACCAAAGCCATGGACCCGCAGAAGCGGGCCATATTCGAAACCGCCCCGGTCCCTAAGGCCATTATCACCCTGGCTGTCCCCACCATTATCAGCCAGCTGATTACCCTGGTCTACAACCTGGCGGACTCCTTCTTCGTGGGGCGCACCGGCAATCCCCATATGATCGCCGCCGTGGCCCTGGTATATCCCATCTTTTCCATGACCACCGCCTTCGCCAACCTGTTCGGCATCGGCGGCGGCAGCCTCATCTCCCGGCTGCTGGGAGCCCGGCAGGAGGAGCAGGCCCGCAAGGTCTGCGTCTTCAGCTTCTACGCCGCCATCGTTGTTTCGGCTCTCTTCTCCCTGGGGGTGTTCCTCTTCCTGGACCCCATCCTCTACGCGGTAGGAGCCTCCCCTGACACCATCGGTTTTGCCCAGCAGTACATGCTGTGGATCCTGGTGCTGGGCGGGGTGCCCACCGTCCTCTCCGCCACCCTGGCCCACCTGGTGCGGAACGTGGGTTATTCCCGCCAGGCCAGCGTAGGCCTGGGCCTGGGGGCAGTGCTGAACATTGCCCTGGACCCGCTTTTCATGTTCGTCATCCTCCCCAAGGGCCAGGAGGTCATTGGCGCCGCTGTGGCCACCATGCTCTCCAACCTCATCGCCACCCTCTATTTTGTCTGGATCATCCTGGGGCTCAGGGACAAAACCGTCCTCTCCCTGAACCCCGCCAAGGGACTGCCGGACCGGAAAAACATCCTCTCGGTGCTGTCGGTGGGTCTCCCCTCCGCCCTTACCATTCTCTTCTACGACCTGACCAACGTTACCCTCAACGCCCTGATGTCCGCCTACGGGGACTTCCAGGTGGCGGCCATCGGCATCGTTTTGAAGGCAGAGCGGATCCCCCTGAATACCGGGGTGGGCCTCTGCCAGGGCGTCATGCCCCTGATCTCCTACAACTACTCCGCCGGGAACCACGAGCGGATGGATTCGGTAATCCGCACCGCCCGGGTCTGGGGGCTCATCGTCGCCGGGGCCAGCATCCTGTTCTACGAGCTCTTCGCCGGCGGGGTGATCCAGCTCTTCATCAGCGTCAGCACCAACGACGCTGCCGCCGCTCTGGAGACGGTGGCCTACGGCACCTCCTTCCTCCGGCTGCGGTGCCTTGCTTCCCCCTTCGCCTTCCTCTGCTTCCACACCACCTACACCCTCCAGGCCATGGGAGAAGGCAGAGCCACCCTCTTTATCTCCACCCTGCGGCAGCTGGTGATCTACATCCCCATTATGTTCCTCATGGACAGCCTCTGCCACACCACCGGTCTGGTGGCTTCCCAGACGGTGGCGGAAATCATCTCCATGTGCCTGGCCTTCTACGTATTCTCCCGGATCCGGAGCAAAAAGAAGGCCGAGGCTGATTCCCCGGCGCAATAATTTTTCACGCCACTTCCAATGCCATTTACAAGGCCCCGAAACCGGGAATCCGGTTTCGGGGCCTTGTAACCATGGGAAAATTCCAGGGAGGAAGTGGATAGCGGCCTCCCCCTGGACGCTCCCTCACATCTGAAGGGATCTGACGGCAGTTTAGTCCTCCTTCTTCCAAAGGAAGCGGAGGAAGGACCCCACCGCCCAGAGATAGGCGGGGACAAACACCAACAGGGCCAGCGCCGACCCTCTCTTTCGGGCAGCGGCTGGGGTAAGCATCCCCAAAAGCGCCCCCATAGCCACAAGGCAGACCTTCAGCACCCCCATGTTCCAAATTGTCATGGATCGGATGTATTCCTGGCTGCGGCGAATGAGTTCTTTCATGACAGGGCTCCTTTCTTCTGCGGCCTTGGGGTGTCCCCGGCTTTCAACTTCAGTGTACCACAAGCCGAAAGCTCCGTCAAACCCAGTCTTCCAATGGTTCCGGCTTTTTCACCCCCTCTTGCATCGGGAACCAAGGAATTCCACCGGAGAACTCAGCAGCTGTGGAAAAACTTTCGCCAAAAGCGCCCGGGGCTTTCGTCCCAGGCGCTTTTCTCTGTTCTTGAGTTGTTTCAGCCCTCCGGTGGAGCAGCCTGCTCCATGACAGAGATAACCTCCCGGATCACATCCAGGGGGGGCTGGCCCTTCTGGGGCCGGACGGTGAAGTAAGGCTTCGCCCCGCCGCTGAGCATCACCCGGCCCTTCATGGCCTGGGTGAGGGCGATGATCCCCTCCATGTCCGGGGCGTCGGTGTAGAAAAGGAGGTTGGGTCCCCGCTGGGTGATCTCCCGGATCCCCAGCCGGGCGGCGCCGTTCCGCACCAGGGCCACGTCCAGAAGCCCCACCACCGCCGGGGGCGGGTCCCCAAACCGGTCGATGAGTTCGTCCATGGTGTCCATGTAGTCCTCCTGGGTGTAGACGCAGGCGATTTTCTTGTAGATGTCGATACGCTGGCTCAGCTGGGAGATGTAGCTTTCCGGGATGTGTGCCTCGATCTGGATATCCACCAGGCACTCCCCGGACTTCTTCACCGGTTCCCCCTTCTCCTCGCTGATGGCCTCTCCCAAAAGCTTCAGGTACAGGTCGTAGCCCACCGCCTCCATGTGGCCGTGCTGCTGGCTCCCCAGGATGTCCCCGGCTCCCCGGATCTCCAGGTCCCGCATGGCGATGCGGAACCCCGAGCCGAAGGCGGTAAACTCCCGGATGGCCTCCAGGCGCTTCTCTCCCACCTCGGTGAGGACCCGGCCCCGGCGGAAAGTGAAGTAGGCGTAGGCCCGGCGGGTGCTGCGTCCCACCCGTCCCCGGAGCTGATAGAGCTGAGAGAGCCCCATATAGTCGGCGTCCTCGATGATAAGGGTGTTGCAGTTGGGGACGTCGATGCCAGCCTCGATGATGGTGGTGCAAACCAGGATATCAATCTCCCGGTCCAGGAGCTGCCGCCAGATCTCCGAGAGCTCATCCTCCCCCATCTTGCCGTGGGCGGTGCGGATCACCGCCCCGGGGAGGTGTTCCGCCAGCCTGGCGGCGCAGCTCTGAATGGAGTCCACCCGGTTGTGGAGGTAAAAAACCTGTCCTCCCCGGCGCAGCTCCTTGCGGATGGCCTCCAGGATAATAGGCTCGCTGTACTCCAGAACGTAGGTCTGGACGGGGTGCCGGTCCTGGGGGGCCTCCTCAATGACGCTCATGTCCCGGATGCCGCTCATGGCCATGTTCAGGGTCCGGGGGATGGGGGTGGCGGAGAGGGTGAGCATGTCCACGCTGGCCCGGAGCTCCTTAAACCGCTCCTTGTGGGCCACCCCGAACCGCTGTTCCTCGTCGATGATGCAGAGCCCCAGGTCCTTGAACTCCACATCCTTCTGGACCAGCTTGTGGGTCCCCACCACCACATCGATGCGCCCCTCCCGGAGCTTTTGGAGAATCTCCCGCTGCTGCTTGGGGGTGCGGAACCGGGAGAGGAGTTCCACGGTGACGGGATACCCCTCCAGCCGGCGGAGAAAGGTCTGGTAGTGCTGCCAGGCCAGGATGGTGGTAGGAACCATAACGGCGCACTGCTTGCCGTCCAGGACGCACTTAAACACCGCCCGGAGGGCCACTTCGGTCTTGCCGAAGCCCACATCCCCGCAGAGGAGGCGGTCCATGGGATGGGGCCGCTCCATATCCGCCTTGATCTCGGCGATGCACCGGAGCTGGTCGTCGGTCTCGTCATACTCAAACCGCTGCTCAAACTCCCGCTGCCAGTCGCTGTCGGGGGAGAAGGCAAACCCCTTGGAAGAGAGGCGCTTGGCATAGAGCTGGATCAGCTCCTTGGCCATGTCCGAAACTGCCTTCTTTACCCGCTGCCGGGTCTTGTTCCAGACGTCGGAATTGAGTTTGTTCAGGCGGACATTTGCGTCCTCCCGGCCCCCGATGTACTTGGTCACCAGGTCCAGCTGGGTCACCGGGACAAAGAGGGTGTCGGTCCCGGCGTAGCGGATCTTGATGTAGTCCTTCACCACACCCTGGACCTCTTTTTTGATGATCCCTTCAAAAACCCCGATGCCGTGGGCCACATGGACCACATAATCCCCGGGGGTCAGGTCGGCGATGTCCTGAATGGCCTTCCCCTGGCCCTTCCTGGGCCGGGCCTTCCGGCGCTTCTCCAGGGACTGGGCCCCCCGGCCGTAGGAGATGGCCGCCAGTTTCAGGGCCGGATACTCGAACCCAGCCGAAAATCCCCCTTGGCAGACCAGCACCTTCCCCGGGGAAAGCTCCCCCGGTTCCTCCAGGTACCGGGCGGGAAGACCGTGTTTCTCCAGGTCCGCGGCCAGGGCCAGGGCGCCCCGGCGGGTCCCTCCGAAGACGTAGACGCAGTAGTTCTCCTCCAGGTAGTGGCCCAGATCCTCCAGAAGGGGATCCAGCTGTCCTCCCCACACCGAAAGGGTGTTGGCCTGGATGTCCACCAGCTCTCCCAGCCTCTGGCCGGGATAATTCCGGGGGAAACTGTCCAGAAGGATGGAGGGCTCCTTTTCCAGCAGCCCCTGGACCTCCTCCCAACCCATGGAGAACCGTCCCGCCAGGCGGGTCAGCCCCCCCTGTTCCAGGAGGGCCTTGATGTCCTCGTCCTCCATCCAGCGGCTGTGAAGGAGGCTCTCCCGCACCGCTGCCCCCTCGCTCACCGCCAGGAACCGGCCGGGGAGGTAGCTGAGAAGGGAAGCCGTCTTGGGATAGATCAGGGGAATGTACCGGTCGGCACAGGCCAGATCCAGCCCTTCCTCCAGCCGGGCGATATCCCGCTCCAGAAGGGCCCCTCCCGCCTCACGCTGTTTGGGAGTGAGGCTGGCCAGGTGCTTTTTCAGCAGCTCCGCCAGGCCCTGGGGAGTATAAAGGACCTCCCGGGCAGGGGGAACGGTGATCCCCTCCAGGTTCTCATCCCGGCGCTGGGTCTCGGCGGAGAAGGCAGCCATGGTGTCGATCTCGTCCCCCCAGAACTCCAGCCGGACAGGCTGAGGCTGGTCCGGGGGCCAGAAATCCAGAATGCCCCCCCGGACGGCGAACTGGCACACCCCTTCCACCTGGTAGCTCCGGGCATACCCCGCCGCCAGCAGGCGGCTCACCAGCTGGTCCTGGGGAAGCTCCTGCCCCGGAGCCAGGGAGAAGGTGCTCTCCCGAAGGATCTCCGGTGGGATCACCGGCTGCACCGCCGCGGCGGCGGAGGCTACGGCGATGGTACCCGGTTCCCGCTGGAGCCGTCCCAGCACCGCCAGGCGGAGATGCTCGTACTCCCGGCTGATCCCTTCTACCTCCCCCAGGGTCAGCTCCCGCTCAGGGTAATGCCAGGCCAGCTGCTCCCCGGCGAAGAGGTTCAGATCCTCGCAGAGGCGGACGGCGGACTGCTCGTCCTGGGTCAGCACCAAAGCGCCCATGCCCAGATCCCGGGCAAGGGCGGAAAGGAACTGGGCCTTGTGGATCTGGGCGCCGCCGGTGAGGAGCACCGGCTGCCGCCCCTCCCGGAGGGCCGCCGCTACACGGCGGTATTCCTCCCAGGATGTAATCAGGGAATCTATCATAGCTTACCTCCGGCGATGCTGCTTTCCCCTGCCAGGGAATCGGCCCCTGGCAGATCACTCCCTTTTGGGACCGCTGCGGTTATAGAGATTCATGGCCTGATCCAGCTTCCCCTCCACAAAGAGGGAGGCAATGGCGGGAATGTCCTTCCACACCTCCTGGAGAAGCTCCATGTCCTGGGAGCTGAACTTCCCCAGCACCCAGTCGGCCAGATCGTAGTCAGGATGGGGCTTCTCCCCCACTCCGATCTTCACCCGGGGGAAGTCGTCCCGCCCGGTGAGATATATGATATTCTTGATTCCATTATGCCCGCCGTCGCTGCCTTTTTTCCGGATCCTAAGGGCCCCCACCGGCAGGCTCACGTCGTCCATCAGAACCAACACCCGGTCCATGGGCACCTTGTGGTAAGCCGCCGCCTCCTGGACCGCCTGGCCGCTGAGGTTCATGTAGGTGCCGGGCTTCATCAGCAGCACCCGCTTTCCCCCGATGACGGCATCCCCGCAAAGGGATTTGAACCGCAGGGTTTCCACCCGGACCCCCAGCTTACCCGCCAGGGTGTCCAGGGCCATAAAACCAGTGTTGTGCCGGGTACCGTCATATTTGCGGCCGGGGTTCCCCAGCCCCACGATAATATACTCCACCGGACCAGCGGGGGCGGGGGCCCTGCCGGCGGCGATCTTTTGGAACAGTTCCTCCAGGGTGCTCATGTTTTTTCCTCCAGCCGGGCAAACCGGCAGCGGGCAGGATGGGGAAGACCCCCACCCTGCCGGCGCGTTTCGTTTAAATGGGACAAATTTCGCGGTTTTGCGAAGCAAACGGTAAGATCAGATAAAGAGGGGAGAAACCGGCTTGTCTTCGTAGATGCGGCCGATGGCCTCAGCAAAGACAGGAGCCACAGGGAGCATAGTGATCCGGGCCTCCTTGGCGCCTTCCTTCTCGGGGATGGTGTCCAGAAGGACCATCTCCTTGATGCAGCTGTTCTTGATCCGCTCCAGAGCGGGGCCGGAGAGGACGCCGTGGGTGGCGCAGGCGTAAACCTCGGTGGCGCCGAAGTCCATCAGAGCCTGGGCGGCGTTGCAGATGCTGCCGGCGGTGTCCACCATGTCGTCCACCAGGAAAGCCGCTTTCCCCTTTACCTCGCCGATGATGTTCATCACTTCGCAGACATTGGCCCGGGGACGGCGCTTATCCACAATGGCCAAGGGAGCCCCCAGACGCTCGGCGAACTTCCGGGCCCGGGTGACGCTGCCCAGGTCGGGAGAGACCACCACCATCTTGTCGGGGTCCATGTGCTTGGCCTTTTCCACGAAGTAGGGGGCCAGAATGGGCACTCCTAGCAGGTGGTCCACCGGGATGTTGAAGAAGCCCTGGATCTGGGCGGCGTGAAGGTCCATGGTGAGGACCCGGTCGGCGCCGGCGGCGCTGATGAGGTCGGCGCAGAGCTTGGCGGAAATGGGATCACGGGCCTTGGCCTTGCGGTCCTGGCGGGCGTAGCCGTAGTAGGGGATAACGGCGGTGATCCGGCCGGCGGAAGCCCGCTTGAAGGCGTCGATCATGATAAGCAGCTCCATAAGGTTGTTGTTCACCGGGCCGCAGGTGGACTGGACCACAAACACATCGGAGCCACGGACCGTCTCCTCGATGGAGACGGAGATCTCCCCGTCGGAGAAGCTGGTGACGGTGCTTTTGCCCAGGGGCAGGCCCAGGGCCTGCGCGATCTCCCGCGCAACCTTGGGGTTGGAGTTGGCGGTGAAGATTTTGATGTCCTTGCCGTGAATATTCATTTCTCTCGTTCCTCTCTGATGAAATCCGCTCGTTTTATATTCCAGCGCCCTGGGGCGCTTTGGAGCCTTGTTACTGTTTCCGGTATTTTTTCGCCCGGTCCGGGAGTACCGTCTGGCGGGGCCGCCCGATGCAGAGGGCATCCTCCGGCACATCCTGGGTGACGGTGGTGCCGGCGGCGGTATAGGCGCCGTCCCCCAGCTTCACCGGGGCCACCAGGTTGGTGTTGCAGCCCAGGAAGCACCCGTCTCCCACGGTGGTGCGGTGCTTTTTGACCCCATCGTAGTTGGCGATGCAGACCCCGCAGCCGAAGTTCACCCCCGCCCCCACATCGGCGTCCCCGATATAGGTAAGGTGGGCAGACTTGGTGCCCGGGCCCAGGGCCGAATTCTTGACCTCCACAAAGTTGCCGATCTTACACCCGGCGCCGATGCTGCTCCCCGGCCGGATTCGGGAAAAGGGGCCGATCTGCACCCCGTCCCCCAGCTCCGAACCCAGGATGTAGCTGGCCTGAATGACACAGCCATCCCCCAGGACGGAATCCTCCAGCCAGGAGTTGGGGCCGATAACCGAGTCCCGCCCCACAGTGGTGGCGCCCCGGATCACGGTGCCGGGGAGGATCTGGGTCCCGGGTGCGATACGGGCCCGGGGATCCACCATCACTCCGTCGGTGACGGGGATATCCACCCCTTCCTTGTAGAGGCGGTCAAAGACCATCTCCCGGGCGATGGCGTTCAGTTCCGCCAGCTGCCGCCGGTCGTTGGCCCCCAGCACCACCCGGGGGTCCCCTGCGTCCCAGGCTCCTGCCCGGCGGCCCTTGCGCCGGAGGATCTCCAGGGTGTCGGTAAGATAAAGCTCCCCCTGGGCGTTCTGGGGGTTCAGTTCCTCCAGGGCCTCCAGAAGATCCGCCCCACGGAACCAGTAGCAGCCGGCGTTGATCTCCCGGATCTCCTTCTGGGCGGAGGTGGCGTCCCGCTCCTCCACAATCCCCAGGACCTCATCCCCCTGCCGGAGGATCCGGCCGTAGCCGGTGGGATCCTCCACCCGGGCGCTGATCACCGTCACGGCATTCCCTCCGGTCCGGTGGGCCTCCCAGGCGTCACGGATCACTTCCGGGAACAAAAAAGGAGCGTCCCCGTTGGCAACCAGCACGTCCCAGTCCCGCCGCTCTTCCAGAAAGCTCCGGGCGCAGAGCACCGCGTGTCCGGTGCCCAGGCGCTGTTCCTGGAAGGCAGTATGGGTCCCCTGGGGCAGTTCCCGGAGAACGTCCTCGGAATTCTTTCCCACCACGGCGCAGATGTCGGTGACACCGGCGCCGGCGCAGTTTTCATATACCCAGCCGATGAGGGGACGGAAGAGCACCTGGCACAGAACCTTGGAACGGCCTCCGCCCATACGCTTGCCCTCTCCCGCCGCCAGCAGGACGGCGCATCGCTTCTCCATTTTCCCGGAAGCCTCCCTTCCCTGACGATCCGGCGCGGCATAAAAATGGGGCGCTGGGGCCCCCGGTACAGTGTAAGAATTTGGTACCTATATTATGACAACATTTCCCCGGTTTGGCAAGGGATTTCGGGGAGAAAAACCTTCCAGGGGAAAAAAAGCCGTTTTCAAACCCGCGTGACGCCCCCAGGCAGACAGTTTATCCCGCCTTCGGCCTTCATCAGCTGGTGTGCCATTCCCGCCGCCCTGCAAGTCCCAGGCGATATTCTCAGGGCGCGGGGCAGAAACTGGCGATTCCGCGTTCCTTCTCTCACGGACAGAGAGCGGCGCACAAGCTTGCGTTTTGCAGAATCTTCTCTC